>JAISZC010000211.1 GCA_031269485.1 Deltaproteobacteria bacterium
TTGGCCCTTTCTTGGCCGGCCCAGGCCGACCGCCACGGTCAAAAGGGCTCCGTCGGCCGCCCTTGTCCAAGACCTCGTCCAAAAAGATCCGGCCTCTTTGCCGACCTTCAGGACGCGCCGCCGGCTTTCCGAACTGCAGCGCCTTTGGCCAGCCTTACGCGTACAACAGGGTCTCGCGCCTGGCTCGCTCGAACGCGGCCAGCTCGGCGACGAAGGAGTCCCTCAGCGTTCGGGCCGGGACGCCCGCGGCCAGCTGATCGAAGACGCTCCGCCGCCCCAAGATGAGATCGATCGGCCGGCGGTCCCATTCGTACTCGTAGGGCGGCTCTTTGAGCCTAAAATCCTCCGGCCAGCGCTTGAGGATCGCCTCCAGCATCGACAGGGAGGTCCAAAGAGGCTCAAATGAGCGGTCCAGCGGGTGAAGCTCGACGCCGCCGCAGACCTGGCCGGCCCACTTGCCGAAGCAGGGCTCGAACTGGACCGCCCGGACGGCCAGCCCCGGCAGCTTGAAGGCCCGGAGGTCGGCGGCCAGCTTTTCCCCGTCCACGAAGGGCGCCCCCGTCAGATGGAAGGGTTTGGTCGTGCCTCGGCCCTCGGAGAGGTTGGTGCCCTCCCAAAGCACTTGGCCGGGGTAGAGCCAGGCCGTTTCCGCGGTCGGGAGGTTGGGCGAGGGCATGACCCACGGCAGGCCCGTGTCGGCGAAAAACATTTCCCTTCGCCAGCCTTGAAGCGGGGCGACAGTCAAAGCCGGGGGCCGGGGCAGCCTGGCGGCGAAAAAGACGGCCAGCTCCCCCAGCGTCAGGCCGTGGCGCAGGGGCGTGGGGTGGAGGCCCACAAAGGATCGGCAGTCGTCGTCGAGCAGATTGCCCTCCAGCGCCAGGCCGCCGACGGGGTTGGGCCGGTCGAGGACCACCACCTCGACGCCGGCCTCGGCGCAGGCTTCCAGGCACAGCGACATGGTTTGGGCGAAGGTGTAGACTCTGGTTCCCACGTCGGGGAGATCGACGATCAAGGCCGACAAATTTTGCAGCATCTCCGGGGTCGGGCGGCGCTCCCGTCCGTAGAGGCTGAAGATCGGCCGGCCGTCCTTGAGCGAGCCGTGGGCCGACTCGCGCATGTTGTCCTGCTTTTCCCCGGCCCAGCCGTGCTGCGGCGAAAAGACGGCCTTGACCTGCCCCGGCCGGGCCTGGTCCAAGACGGCCAGAGCGTGACGGTAGTCGGGCCCCACCGAGGCCTGGTTGGCCAACAGCCCCAAGGGGCCCTTGAAGCGGCCGAAGCCGCCGTCGGCCAAAAAAGTCTCCAAGCCCAGCCGAACCCGGCCGCCGGCCGGGCGGCCTTCCGAGCCAGCCCTGCGGACGCCGGCCCAGCCCGGAAGGCCGCTCATTTTTGGCATTTGAGGCAATGGACGCTGGAGCGCCCGCCCACCACGGACTTGACCAAAGTCTCGCCGCAGCGGGGGCATGGCCAGCCGGACTTGCCGTAAACCTGATGGCGGCCTTGATAGGCGCCGGCGCCCTCCAGGCCTTGATAATTGCCGACGGTCGAGCCCCGCAGCTCCACCGCCGTCGCCAAGATTTCGCGGGCGCGCGCCAGCAGCGAGTCCGACTCGGCCCGGCTCAGGCCGCCGGCCGGCCGCCAGGGCGAGAGGCCCGCCGCGAACAGGCTTTCGTCCACGTAGATGTTGCCCAGGCCCGCCACGGTCTGCTGATCGAGCAGCACGGCCTTGAGGGCGCCCCGTTTGCCCGAAACCAGCCGATGAAACTCCTCCGGCGAAGCTTGGAAGGGATCCGGGCCCAAGGCCAGCTCGTCGAGAAAGGCCCGCAAGCCGTCGGCCTCGAAGGCCCGCAGCCGCCCGAACTTTCTGACGTCCCGATAAAACAGCGTCAGCGGCTCGCCCTCGCCGGTCAGCCGAAAGGCCGCCCGGGCGTGGGGGGGCCAGGGGCCGTCCGTCGAGCCCGGCCACTCGCCCAGCAGGAACTGTCCGGTCATCTTGAGGTGGACCAGCAGCGCGGCCCCTCCCGAAAGATCGAGGCGGACCCATTTGCCCAGACGGCTGGCCCCTTCGATGCGGCGGCCCGCGAGGAGACGGGCGAATTCGTCGTGATCCGAGGCCACGATGGGCCAATAGGCGACCAAGACCTCCGAGATGGTCCGCCCGGTCACGGCGCGGCCCAAATCCCGGGCCATGGTTTCGGCTTCGGGCAGCTCAGGCATCAAATTCCTCCAAGGCCGTCTCCAGCCTTTGAAGCTCCGGGGCCGGGCGAACGGCGAACCTCAGCCAGCCGGGCCCCAGACCCGGCATGTTGGCGGCGTCGCGGACCAGCAGGCCCCGTTGAAAGAGAAAAGCCGTCATTTTCCGGGTCCGGGCCGGCTCGGCCCGAAAAAGGACGTAGTTGACGTCGGAGGGCGTCAGCTGGCCGTAGGGAGCCAGCGCGGCCTCCAGCCGCCGCCGCAGCCGGGCCGTGACGAGCGGAGCGCGGGCCATGAAGGCGTCCTGCTCCAGGCAAAAGAGCCCGGCGGCCAGCGCCGGCGAACTCACCGCCCAAGGCTCTCCGGCGCGCCTGAGGCGGTCGGCCAAATCCGGCGCGGCGGCCAAATATCCCAGCCTGAGGCCGGGCACGGCGAAAATCTTGGTCAGCGATCTCAGAACCGTCAGCCGGGGCCGTCGGGCGACGGCGCTCTCCAAGCTGGCGGCGCCGACGGCGAAGTCCAGGAAAGCTTCGTCCAAAACCAGCTGGAAGCCCCGGCTCTCGGCGGCCTCGATCAGGGCCTCCAACGGCTCGGGCGGGATCAGCCGGCCGGTGGGGTTGGCCGGGCGGGCGGCGAAGACCAAATCGGGCTTGAGCGCGACAAGGCGCTCGACCGTCGGAAGATCGACCAGCCAGCCGTTCTCCTCCGGCGCCGAAACATGTTCGGCCGCCAGGCCGGCGGCCGCGGCGGCCGCGGCGTACTCGGAAAAGGCCGGAGCCAGCACCGCCAGGCGGCGAGGCGCCAAAACCCTGACCAGACGGTAGATCAAAGGCGTCGAGCCGGCCCCCGGCACGACGGTCCGCGGGTCCAGGCCCCGCTTGGCGGCTATCTTGGCCGTCAAAGGCCCGGCGTCGGGCTCGGGATAATGGACAGCGTCCGCCCAGGCGGCCGACAGGCAGGCCCGCAGACCTTTCGGCTGGCCGCAGGGATTGAGGTTGGCGGAAAAATCGGCGATCTCCCGAACTGATTTTTGCAAAATTCTGGCGGCCTCGTGAACGCGGCCGCCGTGCGCCTCGATTGACATTTAGATACCTAAAAAGGCCATGGATGACTTGAAAACCGTCATGACTTGACGATTGAACGGGCAGCGGAAATTCTTGGACGAAGGTCAGCCGACGGCGGCGATTCGGCTGGCCCGGGCGCGCGGGCGGCCCGCTCCCGGACAGCCGCTAAAATGGCAGGCCCCAACCCCAGGGGACGGCGGCCCAGGCCCAAATTAGCCCTTCGAGACCCACGGCCAAGGCCGCGGCCAGCAGCGAGGCCGTCTTGACCAAGGCCATGGCCTCGGCGACCGTCCGGGCGGTCGACTCCCCGCCGCCGGCGTTGATGACCGGCTTGTCGACGGCCAAGCCCCCGTAGAAGGACCGGCCGCCCAAAAAGACGCCCAAGGCCCCGGCCATGGCCGCTTCGGTCTGACCGGAATTGGGGCTGGAATGGAACCGCCCCTCGCGACGCCACAGCCGCCAGGCGGCCCGATGGTCGAGGCCGCGCAGCCAGGCGGCCAAAATCAAAAGCAAGGCGGCCAGCCGGGCGGGCAAAAAATTGGCCAAATCGTCGAGCTTGGCCGAGCAGCGGCCCAAATGCAGATATCGCTCGTTTTTGTAGCCTACCATGGAGTCCAAGGTGTTGACGGCCTTGTACATCCAGGCCAAGACCGGTCCGCCCAGGGCCAGGGCCAAAAAGGGCGCGGCCAGGCCGTCGGAGAAATTTTCGGCCAAAGTCTCCGTCACGGCCCGGCGCGTCGCGGCCGGATCGAGGCCGGCGGTGTCGCGGCCCACGAACCAGGCCAACGCCGACCTGGCTTGCTCCAAATGACCCTGCTCCAGAGCCTTTTCGACGTTTTCGGCGTGCGTCAGCAAATCCCGCAGGCACAAGGCGGCGTAGCAGAGGTAGACGGCGGCCAGCGTCCACAAGACCGACGACAGGGCCCCCAAAAGACGCAACGTCAGCCACGCGGCCAAGCCCGCGACGGCGACGACGCCGGCAGTCAAAAAGGCGCCGGCGGCCACGCGGGCCGCAGGCCTTGAAGGCCGGCGGCCCAAGACGTCCAGGCAAGCCTTTTCGCCCCAAACAATCAGCCGGCCCAGCAGGCGCACCGGATGGGGCCAATTTTGCGGCGCGCCCAACAGCCAGTCAAGAGCCAGGGCCGCCAAGATTAAAAGAGCCGTCATCGGTTTTTCGAACCGCAAGCGCCACGGCTAAGGGAGGTCCGCGGCGGCAAGAGAAAATTGACGCGTCTAAATCACGCTTTTGGGTCGCTTTTCATGCTCAAACTAAAAAAATACAGTCCAAGACTGAATACGACAAGTTTAACGACATTTATAAAGTATTTATTTAGACTATCAAGTTATAAAATTTTATTTAGCCATGGAATAGTCATTTTAAATACGTCATTAATAACGATCATATTTTCGAATTAGGTCATAATATGTTAGTTTTAGCCTTGTTATCAATTTTTTAAAAAGGTCCGCCGTGGCCGACGATCCGGTTTGGACGCCGACCGGATTCGGCTCCCGCGGCCGGCGCCGGTTCTGAGCTCAGGCCCAAATGATAGCACAGTCCCCGACTGATCCCAAACTTCAGCCGGCTTTTCCGTTTGGGGGCCCAAGGGAGAAGGCGCGGTTTATGGCGGGCTTGGCGGGCGGCTGGCTGAGGGTCTTGGCTGGAGGCCTTGGAGGCTGGCCCCTGAAGGCGGTCGCCAGGTTTCGTCGTCCGCGACGACCCGGCGCCCCGCAGGCTGAGGACCGGAACCTGTCGCGCGGGTCGCCCGCCCTGCCGGCGGACGCCTCGACCCGCCGCCGGCGTCGCCGTTTTTTTCGGCCGCCGGTCAGGCCTGCGCCGGCCTGTGCCGCCGATTTTGTCAGGCGCCCGCCCTTTGACGCCTGGCGGCGTTTTAAGGAAAGTCTCCCGTTCAGCGTCTCAGATCCGCCAGATTTGCACCCTGGCCCGCCCCGCATGTTCTGGATTCAAAGATTTTGGAGCAAAACTGCCAGGCGGCAACTCTTTTTCTTGATATTTACGTCATAATTTAAGTCTATGGCAAAAAAGCCATAAATCTCGTATAATATTATTTATATAATCCTAAAAAGAATATTAATTGTAATTTTCAGATTATTTCAAAATATTGCTTTAACTTTACAGAAACTTAAGATCAATAGCCCAACATCAATAATATTTTATCTGTAAGTCTATAATATTAACTATATTTTTTTCTTATTTGTCTTATGTTCCCTTATTTAATCATTATAACTTATTATTAATTATTTTAATATTAAATATATAATATAAAATATACTTTAGATCAATAATAATATCATCATCATCATCATCATCATCATCATCTAAAAAATAGATCCAAATCGTCATTTAGCCGTACTATTTTGGTCTTATTTGTTTATTTATTTATTTATTTGTTTGTTTGTTTGTTTGTTTGTTTGTTTGTTTATTTATTTATTTATTTATCTCTAAAAAGTACTAAAACAGCAAACTATAAAAAAATATTCGCTAAAATAATAGTGACTAGCCAATAAACCAGCAATAATGGCGCTATTAATTAGGTCAACTTATATAATCTCTGTCAATGGCAGCCAAACCCAATCGTCACCATTATTATCAATTTTAACAATATTTTAACTAATAAATTAAGTACTTTTTCATAATTTGTTATTTTAATACCATAAATAGATAAACTATCAGAATAAATATTCTATTTATTATTAAATAATTAATATAGAATAAATATCTAACTATTTTGAAATTATCATAATAGACACCGTAATGCTAAGTTTAGAAAACTTTAAACGCAAACACGCGTAGATGTTCGACCAAAGTCAGGCCGATTTTTATCATGTTCCAAGGACAAACCAGACGAGCAAGGCTTTTCGGGCCGGGTCCAGCGCCCCTGAGCCCGCGAGCCTCTTAGCCCTGACTGACCGCCCTCAAGCAAGCCCGCCAACTCTCCCGCCCGCTGTCCCGGACCACGGCCTGGCAAGCCGAAAACCCGGTCCCGCGGCCGCCGCCAGCGTCCCGTCGACTGGCCGTCGGCCAAGAACCGCCACCTCAAGGCTTGTCTGAAAGGCTTTTTTCGGTGTTGAAAACCCAGGCCAAATATGCAATTATTAAAAATTGTCCTTATTCCGTCCCGGCCGTCCGGCGGCCGCAGCGGACGGCTCCGCCCTGTCGGCGGACGATTTTTTCAGGATCGGCACGAACCCAGCATGAGCATCGAGTCCCAAAAAAGCAAGCCGGCGCCTCAACCCGCCGGCGGCGCGGTCCCCGTCGCCGTCATCGGCCTGGGGGCCCTTTTTCCAGGCGGCCGGCCGGGCCTGGCGGGCTATTGGTCCCTGGTCCGCGACGGCCGCGACGCTCTGACCGACGTCCCGACCAGCCGCTTCAAGGTCGACGACTACTTTGACCCCGACCCCAAGGCTCGCGACAAAATCTACGCCCGCCGCGGGGCTTTCTTGCCTGAGGTGCCCTTCGAGCCCCTCCGGCATGGCATCACCCCCAAGGACGTCGAGGCCACCGACGCCACCCAGCTACTGGGCCTGGTGGCGGCCGAGGAGGCCCTGCGCGACGCGGGCTATCCCGCGGAAAGCTTCGACCATCGCCGCACGGCGGTCGTGCTGGGCGTGACCGGGGCGCTGAAGATGGTCGTGACCTTGGGCAGCCGTCTGGCTCACCCGCAGCTCAAGAAGGCCCTGGCCGACGGCGGGGTCGACCCGGCTGTCGCCGCGGACGTGCTCGAGCGCTTCGCCGAGCAGTTCGCGCCCTGGCGCGAAACCTCCTTTCCGGGCCTGCTGGGCAACGTCACCGCCGGCCGCATCGCCAACCGCCTCAATTTGGGCGGCGCCAACCTGGTGGTCGACGCCGCCTGCGCCAGCTCGCTGGCCGCCGTGGGCCAGGCCTTGGCCGAGCTGACGTGCCGACGGGCCGATTTGGTCGTCAGCGGGGGGATGGACACTTTCACCGATCCTTTCATGTTCGCCTGCTTTTCCAAAACTCCGGCCCTCTCGCCCACCGGCGAGGTCCGCGCCTTCGACGAAAACGGCGACGGCACCCTGCTGGGCGAGGGTTTGGGCGTTTTGGTGCTCAAGCGCCTCGACGACGCCCTCCGCGACGGCGACCGCCTCTACGCGGTCATCCGCGGCGTGGGCGCCTCCAGCGACGGACGCGGGACGGCCGTCTTCGCCCCCAGCGCCCAGGGCCAAAAGAGGGCTCTGGAGGCGGCCTACGCCGAAGCGGGCTGGTCGCCCCTCGACGTCGAGCTGGTGGAGGCCCACGGCACCGGCACGGCCGTCGGCGACGGGGCCGAGCTGGCCGCGCTGTGCGAGCAGTTCGGCGAGGTTCGGCCGACGGCCCCGGAAGCCGGCCAGGCCGACGCCTCCGGCCGTCCTGGCTCGCCGCCCGACGCCGGCTATCATCAAACTCCGTGGTGCGCCCTGGGCTCGGTCAAGTCCCAAATAGGCCACGCCAAGGCCGCGGCCGGCGCCGCCGGCCTGATCAAGGCCGTCTTGGCTCTCCATCACAAGGTCCTGCCGCCCATCGTCAAGACCGAAAGGCCGCTGCCTCCCCTCGCCGAAAGCTCCTGCCCCTTTTATCTCAGCCCGATCGCCCGGCCCTGGCTGGCCTCTCCGCGCCGACCCAGACGGGCGGGCGTGTCGGCCTTCGGCTTCGGGGGGAGCAATTTCCACTGCCTGCTGGAGGAGGCGGCCCCCGACGACAAGCCCGTCGACGACTTGGGCCTCCACCTGGCGGCCGTTTCGGCCGACGACGTCGCCGAGGCCGCGGCCGGGGTCCAGCGCCTGCTTGGCGCCTTCACCCCGGAAGCCATCGACGCCCAGGCCGCGTCCCTAAACGCCTCCTTCGACCCCAACCGCAAATTGAGGCTGGTTTTTTTGGGCGACTACGCCCAAGTCATCGGCCAGGCCGCCGCCGCCAGCTTTCTGCTCGGCGGGCCCAACGCCAATTTGGCCCTTTTGGCCGAAGAAGCCCGGCAGCGCAACTTTTTCCTCGGCCGCGGACCCGCCCTCGGCCGCGAGGCCAAGCTGACCTTCCTTTATCCCGAGCGGCTGGCCTTTCCCAACCGCGGCCTGTGCCGCGAGCTGGCCCTGGCCTTTCCCGCCTTCCAGCGACGCCTCGATCTGGCCGAGGAGATCCGCGGCCGCCTCGGCCTGGCGCCCTGCAACTTGGGCCTGCTGCTCGACCCGCCCGCTCTGGCGCCTCTCCAGGCCCGCCGCCTCTGGGCCGAGGCCTTGGCCCAGCCGGCCGTCTCGGCTCTGATTCTGGCGACCCTGGAGACGGCCTTGAGCGATCTGCTGCGGGACTTCGGGCTGACGCCCGCCGTCGCCGCCGGCCGTCGCCTGGGCGTGCCGGCCGCCAAGCACGCCCTGGGCGAGATCAGCGCCGAAGAGGCGCTGACCCGGACCGTGGAGCTGGCCCTAAAAATGGAAGCTGACCGCGCGGCCAATCTCGAGCCCATCGAGGCGGTCAAAATCGAGCTCGCGGAGATGGCCGAGCTGGACGCCGAAGCGCAGGCCGTCAAAGCGGCCGATCTCGTCGTCGTGCTCGGTCCGGAGGCCGCGCCGCCAGCCGACGCCCGAGCCTTGCGCTTCCCCTGGGCCGACTCGGGCCGCTCCCTGGGCCGCGTCTTGGGCGCCTTGGCCGCCGCGGGCCTGCCCGTTCGTCTCGCGGCCTGGCCGACCCTCCGGCAGCCCGAGCCCAAGCCCAAAGGGCACTTTTTGTCCTTGAACGGCGGCAACGTCTTCTCTCCGCCCCCGCCCAGACCGCCCGTCGAGCCGGCCGCCGAAGGCTGGCGGTCCCTGCTCGCGCTGCAAAAGGAAAGCAACCGCCTTTTGGCCCAGCTCTCCGGCCAGCTTGCCGCCAAACCCGCTCCGCCAGCCCCCGCTCCGCCGACCCCGGCCATCCGCCTGGGCGGACCGACGGTCGCCCCGAGCGAGGCCGGCCAGCGTCCCGCCGACCCCTCGGTCGTCAAAACGGTTCCAAGCTCGCCCCTGACGACGCTGCGGCCCCCGAGACGCCCGGCGTTCCGGCCTAACATCGTCGCCGTGCCGCCGCCGGACCGCTCGACGCTCGGCAAATCCAACGGTGACGCCAGGCCGGCCGAGGCCGCCCCCGCCGCCAAGATCTGGGCCCTGCTCGCCAACGTCGTAGCTCAGGAAACCGGCTATCCGCCCGAGGCGCTGACGCGCGAAATGAGCTTGGAAGCCGATCTGGGGCTCGACTCCATCAAGAAGGTGGAGCTGCTTTCCGCGGTGTCGCAGCAGTTTCCCGGCTTGTCGTCGATGAACGCCGATCTGGGCGAAGCCCAAACCCTGGGGCGGCTGGCCGATCGCTGCCTGACTCTGTCCGGCCAGTCGTCGGCGGCCGAGATGCCGGCTGGCCCGCCCCCCGCGCCCTTCGGCGGTCCCGCCCCGAGCGACAGCTCCGTGGCCGGCCCGGCCGGCGGCCATGCCCCCGGACGCGACGACCGCCGACGGCTGCTCTTTGAAATTTTGTCGCAGGAAACCGGCTATCCCTCGGAAATGCTCGAACTGTCCTTGGATCTGGAAACCGACCTGGGCCTGGATTCCATCAAGAAGGTCGAGCTGCTGTCGACCTTGGCCCAATACGCCCCCCCCGCCGCGGACTTCTCCAACGCCAAAACTTTGGGCGATCTGCTGGAGCTGCTGGACTCGCCGGGCGACCAGGCCGAACCGGCGGGCCGAGCCGACGCCCCCAGGCTTTGCAAATCGGACCAAAAATTCGCCCCGCCCCAGATCCGCTTGGAGCCGCCCCTCCGCCGGCCTTTTTTGGCCACGGTGGCCCTGGAGACCGGCTATCCGCCGGAAACCCTGACCCCGGAGCTGGAGCTGGAAGGCGACCTGGGCCTGGACTCCATCAAGAGAGTGGAAATTTTGAGCCTTTTGGCCGAGGGCCGCCCGAGCTTGAGCCCTCAGGACCAGGCGCTTCTGGCCCAGGCGCGGACGCTGGGCGACTGGCGGGCCTTCTTCGAGCCGGTCGACCAGGCGGAGGAGTCAAGCGGCCCGTCCCGATTCGGACCGGCCGCCGGACCGACCGCCGGTCTGGCCGTCCGCCGCCAGATCCGCCTGGCTTCCGGCGGCCCCTCTCCGGCCGCCTCGGGCGGACCGTCCAGCGCCTTCGCGACCGGTTCCGCCGCCCCCTCCGCCGCCGCCGCCCCCTCCGCCGGCCGGACGCTGCTCGACAGCTTGCTCGCCGACGGTCACGGCCGGCCCAGCCTGTGGCAAGTCGCCCCGGAGCCTTTCGACCCGTCCGAGCTGGGCCCGGGGCCCTGGCCCGAGTCCGGCCTGGTGCGCCTGGTGGGGACCGATCCGCTGACCAGAGGGTTGGAAAAAGAACTCAAAGGCCGCGGCTACGAGGTCGAGCGACGCTCGTGGCGCTATGATTTCCAACAATGGCGCGACGACGGCCGCCAAGCCAAAATCCTCATTTTGGTCTGGCCCGGCCCCGACCGCCACCCCGACCTCATCACCCAAGCCCTCAAGGCCTTGAAAAACTCCGGCGACTCGCTGTCGGCCCTCGCGGGCGTCTCCTTCTTGGGCGGCTTTTTCGGCTTTCCCCGCCTCGACGGCTTCCGCCGCGCCTTGGGCAACTCCACCTCCGGGGCTCTGGCGGGCTTGCTCAAATGCGCCGCCCAGGAATGGCCCCAGACGGCCGTGCGCATCGTCGACCTGCCCCTGGCCCCCTACGAGTCCCCGATCCAGAACTGGTGCACGGCCATCTTGGCCGCCGCGGCCGCCCCCGGCCCGGTGGAGCTGGGCCTGCCGTCGCTCGATCACCTCCATCGCCTCACGCTGGTGCCTTATTCGCCCGCCGAGTCGCCCGAGCCCCTGCTGGCCCCTGGCGAGACGGTGGTGGTCACCGGCGGCGGCCGCGGCGTCACCGCCGAGGTTCTCAAGCGCCTCGCCCGCCTCTACCGGCCGCGCCTGATCGTCCTGGGGCGCACCCCGCTCCCGCCGCCCGAGCCGGAATGGCTCGTCGGCCTCGCCGGCGAGCGCGACATCAAGGCCGCCCTGAGCCGCCTGTCGGACGGCGCGCGCGCCCCCCGCGAGCTGGAGGCCCAAACCCGCCTGATCCTCTCGTCGCGGGAGCTGGCCCGCAACTTGGCCGACCTGGCCGCGGCCGGCGCCCAGGTCGATTACCTGCCCGGCGACTACTCCAGCCCCCCGGCCATCGAGGAGGCGGCCCGCCGCATCCGGGCCCGCTACGGACCCATCCGGGGCTTCATCCACGGCGCGGGCGTGCTGGCCGACCACCCCATCAAGGACAAGAGCTTGGAGGACTTCGCGCGGGTCTACGCCACCAAGACCCAGCTGGCCTCGCTGCTGCTGGAGGCCTTTCAGCCGGAGCCCTTGCGGCTCATGGTCTTTTTCAGCTCCTCGACCGCCCGCTTCGGCCGCCAAGGCCAGGGCGACTACGCGGCCGGCAACGAGGTGCTCAACAAAATCGCCTGGGAAATGACCGCCCTCCACCCGCGCTGCCGGGTGCTGGCCGTCAACTGGGGCCCCTGGGCCGGCGGCATGGTCACCGACGCCCTGGCCGGCCAGTTCAGACGCCAAGGCGTGGGCCTCATCGGCCTCGCCGAAGGCGCCGAAACCTTTCTGCGGCTCATCCAGGCCCCCGCCGGCGGGCCGGCCGAGGTGCTGGTGCTGGGCGAGGGGACCTCCCCTGACCTGCTGTCGCCCTACGCGCCCGGAGGCAGCTGACATGACGCCGGTCCGCGACGTCCGGCGGGCCGCCGCCCTGGTGGCTTTGGGGCTGACGACCGCCGCCGGCGACCGGCCGGAGGACTTTTGGGACAGCGTGCTCCAAAAGCGCACCTTCTTCCGTCCGGCTCAGGCGGAGGACTTTGGGGCCGATCCGTCCCTTTTTCTGCAAACCGGCGCGCCGGCCCCCGACAAGGCCTACTCCCTGATCGGCGCCTGGCGGCCGCGCCAGCCCGAGGATCAGCAAAAGCTCGCCCAACTGCGGCTCCCGGCAAGCTTCGACCCGGCCGAGGCCGACCAGTCGCTGGCCATGTGGCTGACGGCCGTCCAAGGCGCCGTCGCCCAAGCCGATTTGTCCAGCCACTGCCCGGGACGCGTGGGCGTCGCGGCCGGACACGCCATTTTGCCCACCTCGGCCATGGCCGAGGCGACCGTGAGCTTCTACGGCCGCGAGGGCACCCGAGCCTGGGCCTTCAATCCCTTCGCGCCTCCCCCCCGCACCAACCCCTTCCGGGCCGTGGGCTACTCGGCCAAGCTGGCCGCCGAAACCTTCGGCTTCGCCGGGCCGGCCTTCACGGTCGACGCGGCCTGCGCCTCGTCCCTGTACGCGCTCAAGCTGGCCCTCGACAAGCTGCGCGACGGCTCGCTCACCGCCGTCGTCACCGGCGGCCTGGCCAAGGCCAACCCGCTTTTCACCCAGCTGGGCTTTTCCCAGCTGCGGGCCTTGTCCCGCCGCGGCCTCTCGCGCCCCTTCGACGCCCAGGCCGACGGCCTGGTCGTGGGCTCCGGGGCCGTGGCCCTGATCCTCAAGCGCCTCGACCGGGCCCTGGCCGACGGCGACGACGTCATCTGCCTGGTCACCGGCGTGGGGCTGGCCAACGATCAGTCCGGGACCTTTTTGGCCCCCGACGCCGCAGGGCAAATCCGAGCCATGGGGCTGGCCTTCGACGACGCGGGGCTGCCCGACGATCTGGCGCCCGATCTCATCGAGGCCCACGGCACCGCCACGCCCTTGGGCGACGCCGCGGAGGTCAAGGCCTTGAAGACCTTTTTGGCCGGCCGCCGGACCAGCGGCGACGGACGACGCGGCTCGCGCCGCGACCCCACCGACGGCGAAGCGGCCGGAAGGCCGCCGGCGCTGGGCTCCATCAAGGGCAATTTGGGTCATCTTTTGTCGGCCGCCGGCGCGGTCAGCTTGGCCAAAGTCGCCTGGGGCCTCAAGACGAAGGTGCTGCCGCCCACGGCCGGCTACGAGCGGGCCGCCCCGGATTTGCGCCTCGACGAGGCGCCGGCCCTGGAGGTCTTGACCGAGGCCCGCCCCTGGCCCGAACCCGGTCCCGGCCTGGCCCGCCTGGCCGTGGTCGACGCCTTCGGCTTCGGCGGAGTCAACGCCCAAGCCGTTTTGGAGGAATATCGCCCGGAGCTGTGGACCGACGGGGCGGCCGGCCGGACGCGGACGGCTCTCAAAAAGCCCGACCGCGCGCTCGGCGCCGGCCCGGGCCGCAGCGAGGCGGACTGCCTGGAGGATGACGCCGCCGCCGAAACGCCCCTTGGCGAGGACCGCGCCCTTTCCGCCTTGACGCTGGCGGCCGCCGGACTGGATCTCAAGCGCGCGGTGCGGGACCACGCCAAGGCGGCCCAAAGCTTGGCGGACGCGGCCGAAGCCGGCCCGGCCGATCAGCCGGACGCTTCTTCGGCTTCGCCCTCTTCTTCGGCTTCTTCCGCCGCCTCAGCTCGGTCGAGATCCCCACAGCCGTCCCCCACCTCGTTGCCCATGTCGGCGGCCCTGTTGTCGGCCCGCACCGTCCTGGCCCCGTGGGACACCTACGACGCCCTGGCCCGGTATTGGCTGACGCCCGAAGAGCCGCCCATGATCCACAACCGCCGGCTGGGGGGGCTGAAGGCCACGGGCTTCTTCTTTGAAAGCCTGGCGCTGGATTGCCGCAACCTCCATCTCCCGCCCAAGGAGCTGGCCGAGGCCCTGCCGCAGCAGACTTTGGCCCTGCGGGCCTCCTTGGCGGCCTTGTCGGCCGCGGGCCTGGACCCGGCCAATTGGCCCGCGGGCCTTGACCGGCGACGGGTGGGCGTTTTCATGGGCGTGGACATCGATCCCCGCTCCAGCGACTTCGCCTTGCGCTGGCTGGCCCCGCCCAGAGCCCTGCAGGCCCTGGCCGATCGCGATCTGACTCCCCCGGGCGGCGAGGCGGGCTTCACCGAGGCCATGCGCGCCGGCTCGCCGCCGCCTTTGACCCACAACCGCGTCCTGGGGGCCTTGGGCAGCTTCGTCGCCAGCCGCCTGTCCCGCCACCTGGGCGCGGGCGGCCCGGCCTTCACGCTGTCCGAGGAAAAGGACAGCGGCCTGCGGGCCCTGCGGGAAGCCATGGCCTTTTTGGCTTCCGGCGAGGTCGATCTGGCCGTGGTAGGCGTGGTCGACACCTTCGGCGACCCCAAGACCGCGGCCTTGGCGCCCAAGACGGTCTGGGTCGAAGGCGCGGCCGCCTTGGTGCTGGCCTCGCCCCGGGCGGCGGCCGTCGTCCAGCCTCTGGCCCAGCTGACGCTGACCGACGGCGAAGCCCGCCTCGGACCTCTGTCGGGCCTCTTCGCCCTCAACCGCAGCGCCTTTTATCTGCGCCACCGCCTCAAATCTCTCGGGCGCGGCCACGGCTTCGCCTACTGGCTGAAAAGCCCCAGCGAGCCGCCCCGCCGTCTCGACGGCCCCGGCTTCGCCTTGGTCGAAACCCCCGGCGCCCTGCCGCTGCCGCTTTTGGTCCACACAGACCCGGTGCGGCCCGACGTGTGGTTTTTCCTCAAAGCCGCCGGCCCCGACCAGCTCAAGTCCCGCCTGACGGAGCTGGCCGCCTTCCTCGAAGCCCGGCCTGGCCGCGACGCGCACTCGTCGGCCCGGGACTTTTGGCTCCTGCACCTCGACGACCCCGAACCGCCGGCCATGGCCATCTTGGCCCGCGACGCCCGCGAGGCCGCGGCCTGCATCAAGCGGGCCCTGGCCGACGAGGAGGACCGCGACCTCAAGCCCCGGATTCTGCGGGCCCCGCCAGCCAAGCTCGAGGGCGAGCTGGCCTGGGTCTTTCCCGGGGCCGGCAACCATTACAAAGGCCTGGGCCGCGGCCTGGCCGTGAGCTTTCCCCATCTGACCGCCAGCCTGGAGGCCGCCTCCGACGACCCGGCGGCCCTTTTTCAAAACGACCTTTTTTGGGAGCCCAACCACAAGCGGCCGACCATCCGCGAGGCGTTGCTGGGACAGGTGGTCTTCGGGCTTTTGGGGGCCCGCGCGCTCGAGCAGCTGGACCTGCGGCCTCAGGCCGCCCTGGGGCACTCCTTGGGCGAGACGGCCGCCTTGGTGGCGGTCGGCGTCTGGCCCGACCGCGACGAGCTGCGCCGCGATCTGCTGGAGTCGACCTTGTTCAACGGCGATCTGACGGGCGAGCTCACGGCCTTGCGCGCCTATTGGAACTGGCCGGCCCACAAGCCCCTCAAATGGACCACCGCGCTGCTGCCCCGCTCGGAGAGCGAGACGCGCGCCGCCATCGAGGGCCTGCTCCCGCCGCACCGCCACCGGGTCAACTTGCTGATGGTCAACGCCCCCGAGGAGGTGCTCGTCGGCGGCGAAGAGACCGCCGCCGCCGCGCTCGCGGCGGCCCTGGAGACGCCTTTTTTTCCCGTCGAGGACGTGCCCGCGGTCCACGGCCCCATGGTCGGCCCGGTCGCCAACAAATATCGCCAGTTTCACCGACGCAAAACCAGGCCGACGCCAGGCGTTCGCTTCTACTCCGGCGCCTCCGCTCAGCCCGTCGAGCTCGAATCCGAGGCCTTGGCCGAGGCTCTGACCAACCTGGCGCTGCACGGCTGCCGCTTTCCCGATCTCGTCGAGCGGGCCTACGCCGACGGGGTGCGCTTCTTCATCGAGGTCGGCCCCGGCAGCTCGGCCACCCGACTGATCAAAACCATCCTCGGCGAGCGGCCCCACGTGGCCCAAAGCCTGGCCCCGACGGCCGTGGACGAGGGCTGGTCGGGCCTCAACCGCGTGGTGGCCGAGCTGTGGCTGGCCGGCTATCCCTTGGCCCCGGAACGGTGCATGCTCCAGCCCGCTCCCACCCCCGACCCGCGCTACGAGGTGCCCATCGTCTTTGCGCCGCACGAGCTCAATTGGCCGGTGCCCGAGCAAGCGCCCGAGGCGCCCCAGACTGGCCCGCCCGTGGAAGATTATTTGAGCTGGCTTGACCAGCAGACCGGCGGCGTCCCGCGGACCCACGCGGGCGGGCCTGCGGGAGGCGCCGGACAAGCTGGCGCCGGGCAGGCCGGCGCCGGAGCGCTGGCGGCGGGCCAAGCGGCGCCCCCAGCTTCGGGCCAAGCGGCGCCCGAAGCTTCGGACCGGACCGCAGGCCGGACGACTGGCCAGACCGCCGACCCAGGAGCTCAAGCCCCCGCCCCCGCCGACGGCGAGACCGGCGAGACCGCCGAGACCGGCGGCAAAGCGGCCGGCGGCGCGCCAGCCAGCCGCCGCCGGGTCAAAGTCCGGAGCGCCAAAACGCCGACGGACGCCGCAAGCCAAGCCGGCTCGGCGCCAGCTTCGACGCCCGGCGACCGCCCGATCATTTGGACGCGGAGCGACTGCCTGGAATTCGCCGTAGGCGCCGCCGCCAACGTCCTGGGTCCGGACTTCGCCGAGCTCGACTCGCTGCCCTCGCGGGTGCGCCTCCCCGACGAGCCGTTGATGTTCGTCGACCGGGTCACCGTTTTGGAAGGCCAGCCGCGTTCGCTCGCCCCCGGCCGCATCGTCACCGAGCACGACGTGGGCGCCGACGAATGGTGCGTCGAGGACGGGCGTCTGACCCCGGGCATGACCATCGAGTCGGGCCAGGCCGACATGCTGCTGTCGGCCTGGCTGGGCGTGGACTTCGCCTCCCAGGGCCTGTCCCGCTACCGGCTGCTGGACGCTCAGGTCGTCTTCAACGGCGACACCCCCGCGGCCGGCGAGACGGCCTCCTACGACATCCGCATCACCAGCTTCGTGACCCGGCCCCAGGCCCCCATGTTCCGTTTCGAGTTCGACGGCGCCGTCGGCGGCCGGCCGCTTTTGTCCATGCGCCAAGGCTGCGCCGGCTTCTTCGCCCCGGAAGATCTGGCCGCCGGCAAGGGGCTGAGCGCCTCCCAGCCCGCCGCCCAGGGCTTGACGGCCAACCTCCACCCACGGTGCGACTTTGCGGCCGGCCTGACGACGGCCGCCTCTCTTTCGGCCGACGACTTGACCGCCTTGCGGGCCGGGGATCCCGGCCCCTTGGGCCCGGACTTCGGGACGGCCGATCTCGCCCGGCCGCTTTTGCTGCCCGGCGGCCGGCTGGCCCTCATCGACCGCGCGCCGCTCGTCGACCAGGCCGGCGGCGCCTACGGGGCCGGCTTCATCCGGGCCGAGGCCGCCGTCGACCCTCAGGCCTGGTATTTGACGACGCATTTCCGGGGCGACGAGGTCATGCCGGGCACGCTCATGTACGACGGATGCCTGCAGACGCTGAGGCTGCTGCTTTTGACCCGCGGCTGGCTGGGCGAGGCGAGCCGGACGGCCTGGCAGCCGCCGCTGGGCCTTGAGCAGGCCCTCAAATGTCGCGGCCAAGTCACCCCGGCCGTGTCGGCGGTGGCCTACGAGGTCCATTTGAGGGAAACAGGCCTGGCGACCTCCGCCGACGGCCGGCCGGAGCCGTACGCCGTGGCCGACGCGATCATGTGGGCCGACGGCCGGCCCGTCGTCGAAGTCAAAAATCTGGGCTTGAGGCTGGCGGGCGCCTCCGTCGACGAGCTGAGCCGGCGGCGGCCGGCCAAGAAAGGCCAGCGGCGCCGCGTGACGACCCCCGCCGCCGCCAAAGGCGCCGCCAAAGCCGGCGTCGCCGACGCGGCGAACGCCCCGGCTCTCCCTAAAATTCAAGGGGACTCCTCCGACGAGGCGCCGCCCGCGAGCGGGCCGGCCAGCGATTCGGCCGCAGCGCCGGTCCGTTCAGCTTCGCCCCTCAGCGTCCGCCGCTCGGCCGCGCCCAAGGAAATTTTCGACAAGGCCAAGCTCGTCGAAATGTCCACGGGCCTGATGAGCAAGGCCTTGGGTCCGCTGTACGCCCGCTACGACGACGGCGCCTTCGTGGCCCGGCTGCCGCGGGCCCCCTACGACTACGTCGACGAGGTCACCGTCAAAAAAGGCCGCCTGGGTCAGGTGGTCATCGGCTCCCAGGTCGAGGCCGTCTGGCGGCTCGACGGGCCGGACCGCCTGGCGCTGTGGAGCGAGGCCGGCGGCCAGGCCCCGCCCTACGCCGCCTTAAACGAGATGGCCCTCCAACCCTGCGGCTTCCTGGCCGCCTTCATGGGCTCGGCGCTTCCCTTCGCGGGGCCCATGCATTTTCGCAATCTGGGCGGGGAGGCGCTGCTGCGCTCGCGGCCCGATCAGGTCAAGCTCCTCAAGCCCGGGGCGGAGATCCGCACCAAGGCCAGCCTGACCAAGTCCAGCGTCCTGGGCGCCATGACCATCCAGCATTATCAGTTTTCCTGCCTCTTCGAAGGCCGCGCCTTCTACGAGGGCCAGACGCATTTCGGCTTCCACAGCCCCGAGAGCCTGGCCGGCCAGTCAGGCCTGAAGGCCGCCCCGGCCCTGCTCAAGGCCCTGGCCCGGCCCGAGCCGGCCTGGCAGGCCTACCCCGAAGGGCCCGCCTGGCCCCGCGGGCGAATGAGACTGCTGGACCGTCACCAGACCGACCCGAAAAGTCCCGGCCGGCTGTGGGCCGCCGCCCGCGTCGACCCCGCGGCCTGGTTTTTCCGCGCCCACTTTCCCGGCGACCCGGTGCAGCCCGGCTCGCTGGGACTTGAGACCTTCTTGCAGGCCGCCAAACTCCTGGCCGCCTTGACCTTCCGCCCCGATCAACCCCTGGACGAGCTCCAGGCGAGCTGGGCCGCGCCTTTGGCCGACGTCCGCCACCGCTGGCTCTACCGCGGCCAAATCGTGCCCAACAATCGCGACGCGGTGCTGGGCCTCAAGACCACCTTCGTCCAAGGCGCCTTGCGCTGTCTGGGGTTCAAGGGCCTGTTGTGGATCGACAACCTGCCCGTCTACCAAGTCGACGACTTCTCCGTGGGGCTCATCGATGTCTGACGAAAGCGCCGCCAGTCTCGACGAAGGCGCGGCCGGCCGGCCGGCGACCAGCTTGGACCGCGCCGAGCTGGCCCTCCAGGCGGCGGCCGTCGTCGAATACTTGGAGGAGCTGGGTCTGACCGCCCTGCTGCCGCCGGAATTCTTCGCCCCGAGCCGCCAGGCGTCCGGCGACCGGAGCGATTTCCGGGGCCCGGTCGGCGGACGCCGCAACGATCGACCTTGGGACGGCTCGGCGCCGCCGGCTCGCAGGCCGGCGGGCGGCCCGCCGGCGTCTCGGCGCCAGCCGACCGGCCCGCCCGAGCCTCGCGACTTTGCGAATCTGGACGCCGAGCTGGCCGACTGGGCGGCGTCCCAAGCGGCCAAAAACAGTTCGCGGCCTTACGATCCACGCGATTTCGACTCCTGGCCGCCCGCCGGCCCGGCGACCGCCCGGCCGCCGGACCGGGAGACCGGCCGGGACGGCTCGTCGTCCTTCGATTACGACGGCGAGCGGCAAACTTCCGAGTGGATCGTCCGCGCCGAGACCCTCGAAGCGCTGCACGGCGAATTGGCCAACTGCCGGCTGTGCCGCTACGCTCAGGGGCGCCGGCGGGTTTTCCCGGGGCAAGGCCCCCGCGGGGCGGAGGTCATGTTCGTCGTCGAGCCGCCCGACGCCGCGGCCGAAGAGGCCGGCCAATGGCCCTCCGGCCAGCTCGGGGAGCTTTTGCACAACATCGTCGTCGCCGGCCTCAGGCTCAAGCCGGAAGACTGCTTCGTCACGCCCATCCTCAAATGCCGCCCCGAGGATCCGGAAGCGGTCGCGCCCGCTTGTCTGACGGCCTGCGCCGCCATCCTGCGCCGGGAGATCAAGCTGGCCGCCCCGCAACGAGTCTTGGGGCTGGGACTGTGGGCGGCCAGGGGCCTGACCGGCCAATCGGCGCTCATGGCCCGCCTGCGGCCCAAAAAGCTGGAAATCCACGGGACGCCCGTCAAGCTGACCTACGGGCTCGCCGACATGATCGCCGAACCGGTCATTAAAAAAGAAGTTTGGCTCGACATAAAGAACTTTTTCAATGTCAAGCCATGAATTATTCTCCAACCAACTTTTAAAATTAGCCATTAACCATGACGACAGACATTCATTCTCTCAAATTGTCGAGAGTAAGTAGCCGGCCCGGCAAAAGAGCCTATCTACCCGGAATGGCACGATAAATCCTGTGAAATGGCCCCCTGGGCTCGCATTCTCGACTGGCAACCTAAGTCTTTGCAATCACGGGGAAAGGGTCCAATCCCCGGCCAGCAACGGCCTGAGCCTGCGAACAGGTTGGGGAACATTTGGGGCAAAATTCAATTTTTCCCAACGGGTCAATTACGTCGCCTGGGGCGACAGCGGTGACCTTCGAGGCTCTTGCCCTTGCGTTGGTCGTGGCAACGAACCTTGGGCCACGCTCCCGCTTTCACGAGCGGCCTATTTTTGCTCGTTCCAGACCTCCAGCGGCGATTTTGGTTAGGGCCCGAGCTGGTCGAACAGGTCTGGCTCTCTGGTTTGCCGCCTTGGGACCTATCCGCGGGCTTGCTGGAACGTGAATTGTGGTCAAAATATTTTCAGGCCAAGATTTCCGCCGCTCGGGAGTTGGATCTCCTGAGGCCAGAAGGTGCGGGTCGCCCATAGGCCGAGCGACAGCCAAATTACCGATTCTGTCGACGAACCTCATTGGTTGGGGTTGGATAATTTGAAGACGGCTTTAAATTATCAGGACCCTGGGAGGGGGACCTTCGAGAGAGACCATAATTGTCCACTCTTTTGCTGGAACTCTTTTTGATTTCAAAAATTTTTGCCAATTTATTATTAATTATATTATTATGGTCTAGATAATTTGTTTCAATACAGTAACAATATTTTTCTATCTGTAAACTTAAAATTTCGAAAATTCGCTTTAACCTGCTGAAATCACTAATTAATTTTCTCACGGGACTCTGTTGATCGACTGGAGGTCGCGAGTCCAGGAAAATCAAGGAGATCAGCCATGTTCGCCCGAAATAATGGGCCCATTGCACGTTGTCCGCCTTTTTCCCGGGGACCCCGGGGGAAATGGCCTCTAGAACCCTTATCCCTCCTGGCTTTCCGAGGGTAGGGTTGCACTGACCTCTCAGCTGAGGGGGGTTACGACCTTTACTCCTCCGTGTTCTCCTCCAACTCGATGTTGCACTGACCTCTCAGCTGAGGGGGGTTACGACAGTTCACCAGGTGGCTACCGTGGTGTGTTTGGAGTTGCACTGACCTCTCAGCTGAGGGGGGTTACGACTGTAATGTCCATGATTTTCATCCTTTCAATTCAGTTGCACTGACCTCTCAGCTGAGGGGGGTTACGACTCTTCCCCATCCCCCCTGGGGCGATCAACGCCGTTGCACTGACCCCTCAGCTGAGGGGGGTTACGACCCCGAGTCATCCAACTCGTGCCCTATGCAGAGGTTGCACTGACCTCTCAGCTGGGGGGGGGTTACGACAGCAGCAGCAGCAAGGTGTAACTTACCTGACGGTAAGTTCACGTTGCACTGACCCCTCAGCTGAGTGAGGTGACCGCAGCAATTGTAGCTTGACGTCTACAAACAAGTGCAGAGACCTCCCAGTTTATGATTATACGACTATTATAAGTACGAATATTGTGAATTAGTTTGCTGTATTGACATTTAAACCGTGAACGAGCGACACTTGATGTTTTATCACTCACAATTTGCTTTAAACGCGACTTGAAAAATAAATGATTGACAAATAAAATGATTACACAATAAAATGATTAAACAATAAAATGATTCAACAATAAAATGATAACGTAGAAAAATAATATAATAAATTATTGCCACATAAATACGTTATATTTTGTTGTAAATATTTTATATTAATATAATTTTTGATTTATTGACTCAGCTTTAGTGAATTAAAAACACCTATTTTAGAGATTCAATATAATAGATATTTACGATAACAATACGGATTTTGATAATTGAAATGGATGTGAAAATAGAAATGATTCAGATATAAATTTAGATTTAGACTTTAATTTATATATAATTATAGATCCAGATATAGATATAGAGAATAGAAATACAAAATAGCGAGAGGATAGAGACAGGAGACGGAAACCAGAATAATTATCAGAAATTATCTCAATTTAAACTTGGACATAAATATAATTGTTACATATCTAGGAGTTGTGAATTAATTATTACAGGTAAATATTTAATAATTACTAAACATAATAATACTTAGTCGCTCCTGTAAAAGGACCTATCTGCCAGGAATGGCAGGATAAATCCTGTGAAATGGCCCCTCTGGACTCGCATTCTCGACTGGCAATCTAAGTCCTTGTAATCACTGGGAAAGGGTCCAATCACCGGTCGGCAACGGCCTGAGCCT
>JAISZC010000235.1 GCA_031269485.1 Deltaproteobacteria bacterium
CGGCGGCTCGGCCCGCCGAAAAGGCGAAGAAAAAAAACTCCCCTAGATATGCGCTTAAAAACTCTGAAAATCTCCGGCCTGAGCCCAATACGAAAAAGGGCCGGCCCCGCCGCCGCCGCAGTCGGGGCCGGCCCGCCCGCCCTCTCGGTCCTTGCTGACCCCAACCCGAAGCCGGCTGACCAGAAAGGGCGGGGCGCCGGTCAGATGTCGTAGTCCGACCGGCGCATGGTCAACCAAATTTCTTGCTTGAGGCGGGCGAAGCGGGGATCGACGACCAAGTTCTCGTAAACCCGCGGCCTGGGGAGCGGCGAGACGACGTCCCTAGCCACGCGTCCGGGCCTGGGCGTGACGACGATGACGCGGTCGGCCAGAAAAAGGGCCTCGTCGACGTCGTGGGTCACAAAAAGGATGGTCGAGCCGGTCTTGAGCCAGACGTCGACCAGCAGCTCCTGCATGGAAATTCGGGTCTGGGCGTCAAGGGCCCCGAAAGGCTCGTCCATGACCAAGATGGGCGGCTCGGAGATCCAGGCCCGCGCCAAGGCCACGCGCTGCTTCATGCCGCCGGAGAGCTCGTAGGGGGCGTGATTTTCGAAGCCCGACAGGCCGGTCATCTCCATCAGCCGCTTGGCCGCCCGCCGCGTCTCTTTCTTGGGGCGGCCGGCCAGATCGGGCCCCAGGGCGATGTTGTCGATCACCCGCCGCCAGGGGAGCAGATTGGGCTCCTGAAAGACCATTCCGCGGTCTGGGCCGGGTCGCAGGACGGGCCGGCCGCCCACCAGCACCTGGCCGCCGGTTGGCTTTTCGAAACCGGCCAAGATGTTCAGGAGCGTGGACTTGCCGCAGCCCGAGGGCCCCAGCAGACACACGAAGCTGCCGGGTTCCAGGGTCGCCGAAAAGTCGGCCACCGCCTCGGTGCCCCCGCCGCGGCCGTCGTCGTAGCGATGAGAGACGTTCTCAAAGACGATGGAGGCGCGGGGATCCACGGGCCGCGGGGGCGGGGTCAAGGCGCCGTCGTCGTAAAGGCGCTCCGGCCAGCCGGCGCCCGCCGACGCGGCGGGCAAAGCGACGGACATGACCCTACTCCCGTCCGGCCCACGGCACGGCCAGCCGCTCGGCGGCCACCAGGGCCAAATCAAGCAGATAGCCGGCCAGGCCCAGCAGTATGATGCCCAACATGACGATGTCGGTCCGCATGTATGAGCTGGCGTTCATGACCATCCAGCCCATGCCGGAGTTGGCGGCCACCATCTCGGAGGCGATGAGGGTCGTCCAGCCCACGCCGACGGCCAGCCGGACGCTGGTGAAGATTTCCGGCAAGGAGGCCGGCAGGATGATTCGCCACACCAGCTGCCGGTAGTTGGCCCCCAAGGCCGCCCCCAGCCGCAGCTTGCTCTGGCCGACCTGCTTGACCGCGGCCGCGCTGCCCACCACGACGGTGAAGAGCGTGGAAAGAAAGATGAGAAAAATCTTGGACGTCTCGCCGATGCCCAGCCATAGGATGGCCAAAGGGATCAGGGCTATTTTCGGCAAGGGCCGAAAAAACTGCACGAAGGGCTCCAGAGCCGACGAAAGCCCCGGAAACAGTCCCATGGCCAGCCCCAGCGGCAGGCCCGCCGCGACGGCCAACGCGAACGCCGACAAGGCCCTGGCCAGGCTCACGCCCACATGACGCCACAGCGGCGTCTGGTGATAGCCTTTTTCCAAAAGGTCCAGGGTCGTGGACCAGATCTCCTCGGGCGGCGGCATGATCAGGGCGCTGATCAGCCCGAAGCGGCCGCCGAGATGCCACAGCGCCACAAAGAGCGCCACCGACGAGACGCTGATCAGCGCGCCCCGGACGGACGACGGTCCACGACCCCGGCGGCTCATCGGCCGACGGCCGTTTTGATGAAGCCGACGTTGATGAAAGGCGCGAAGGAGGCCGGCACGTCGCCGGCCTTAATGTCGCCCTGCTCCACCAGGAACTTGGCCTGATCGGCGAAGCTCTTGGCGATGCCCGACTCGCCCGAGCCGTCGCCCAGCCACTCGGGCTTGAGCTGGTCGGCCAAAGGCACGTAAAGCAGGCCCGCCAAGGTTTGGGCGGCGCCTTGCGGATCCTGGGCCAGCTCCTGGGCGATGACGGCGGCCGAGCCGGCCGGATCGGCCTTGTAGCGGTCGAGGGCCGCCTGGAAGGTTTCCAGGAACTTGGCCACCAGCTCGGGATGCTTGGCCGCGAAGGCGTCGGAGACCACGTAGGCGTTGAACAGGTAGTAGCCGTCCTTGTTGAGCTGTCCCGAGCTCAAAAGCTCATGGCCGTCCTGCTGGGCCAAATCGTGCCAAAAGGGCCCCCAGACGTAGGAGGCGTCGATGTCGCCGCGCTGCCAGGCGGCCAGCTGGTCGGCGGGATTGAGCGAGACCAGCTTGACCTTGGAGACGTCGACCCCGTGGACCTTGAAGGCCGCCAGCAAGGCGTAATGGGCGGTGGAGCCCGTGACGGTGGCCACCGTGCGGCCTTCGAGATCCTTGATGGACTTGACCGACTTTTTGGCCACCAGCCGCTCGCTGGTGTCGATGACCCCGGCCAGGGCCACCACGGTCAAGGGCACCTTCCTGATGAGCGCCGAAGTCACCGGCACGCAGCCGACCCGGACGATGTCGACCTCGCCGGCGGCCAAGGCCTGCAAGGCCGGCGGCCCGCTGGGAAAGCCGACCCATTTGACCGGCACGCCCAGCGCCTTGTCGAAGGAACCGTCGATTTTGCCCAAAATCCAAGGCCGCGGACCGTTCAAAAAGGCGAAGCGCACCTCTTTGGGCGGGTCGGCCGCTTCGACGGCGCCCGCGCAAAGCAGCGCCGCCGTCAAGGCCAGAATCGCAAAAAGCGAAGTCCTGATGGTCATGAAATTCTCCCAAGCCCCGTCGGCCCTGGGCCGCGGGGCGAGTCTGGCCTTCAGTTTTCGCTGATCGGCGGTGGTCGAGACGGGCGAAACAGTCGGGCGAAAAAAAGCCGGAAAACTCCAGGAGTTCTCCAGCCTTCAGTTGCCAGTCCTGATCAGCCGATGTAGCCGACAATGCTAGATTTTTGAGCGGTCGAAAGGCGGCGGTCCGCCGAGCCCTCCGCGTCCGTCGCGGCGCTTCGGCCGGTCTGCGGAAACCGGTGAACAAAAAATACCACAGCTCACGGCCGAAGGCAAGAGCGATTTTGCCATTTTTCGGAGGCCGGTTCCTCGGGCGACCGAGCGGGGCGGGCGATGACGGTCGGCTCTTTTTTGCGGCCCATCGTTTGTTTTGTGTCGCTATTTATTTTTTTAAAATATTAAACGGAAGCTTCAAGAGCATTGATGACCTGAAGAAGAAAATCAACGAGTACTTTGAGGTTCGTAACGAGACCCCCCAAACATTACGTCTACAAGAAGCTCGACATAAAGGGTAGCCAGCTCAGAAACACCCTAAAAAATTTATGCAACTAATCACTAGCAAGGCAACACACCCACAGCCCATGCCCCCCCTCCCGACCCCCTGGGGGAGGGGGAGGAGTGAGGGCAAGGATGCAGGGAGCAGAGCCTTCCGAATGGAGAGAAAGGTCCCTCATGTCTGACCTCATGTTGCGCCTCAAGGATTTGATGACGGCAGAACTCGGACTTGCAGACATCCTGCCTCACAGCACCAAGCTGGTGCTCGAGGCGGCACTGGCTCTGGAGGCCGGCTCCACGCCGGTGTCAGCCCGCGGCCCGTTGCCGGCGCGGACCGCGCAGGCGGAGGGCGCACGCGGAAGGCTCCGCCCGGGCCCTCGGCGCTCCGCGCCGGCGAAGGAGAGGGGAGGGACGCTGCGGGGGAGGAAGGACGGGGCCGGCGCGCGCCTTTCGGGGTCGCCGGAGAAGCCGGGCCGTCTTTCCCGAGGCGCTTG
>JAISZC010000202.1 GCA_031269485.1 Deltaproteobacteria bacterium
CATATATAAAAAGTTCAAAAAACACCGTGACCCAAAAAACTCAATTATGGCCAAGGTAGACATTTTTTTGTCGATAACCTGTTAGTACAAAGCTGACACGTTCAGCCGGCCGCAAGTCAACTGTGTGACCCTTTACGTCTCCAAAAAAAATCATAAAAACGTTGATAATTCGTCAGCGACTTGAGGCCCTCCCCATCGAGCGGCCTCACGCCGACGAATTAAATCGTCGAAGTTGCCGGCTGGGCCTTTGTCTGGCGTCAGGGCCTTCTATTTGATTTTGTCTTCGGTCCACTGGGCCGAATCTTCAAGGTGGGCGGCCTTAAGGCCTGGTTCGAAGCCCCCGCTTTCATGATAGCCTAGTAGGCCAGCGGAGCGATGCCGTCGGCCAAAAAAACTTCCTTTATGAGCTTGTAGACGAAGTCCTCCATGCCTTTGGCGACGCGGTCGCGGATTTCCTGAGTTTAAGACAGTAACTTGTTATTGAAGGGCAGGTTGGCGCTTTTGTAGTCGCCAGCCTGCCACTTTTTATCGGTCCCGTAAACCACTATCTCGGTCCAAAGCTCTTCGGTCACGCCCTGTCCCGGCGCCTTGACCAGAGACCCGTCCTTGAGCAGAACGTTGCCGTAGTCGTTGATCTCCAAGCCCCAAGAAATTACCTGCAGGGCCGTGGCCACGTTGGCCTTGGTGGTCCTGCAGCGTCCGCCGTTATGCCAAATAGTCAATAAATACAGCAATTTATTTTGGTTATTGCTAAAATAATCTTCATTATTCTAATTTTAAATGATAAATTATCCATGATAACTATATATTAATTTTAAATCGACAAAAATTATATTAGATAAAAAAATTATCTATATATAAAAACTCAAAAAACGCCATGACCCATAAAACTCAGTTCTGGCCTAGGGCGAACATTTTTTTGTTGATAGTCTGTTCGTACAAGGCCGACACGTTTAGCGTGCCATAAGTCAACTGCGTGACCTTTTATATTTCAAAAAAAGTCCTAAAAACGTTGATAATTCGTCATAGGCTTGAGGTCGTCTACCCGAGCGACCTCAAGCCGACGAATTCAATCGTCGAAGTTGCCGGCTTGGTCTTTATCGGGCGTCATGGTCTTTTCCTTGATTTTTTCTTCGGTCAACTGGACCGTATCTTCAAGGCGGGCGGCCTTAAGGCCTGGTTCGAAGTCCCCGCTTTCATGATGACCTAGTAGGCCAGCGGAGCGGCGCCATCGGCCGAAAAAACTTCCTTTAGGAGCTTGTAGACGAAGTCCTCCACGCCCTTGGCGACGCGGTCGCGGATTTCCTGAGTTTGAGACAGAAGCTTGTTCTCGAAGGGCAGGTTGGCGCTTTTGTAGTCGCCAGCCTGCCACTTTTTATCGGTCCCGTGAGCCACTATCTCGGCCCAAAGCTCTTCGGTCACGCCCTGTCCCGGCGCCTTGACCAGAGACCCGTCCTTGAGCAGAGCGTTGCCGTAGTCGTCGATCTCCACGCCCCAAGAAATCATTTGCAGGGCCGTGGCCACGTTGGCCTTGATGGTCCTGGTCTTTTGGACGCTCTCGCGAAGACGGTCGGAGGAATTGCCGCTGGCGCCGTGTTGGAGCCCGGACAAGCCACAGGGGGCCAAGGCTTGATGAATCTTGGCCGTCAATTCAACCTGGATGCCGGCCGCATTGGCCTGGATGCCGTGGGTGGCACCGTTGTTGAGGGATATTCAGACGGGGTGGATGTCGTGAGCGTTGAGGCCTTGAATTTGAGGTTTGGATTGAGCGCGTTTGTGCGTTAAAAATATTGCTTGCTCCCTGTCATAACCTTTGGGTGTCGGCTCAGCCGGCCAAAAAGTTGGCGCTGAAAGCTCCTGCGCTTGAAGCGGCTAAGGCCCGACAATCAGCTCTTCTTGGCTGGCCGTGGGCTGGCCGGAGAGCCAAGCCACCCGGAAGGCCTTCAGCGCCGGCTCTTTTTCGGCCAGCGACAAGATTAGGTAACTGGCCGCGGGATCGAGGCCGAGCTGGAGATCTTGCTCCGAGGGTCGGGCGGGGGTGTCGGGGTGGGAATGGAAATTGCCCAAGAGGGTCAACTGCCGTTTGCGCATGTCGATGACGGCCCGCAGCTGGTCCTTTTGGTCGATGTCGAAGCGGGTTCTGCTCTGGGCGAGGTTGGGGAGGGGGTAGATCTTTTCGACCGTTTTGTCGGCCTCGGCCGTCCGGCCGGCCAACAGGCCGCAGCCCTCCTGTGGCCAGCAGCGGCGGCAATGCTCCAAAAGCTCCTCGTAGAGCGGCCTGGGCAGCGTGATGGTCATGGCGCGGTCCGTTTTTTTTGAGGCCTCGTCGCGAGCGGCCCTAAAGCCGGCGCGGCCTCGGGAGGTCAGGCGGTTTTGGCGGCTTTGAGATCGCAGACGGCGGGCTGCAGATCGACTGGACGCAAGATGGTCGGCGTTGGTCCGCAAACGGCGCAGTTGGGCCGTCGGGCGACTTTGATGGTCCTGAAATCCATCGACAAGGCGTCGAAGGTCAAAAGACGGCCAGTGAGGAGCTGGCCGACGCCGGTCAGATATTTCACGGCCTCCATGGCCTGCAAGCTGCCCAGGACGCCGGCCAGGGCCCCGACGACGCCGGCCTGCCGGCAGGTGGGCACGGCGTCCGGCGGCGGCGGGGCGACGAAGAGGCAGCGGTAGCAGGCGCCTTGGCCGGGAACCCAAGTCGTGGTCTGGCCTTTGAAGCGGATGATGCCGGCGTGGGAGAAGGGCTTGCCGGCCAGCACGCAGGCGTCGTTGATGAGAAACTTGGCCGGAAAGTTGTCGGTGCCGTCGATGACGAAGTCGTAGTCGGCCACCAGCTCCAGGACGTTGTCGGCCTGGACCAGGCCCTCCAAGGTCCGGACCTCGACGTCGGGATTGAGGGCTTGGATGGTTTCCCGGGCCGAGGCGACCTTGGGCTTGCCCACGTCGGGCGTGGCGTGGATGATTTGCCTTTGGAGGTTGGACAAATCCACGCGGTCGGCGTCAGCCAGTCCTAGGACCCCGACCCCGGCCGCGGCCAGATACATGGCCGCCGGGGCGCCCAAGCCGCCGGCCCCGACGATGAGGACCTTGCCGGCCAAAAGCTTCTTTTGGCCCTTGACGCCGATTTCCTTCAAAATGACGTTGCGGGAGTAGCGCTCCAGCTGCGCGTCGGACAAGGCCATCAGCGGCCGCCTCCCATGAAGTAAAGAAATTCCACCTGGTCGCCGGACGTCAGAATTCTGGCGGCCTTGGCCTCGCCTTCGACGAATTCTTCGTTGACCGCGACGGTCACGTACTCGGGGGATTCCACCTTTTCCTCAATCAGCAGCTGGGCCACGGTCAGGCCCTCGGCGAAAGTTTTCTTGACGCCTGAGACGATGATATCCATTTTTACCTCATTTTGCTCTTTGAAGCCTTTAAATTCGCTTCAGAGCATTTTTGGCTTCAAAATTCTCAAAAAGCTCAAAAGCTCAAAACATTCAAAATCATCGCCATAGGCCTTTGGAGGCTTGGCAGGCTGAAACGCCAAACAAGCCGCAACCGCAGAGCGCGACTGGACTCCGGCGTGGCGACAGGCCGGCGCTGGGCCGAAATCTGGCGGGTCTGGTCGACGGTCATGGCGCCGGCCAGCCGGCCGCTCAGTCCGGCGCCCGGCGGACCAGCAGACGATAGGTTCCGTCGGCGGCCTCCGAGAGCTTGAGCACCTTGTGTCCTTCGTCCTTGAGGCTGCGGGGCACGTTTTGGACCGGCTCGCCGTCGTTGAGCCTGACGGCCAGGATTTGCCCCTCGTCGAGATCGTCGAGGGCCGCCTTGACCTTGACGAAGGTCATGGGGCAGACCACGTCGGTGATGTCGAGCTCCGCGTCGGGCTGCAGGCTTGCGGCCGCGGCGGCCTTGGTCTGGCTCATGATTGTCCTCCGAAGCCCACCGCTTGTCCCAAGGCCTCCCAGCCGGCCCGCTCGACGGCCGACCGGAATCTTTCGCCGGCGCGGCCATGGGCTTGAAAAAAGTCCAGCGCCGCGTCGGCGGCCTGGAACAAGGCCGCCTTGTCCTCGACGATGGGGCCCAGCTCGCGGCCTTGGGCGATGCGGTTGCCGAACAGCCCGCCGAAGGACAGCAAATACCCCGGCCGCCCTTGCCACGCCTCCGTGGGGCAGGACTTGACGCAGCGGCCGCAGTGGTTGCATTTGGCTCGGTCCAAAATTATTTTGTCCTCCAGCGACGTCAGAGCTCCTGGCTGGCAAACTTTGACGCAAACTCCGCAAAAGGTGCACAAATCTTCCGTCCAGGCGACCACCAGTCCGCCCTTGACGCCGACGTCGTTTTCCTCGGCTTTGAGGCAGTTGTTGCGGCAGCCGGTGATGCCGAACTTGAATTTATGGGGCAGCGTCCGGCCGAAATAGCGCTTGGAGACGTCCTGGGCCAGCTCCAAGGTGTCGATGCAACCGCTGGGACACACCTCCGAGCCCTGACAGGCGGTCACCGTGCGCACCCGTGGGCCGCAGACCCCGGCGTCGACGCCGCCCTCGACGAGAAAGGCCTTGACGGCCTCGACGTCTTGGAGCTTGACGAAGGGGATCTCCACCCCCTGCCGGGAGGTCAGATGCACGTGCCCCGCGCCGAAGATTTCGGCCGCCGCGGTCACTGTCTTGAGTTGCTCGACCGTCAGGTGGCCGCCTACCACCTTGAGTCGTAGAGAAAAGTGATCTTTTTGTTTTTGCCGCATGAATCCGCCGTTTTTCAGCGCCTTATAGTCTATGGCCATGATTTTTTCCCACATGAATATTAATGAAGCAAAAAAATACTATTAAACGATTGGAAAAGGATTCTAAGCGCGACAAGGAGCTGACAAGGTCACTCAGTTTCGCCAGGCACGGCTCAGTCCAGCAAGATCCACATAAACAGAGCCAGGCGCGGCCCTGAAACGCGCGTGGCCGGCGCCGTCCGCCTAGGTTTCCGTTCCCCCTCAAAGAGCTTCAAGAGGCCTCGGCTTGGCCGCCGAGATGCCCGTTCATCCACAAAGAGCCTAAAAGGCTTCGGCTTGGCCGCCGAGATGCCCTTTCATCCTCAAAGAGCCCAAAAGGCCTCGGCTTGGCCGCCGAGATGCCCGTTCATCCTCAAAGAGCCCAAAAGGCCTCGGCCTGGCCGCCGAGATGCCCGTTCATCCTCAAAGAGCCCAAAAGGTCTCTACCTGGCCGCTGTGGTTCCCGCTCTCCCTCAAAGAACCTAAAAGGCCGCCGCTTGGCCGCCGAGGTTTCTGTCCGCCTCAAAGAGTCCCAAAAGGCCTCCATTTGGCCTCGGCCGGTTTCGGCCAGCCTCGCTCCGGGTCTTGGTCACCTTCGCCCCGCCTTGGCCCGGCCTGATCCGTTTTGGACGGCGCGCGCCGCGGCTGGGGCCGTTTGGGGCTTCAAATGACCAAGTCGCCGCGGCCGAAGGGGATGCGGCGATAGGCGGTGAAATCCAGCCAGCGGGCGGCCAGGAGCGGTTCGGCCTCCGGGGTCATTTCCGCCCATTCGGCCCGGGCCAGGCGCCAGTCCTCGGTGGACTTGACCTGCAGGGCGAAGCCTCGGCCGTTGACCATGGGCAGGCCCTCGTAGGCGTGCTGGTCCAACGGCGTCAGGCCGGCCACCAAGCCGCGCCGGATCTTGACGACCATTTTGTCCCGAAAGACGACGATGTCAAAAAATTCGGGATACTCGTAGCTGCGGCCTTTGAGAGGCGTCGGATCGCCCACGCCGTAGAGCGGTCGCGGTCCGGGCGCCTTGTTGACGTTCATTTCGCCCAAATCGTAGTAAAATTCCTCGAAAACTTCGCAACGAGCCCTCAAGGCCCCTTCGAAGAAGCCGCTTTCGGCTGTCAGGCCTTCTTCCGCGGAGGTCACCACGCCCCCGCCGGCGACGTCGAAGCCGTCGACGATCACGAACCGGCCGGTGGCCTTCGAGCGGCTGAAAAGATCCAGCGCCAGGGGCTTTTGGAGGCGAATCTCGACCTCGGCCGTCTCGTCGGCCCCGATCTCGCCGCGGTCGGCCGCCAGGGGCTTCAGGGTCGAGGAATCGACCAGCCGCAGGATTTGGGCGACTTCGGCCTCGGCCTCGGCCGTCGCCAGCTTGAGCTTGTAGCGGCGCTTTATTTGGAGCGGCCGGCGGCCCATCCAAAACAGCGAGGCCTTGAAGCGGTCGGTCACCAGCGGGGCGTCGTCGGGCCGGCTGACGATTTCCCCGCGGCGGTTGAAAAATTCGTCGGCGGCGACGAGACCGATGGATTCGCCCGGCCCGGCCTGCTCCCGAAGATCGCGGTCCAGCCAGGCGGCCAGGGCGGCGACCTTGGTCCGCTTGCCGCCCGGCGAGATGAGGATCTCCTCGCCGCGGCGCACCGCGCCGCTCTCGACGCGTCCGGCCAGGATGCGCCGCTCGTCGAAGCGGTAGACGGCTTGCAGCGGGAGGCGCAGCGGCCCCGCGTCAGGGGAGATTTTGGTCAGGCCGTCGAGGGCCTCCAACAGCGTCGGGCCGCGAAACCAGGCCAATCTCGCGGAGGGCCGGGAGACGTTGTCGCCTTCGAGGGCGGCCACGGGCGTCGCGACCGCGGGCGTCAGGCCCACCGCCTGCAGAAACTCCGTCAGCTCGCCGGCGATCCGCTCGAAGACCTGCTGGTCCCAGCCCGCCAGATCCATCTTGTTGACGACCAGGCCCACCTGGTTCACGCCTAGAAGCGAGAGCATGCGGGCGTGCCGCCGGGTCTGCTCCTCGACGCCCCTTTGGGCGTCGACCACCAAAAAGGCGGCCTCGGCCTCGGAGGCGCCGGAAATCATGTTTTTCAAAAATTCCTTGTGCCCCGGGGCGTCGATGACGACGTAGCCTCGCCGGGCCGTGCGGAACTGCAGCTGGGTCGAGTCGATGGTGATGCCCTGCCGACGCTCCTCCTCGAAGGCGTCGAGCAGATGCGCCGGCTCGAAGGGCTGGCCGGTCTCAGCGGCCACGGTTTTGACGCGGTCCACCGCGCCCTGCGGGAGGGCGCCGGCGTCCAGCAAAAGGCGGCCCAGAACCGTGGACTTGCCGTGGTCGACGTGCCCGACGAAGACAAGCTTGAACAACTCCCGAGACTTGTCCGCCGCGCAATTGGGCGCTGCGATCCGGTCCGCGGTCAGGTCCGCGGTCAGGTCCGTCGAAAGGGTCATGCGCTCCTCGCTCACATGTAGCCGTCGCGGCGGAGCTTCTGCATGGCGTAGGCGTCCTCCTGATCTTGGGCCCGGCCGGCCCGCTCGCCGACGGAAGTCCGCTCCAGCTCGGCGATGATCTCGGGGATCGTCCTGGCCTGGCTTTTGATCCGGCCGGTGCAGGGGGCGCAGCCCAGGCTGCGGTAGCGTTCTCCGTCGCGGGCGAAGTACAAATCGATCAAAGGCATGCCCTCCCGCTCGATGTATCGCCAGATGTCGAGCTCGCACCATTGGAGCAGAGGATGGACCCTGATGTGGTGGCCTTGGGGAAAGTCGGTCTTGAATTGTCCCCACAGCTCCGGCGGCTGGTTGGCGTAATCCCATTCGTCTTCTCGGTTGCGCTCCGAAAAGACGCGCTCTTTGGAGCGCGAGCCCTCCTCGTCGCGGCGGACCCCGACGATCAGCCCGTCGAAGCCCCGCTCCCTGGTCATCTCATTCAAGGCGTCGGTTTTCAAGGCCCGGCAGCAAACCAGACGGCCTTGCTGCGGACCCATGCCCTCGGCCAGGGCTTTGACGTTTTGGTGCACGATGAGCTCGAGCCCCAGCTCCGCGGCGATTTTGTCGCGCCAGACGATCATTTCCGGAATTTTGTAGCTGGTGTCGACGTGTATGAACGGAAAAGGACACCGGCCGAAGAAGGCCTTCTTGGCCAGCCATAAAAGGACGGTGGAATCCTTCCCGATGGACCACAGCAGGCCCAAGCGGCCCAATTTGGCGTAGGCCTCCCTGAGGATGAAGATGCTGTGCGCTTCCAGCGCTTGCAGGTGATTCAAAGCTAGCCTCTAGTTCCGGGCCGCCGAAGGCGGCCGTCAAGCTTTTCGTCCCAGCTTTCTTTGAGGACGGGGCGCCGACGCGTCCCTGCGGGGGGCGCCTGGCCGTCGGCTCGCGGCCGAGCCGGCCTCCGGCGCGGCCCGGCCGCTTGAGCCGCCGCTTGAGCCGGCCTCCGGCCGGACTTCAAGAGCGCAGGGTCTTGGTCCGCCCGTCAGGAAAATGCGCCGTCCATTCCAGGCCGTCGGGCCGGCGGGCGGCCGTGAGGAGCGTCCCTCGGCCGCCCAGGCTCGGCGGCAGGCTCAAGGCCAGGGCCTGGTTGGGGCATTCCTTGAGGCACGCCGCGCAGCTCCAGCACCGCTCGGGCTCGGCCAGCGTCGGGCGCCCGTCCGGCCCGGCCCGCAAAAGGCCGCCAGGGCAAACCTCCAGGCAGCGCCCGCAGCGCGAGCACCGCTCCAGGTCGAGCCGCGCGCTCATGTGGCGCGCTCGCCGGCCGGCGGAAAGGGCGGATGCTCGTAGCTGTCCCCCAGCACCAGCGGACGTCTGACGATCGTCACCCGGCCGTCGATCAGGCGGGAGTTGACGTAGGAGGCCTGGCTCTCGTCGAGCTCGGGATAATCCGAATACTCGCCGAAGCCCGGCCAGCGGGTCTCGCGCCGGGCCTCGAGGTGGGCCGTCAGGCTGCGGGCCACGGTCAGCCGGTGGCGCAGCTCGCAGACGGCGGCCAGCTCCCGAAAGTCCGCGGCGGCCAGCTCCGC
>JAISZC010000190.1 GCA_031269485.1 Deltaproteobacteria bacterium
AGTTTGGGAGGGCGGCCGGGGGCGTGGTTGTCGGGGCGAAAAACTCACAATTGAGAGAAAAACCTCTCATTTGTGAGTATGGGAGGAGGGCTGGGGAACGCGGAGGAGGGCTGGGGAAAGCGGAGGAGGGCTGGGGAAAGCGGAGGAGGGTTGGGGAGGGCGAAAAACTCTGAGGGAGAGACAGACGCGGCGGCGCCAGGGTTATTGAATGAGGATGAATTCCACCCGCCGGTTTTTGGCTTGCCCTTCCTCGGTGGCGTTGTCGGCCGTCGGCTGTCGGGAACCGTAGCCGGCCACGATCAGGCGGTCGGGCGCGACGCCTCCGCGCTCGGACAGCCACCTGGTCACGGAGGCGGCCCGGCGGCGGCTGAGCTCGAGGTTGTACTCGTCCGGGCCACGACCGTCGGTGTGGCCGGCCACGATGAGGCGGCGGCTCTTGAGGGCCGGCCGGTTGAGGGACAGGGCGAAGGCGGCCAGCACTTCCTCGGCGTCGGCGGTCAGCTCGGCGGAGTCGTAGGCGAAATTGATGGTGGCCCAAACCCGCAGCGAGACTTGGATCAGGACGTTGCCGTCGGCGTCCTGAGTCAGCCATTGGCGGCCTTGCTCGTCTTCGGCGGTTTCCTCGGGCGACAGAAAGCTCTCGACCAGACGCAGGCCGCCGTCGGGCTGGCGGCGGTAGAGGAGATTGCCGCGCCAGACGTAGAAGCCGTCCTCCTGCTGCATCTCCTGGACCGGAGGCGTGGTCAGGGCCGCCTCGATGGCCTCGGGATCGGGCCCGACAATTTCCCGGCCCGCGGGCGTCGGCGTGGCCGGCGTTTCCAGGGCGTCCTGGGGCGAAAGGGCGGCCGATTCCGAACCCTCGGAGCTGGGCGTCCGATGGATGGACCTCCCGCCGGCCGTCATGGGGCCGGGCAGTTCGGCCTGGGCGTCGTCTCGGCCGGCGTCCTGGGCGGTCTGGTCGCTTGAGGCTTCCGTCGCCGGCTTGTCGGGCGGTCCGGCCCCCAACGGCGTGGCCTCGGTTGGGGCGGACTCGGCTGGAGCGGGGCGCGGCTCGGAGGCGCCTGAAAAACCGGCCGGAGACGTGACGGCCGCGGGCGACGAAGCTGGCGGGCGGGCCGGCTTATTGGCCGAGCGCCTCGGCGGAACGTCAGGCTCAAGGCCGAAAAGAAGCAGGTCGTTCTCCGGCTCCTCCTCCTCCTCCTCCTCCTCCTCCTCCGCCGCCGCCGCCGGCAGGGAGCTCTCGTTCAAAGCTTGGGCCCTGGGCCAGGAAATGACGGCGTTCCAAGAGCCTTGGGCCTCGCGGCTCAGGGCGTCCGGGCGGGCGGCCGGCGCCTGAGGGGCCGGATCTTGGCCGGCATGCTCTTGGCTGACCTGATCTTGGTTGAGGCGATTTTGGCTGACGGACTCTCGACGGCTCTTGGACACGCCGTCGGCCGGCTCGGTCTCCGTAGGCCCGGGCGACGCCGGCCGAGGCTCGGAGCGCGTCGCGGCCGGCGCGATCTGGGCCGCCAGCGAACCGCCGAGGGCGAAGGAGGCGAGGACGGCCGTCAGCAGCAGAGCCGTCAATGTCTTGAGCCTGCAGGTCACCGGGGAAACCTCAGTCGATGCTCCCGCGGCCTGCTCAAGGCCGCTCGGACGCCGAGGCCGTCGGGTTTGGGTCGTGTTGCCTCGCCTGGGGGAGCGTGATAACATTGAGCCTGAAGGGTGGCGAGCCGCCGCGAGGAGAACCGGGATGACCGCCAGCTACCGAAGTCCCACTTATTACGAGTTGCCGGCGCCGCCGGAGCTTGATTGGCGGCCTCATCGGCCGGCCGGCTGGCTCGAGTACCGGCGAGAGTGGGAGCGTCGCGGGCGGGAGGGCCGAGCCGAGGACTTTCCGCTCCATCTCGACGTGGATCCCACCAACCGCTGCAATCTGCGTTGCCGGATGTGTCCCAGGACCTGGTACCTGGAGAGAGGCCGGACGGAGTGGGCGCCCAATGGGCCGGCCGACATGACGATGGAGCTCTATCGGCGTTTGATCGACGAGGGCCGGCGGTCGGGCTTGAGGTCGGTCAAGCTCAACTTTTTGGGCGAGCCGCTGCTTCATCCGCGGCTGACCGAAATGGTGGGCCTGGCCGCGGAGGCGGGGCTGTGGGTCATGATCAACACCAACGCCGCGGCCTTGACTCCGAAGCTGTCCCGCGAGCTGCTCCAGGCCGGCCTCACCGACGTCTTCTTTTCTTTCGACTCGCCCTATCGCGAAGAATACGAGGCCATCCGCGTCGGCGCCGACTACGGCCAAGTGCTGGACAACATCGCCGTCTTCATGGCGGAAAAGGAGGCGCTGGGCCTCAGGGGCGTGCAGACCAGGGCCAGCATGGTCCTGCCGGAGGGCCTGGAGGACCTGGAGCGCTTGAAAGGCGATTATATCAGGCTTTTCAGGGACCTTAAAGTGGCCGAGATCGGCTTCGGGCTGCCGACGGTCATGGGCCGCGACTACTCGGCCTTGGGGCCTGCCGAGGGCTTCGTCTGCCCTGATCTCTTTCGGCGGCTGTTCGTGTTCAACGACGGCGTCTGCGGGCCTTGCTGCGGCGATTGGGAGCGGCGTCTGACGGTCGGCGACGCGGGCGAGCGATCCTTGGGCGAAATCTGGGGCGGCCCCGAGCTGACCGCCTTGCGGGCCGCTCACTTGGCCCGACGACACGGGGACGTGCCGGCCTGCCGGGATTGCAGCGTGCCTTATCTTTCCACGGTGGAGCTTTGAGGGCCGGCGCGGACGCGCCAAAGGACGAGCGGCTCGCTGCCTGGCGCCGGTCGGGCAGGCGGCTCGGGGCGCTCGCGAGGCCTCTTTGGGTCGCGTTTTTTTTTGCGCCGACGTCGCCGAGGCCTGCCGCGACGAGGCGCCGAGGCCTTTCAACGAGGCGCTTTCCGACGCGCCGCCGGCGCGTCGGACGAAGCCTGCGCCGAGCCGCGCGCTGACGCGCGCCGGGAGCCCCCGAAGATGGCCGCCAGAACCGTCAAGCTGGGACCGCTGACCATCGGCGGCGGCGCCCCCGTCGTCGTCCAAACCATGCTCAACGCCGATCCCCGCGACCCTCAGGCCGTGCTGGCCCAGATTCTCTCGACGGCCCGGCGGGGCGCCGAGGTCGTGCGCTTGGCCGTGCCCGATCAGCGCTCCGCCGAGGTTTTGCGCGAGGTCGTTCCGCGCAGTCCGGTCCCGCTGGTGGCCGACATTCATTTCGACCACCGGCTGGCTCTGGCGGCCCTCAAGGCTGGCGTGGCCGGGCTGCGCCTCAACCCCGGCAACATCGGCGAGCCCCGCAAGATAAGGCTGGTGGCCGAGGCGGCCGGCCGAGCCGGGGCGGCCATTCGGGTCGGAGTCAACGCCGGCTCGCTCGACAAGAAGATGCTCGCCCTCCACGGCCGCGGCCCGGAGGCCATGGTGGCCAGCGCCTTGGCGGAGGCGGCCTTGATTGAGGAGACGGGCTTCGCCAACCTCAAGGTTTCGCTCAAAGCCTCCAGCGTCCAGGAGACGGCGGCGGCGGTTCGGCTCTTCGCCCGCCGAAGCGATCTGCCCCAGCATTTGGGCGTCACCGAGGCCGGGGATCGCTGGAGCGGAGCCGTCAAATCGGCCGTGGGCCTGGGGCTGCTGCTGGCGGAGGGCTTGGGCGACACCATCCGGGTCTCGCTGACCGCCCCGCCTGAAGACGAGGTGGACTGCGCCTGGGAGATTCTCAAGGCGCTGGGCCTCAGGCGCCGGGGGCCGGAGTTCGTCTCCTGCCCCACCTGCGGCCGCTGCGAGATTGACCTGCCGGCTCTGCTGGCCGACGTCAAGCGCCGCCTGGCCTTTCTTAAAAGCCCGCTGACCGTGGCGGTCATGGGCTGCGTGGTCAACGGCCCCGGCGAGGCCTCCCAGGCCGACTTGGGAGTGGCCGGGGGGCGGGGCCGGGGGCGGCTGTTCGTCAAAGGCCGCTCCGTGGGCAGCTTTCCCTACGAAAAACTGGCCCAAGCCTTGGAGGACAAGGCCAGGGAACTGGAGGAGCTCGCCGGCGCCGGTTCGGGCGTCGCTCCCCGTTGAGGACGGCGGAAAAAGGCCGCGAAAGACTTAATTTTGATCGCCGCTTGCGTCGTTTTTTAATGAAAAATTGGTCGTCAATGCAAAATGGTTTTTTTCGAGCCCTCGAAAAACCATTTTGCATTGACGACTAATTAATATCGTCTATAATATTGCCATTACTGCAATAAAAATAACCACGTGCCCACATGTATCGTCCCCTATGCTGTTTTGCGGCCGGGCGCCAGGCCGTCGCCAGACGATCTTCCAGCAAGTCAGAGCCGACGCCTCTTGCTCGTCGTCAGGCG
>JAISZC010000217.1 GCA_031269485.1 Deltaproteobacteria bacterium
TTAAATTTAAATTTAATAATTTATGTTATAATTAAATAATATTTTTTAATAAATATTTTTGCTAAAACAAATTTTTATAGTTGCGTAATGCGAAATATCGTAAAAATAAACAGCTTCGAATGAAAAAATTCCCGCCGAACTGCCGGGCAGCGACGCGCCTGCGCCAATTGTTTCCGGGCCGGCCGCCGAAGCGCGGCCGGCCCGGCGGCGCCCGGCGACGCCGGCCAAGCGGCGGCGGAAATTTCGGCGGTGCGGCCAGGGGGCCTATCGATCCGACCGGCGCCCTTTCGGTCAGACATGAGGCAATCGTCAATGTCGACCGACCGGCCGATCTGGATCTGTTTCTAGCTGTTGAGGGCGGTTCAAGTCAGTCCGCGGCGAGCAGACGGCCCGCGCGCCGGGCGGGAGGACGAGTTTTCAAGGGCGACCGGCGCTGACGACCGGAGTCAATTATTTTTCTTTGCTCGGCCTTTTTTGCCTTCAACCGCCCTCAACGGATCGATCTGGCCAAACGGCGCAGATAGGCGCTTTCAGGACCCTTGCGTCAAAGATAGGCCGCGGCCGCCGGGCCGGCGCTCAACGAATTGTCTACCCAAGTTCCCAATTTAACTATTGATTTTCTAAATCCTCCTTTTGTAAATTACAAAATTTGACAAAAGCGCGAATTCATGGTTAAATGCCCCATCCTGCCAAGACAACACCAACCATGCCTTGCCCCTTTCGGCCGTCAAGGCTGGGCGGCCCAGACGGCTGGATCGCTGGACCGCCCAAAGATTTGCAAGTCCGTCCGGACTTTCGGCCGACGGGACGGCCCCCGTCGCCGTGAACAGACCAGAATTTTTTTCGCGCTTCGCCTAACTTTTTTTCAAGGAGTGCTAGCGTATGGGCAGCGTTTCCAAAACCCCGGCTCAGGACATTGATCTGGCCAAACTCGGACCCATCTTCGAGAGCTACAAGCACGTGGTCAACGGAGCTCTCATCCCCGTTCTTCAGGCCGCCCAGGACGCCTACAGCTACCTGCCGGTCCCAGTTCTGGAGGCCATCGCCGTCAAGCTGGACATCCCCATCAGCCAGATCTACGGCGTGGTTACCTTCTACGCTCAGTTCCACCTCGAGCCGCGCGGCAAGCACGTCGTCAGGACCTGCCAAGGCACCGCCTGCCACGTCCGCAACGCGTCCCGGATCCTGGAATCCCTCAAAAACTCCTTGGGCGTCGGACCAGGCGGCACCACCGAAGATCTTCAGTTCACGCTGGAAACGGTGGCCTGCATCGGCGCCTGCAGTCTGGCCCCGGTCATGATGGTCGATCACGACACCCATGGCCGCCTCAAGCCAGACTTGGTTCCCAAAATTTTGGATCAATATCGCAACTGAAAGCGGGGTTTAGTCAACTATGAGCCAAACACCAACCCTGGCCCGTTTGAGCAGTCCGGCCGATCTCGAGGCGCTCAAGATCAAGGCGGCCCCGAAGCTTGGCATTCGCCATGATCCCAAGGCCGCGCCTTACGAGGGCGTCACCAGCCATATCATGATTTGTTGCGGCACCGGCTGCACCTCCTCCAATTCGCCGGCCATCGTCGAGGCCTTCAAGCAGGAGCTCGACAAGAACGGCCTGGGCGCCAAGGTAGATGTCGTCATCACCGGCTGTCACGGCTTCTGCGAAATGGGACCCCTGGTGGTCATATATCCCCAGGACATCTTCTACGTGCTCGTCAAGCTGGAAGACGTCCCCGAAATCGTCGAGCAGTCCATCAAAAACGGCCAGCCGGTCGAAAGGCTGCTCTACCGCGCCCATGCGGACTCGGAACCCACCGTACGCTACCACGACATCGACTTTTACGCCAAGCAGAATCGCCTCACGTTGGCCAACTGCGGGCACATCAACCCCGAGGACATCCACGAGTACATCGCCAACGACGGTTATCTGGGCCTGGCGAAGGCCTTGGCCCAAAAGGCCGACACCACGGGCCTCCTCGAGGAAGTCAAGAAGTCGGGGCTCCGCGGCCGCGGCGGCGCCGGCTTCCCCACGGGCCGCAAGTGGGAGCTGTGCCGCAACGTTCCGGGCGAGAAAAAATACGTCATCTGCAACGCCGACGAAGGCGACCCCGGGGCCTTCATGGACCGTTCGGTCCTGGAGGGCGATCCTCACCGGGTCATCGAGGGCATGGCCATCGGCGCCCTGGTGATCGGGGCCGACGAAGGCTACATATACGTCCGCGCCGAGTATCCGCTGGCCGTCCACCGCCTCAGGGTGGCCATCGCCCAAGCCGAGGCCATGGGCCTTTTGGGCCAGAACATCCTCGGCAGCGGCTGGAACTTCGAGCTGCACATCAAGGAGGGCGCCGGCGCCTTCGTCTGCGGCGAAGAGACGGCTCTGATCCAGTCCATCGAAGGCAAGCGCGGCATGCCCACGGCCCGCCCGCCCTTCCCGGCCGTCTCCGGCCTGTGGGGCAAGCCCACCAACAACAACAACGTCGAGACCTGGGCCAACATCCCGGCCATCATCCGCAACGGCGGAGCCTGGTTCGCGGCCTACGGCACCGACAACTCCAAGGGCACCAAGGTCTTCGCCCTCACCGGCAAGGTCAGGCACACCGGCCTGGCCGAAGTGCCCATGGGCATGAGCATGAGGGAGATCATCTTCAACATCGGCGGCGGCATTTTGGGCGGCAAGAAGTTCAAGGCCGTCCAAATCGGCGGCCCCTCGGGCGGCTGTCTGCCCGAATCGATGATTGACCGCCCCGTGGACTACGACTCGCTCATCGAGGCCGGCGCCATGATGGGCTCGGGAGGCCTGGTCGTGGTGGACGAGGACACCTGCATGGTGGATCTGGCCCGCTTCTTCCTGTCCTTCACCCGCGACGAGAGCTGCGGCAAGTGCACCCCCTGCCGCGAGGGCTCGACCCGCATGCTCAACATCCTCAACAACATCACCCAGGGCAAGGGGCAGTCCGGCGACATCGAACTGCTCGAGGAACTGGCCAGGAACATCAAGCTCAGCGCCCTATGCGGTCTGGGGCAGACCTGTCCCAACCCCATCCTCTCGACTCTGCGCTACTTCCGCCACGAGTACGAGGCCCACATTTTCGAGAAGAAGTGCCCGGCCAAGGCCTGCACCGATCTTCTGACCTTCTGGATCGACCCCGACAAGTGCATCGGCTGCGGCGCCTGCAAGAAGCTGTGCCCTGCCACGGCCATTGAGGGCGAAAAGAAGGAGCCTCACACCATCGACCCGCTCAAATGCGTCAAGTGCGGTTCCTGCCTCGACGCTTGCCGCAAGTCCAAAGCCGTCAGCAAAAAGTAGGGAGCCCCAATGAGCAAGACAGTAACCCTGACCATAGACAACCAGCCCGTCACCGTGCAGGCCGGCGTCACCATCTGGGGGGCGGCCCGCAAACTCGGCATCCATATACCGACCCTGTGCCACCACTTCGACGTCAAGCCCTACAGCGGCTGCCGCGTCTGCGTGGTGGAGGTCCAAGGCGGCCGAGCCTTGGCCGCGGCCTGCTCCTTCCCCGTCACCGAAGGCCTGGTGGTCTTCACCAACTCGCCCAAGGTCCGGGAGGCTCGCCGCATGGTGGTCGAGCTGCTGCTGGCCAACCATCCCAACGAATGCCTGACGTGCTCGCGCAGCCAAAACTGCGAGCTGCAGGCCCTCGCCAGCGAGCTGGGCATCACCAAGGTCCGCTTCCCCCAGGCCAAGCCCAACTGGCCGCTTGACGAGAGCAACCCCAGCCTGGTGCGCGATCCCAACAAGTGCATCCTGTGCGGCCGCTGCGTGCGCTTCTGTTCCGACAAGCAGACCTGCAGCGTCTACACCTTCGCCAACCGCGGCTTCAGCTCCACCGTCACCCCGGCCTTCGGCAAGGGCCTGGGCGACGTCAAGTGCGCGCTGTGCGGCCAGTGCTCGGTCATCTGCCCGACCGGAGCCATCACGGTCAAGGACGACACCGACAAGGTCCTCGACGCCATCAATGATCCCGACAAGGTCGTCATCGTCCAAACCGCCCCGGCCACCCGCGTGGCCTTGGGCGAGCTCTTCGGCGCCGACACCGGGACCATCGTGACGGGCAAAATGGTGGCGGCGCTCAAGCGCATCGGCTTCGACGTGGTGCTCGACACCAACTTCACCGCCGACGTGACCATCCTCGAAGAGGCCACCGAGTTCCTGAACCGGTTCAAGGAAAACCGCGACATGCCCATGATCACCAGCTGCTCGCCGGGCTGGATCAATTTCATGGAAATGTTCTATCCCGAGCTGGTCCAGCACCATTCTTCGTGCAAGAGCCCCCAGCAGATCTTCGGCGCCTTGGCCAAGACCTGGTACGCGGAAAAGCAGAAGATCGACCCGGCCAAGATCGTCTCCGTCTCGATCATGCCCTGCACGGCCAAGAAGTTCGAGTGCCGCCGCCCGGAGATGCGCTCCAGCGGCTACCAGGACGTCGACTACGTCCTGACCACTCGCGAGCTGGGCAAGCTCATCAAGAGCTTCGGACTGTCCTTCAATGACCTGCCTTCGGAAGATTACGACCCGATCATGGGCGTGGGCACCGGCGCCGCCACCATCTTCGGCAACACCGGCGGCGTCATGGAGGCGGCCATGCGCACGGCCTACGAAGTGGTCACCAAGAAGACGCTTCCCGGCCTTGAATTCGCCTCCATCCGCGGCCTCGGCGGCCTGCGCGAGGCCGAAGTCGACCTCGAAGGGACCAAGCTCAAGCTGGCCATCGCCCACGGTCTGGGCAACGCCCGCAAGGTCATGGACCTCATCAAGGAAGGCAATCCCCGCGGCTGGAACTTCATCGAGGTCATGGCCTGCCCCGGCGGCTGCATCTCCGGCGGCGGCCAGCCCATCAGCCACGATCTCAACTACCGCTCCAAGCGCATCGCCGGCCTCTACACCGACGACCGTCAGCTGCCGTTGCGCAAGAGCCACGACAACCCCGAAGTCAAGCAGCTCTACGCCGAATTCCTCAAGGAGCCCTGCGGCCACAAGAGCCACGAGCTGCTGCACACCCCGCTCCCCGGCAGCGGCCACTGACCGCCGGACGGCCGGCGGTCCAGCCAGCGCCGGCCGTTTTCCTCGCCTAGTTTGGGGCGGGCGTCCCTCCGGGGCCGTCCGCCTTTTTTTTGGCGTTTACATCAAATTTTTCTCTTGGCGGCTAGCAATCTCCGGTCGAGATCGCGGAAAATAATTCGACCTGGCGGCCCAGCTGCCGTGGCGGCCGAACCGTCCACAGGCGGCCAAGCCGCATTCCTGGCCCGACCGCTTCCGCGCCTTGACTCGCGTCCGCAGCGGCGGCAAGGTTTGAAAAAGATGCGCGGCGCCTGGACGGCGGCCAAACGGCCGCCGCTTCCGACCGGCGAGGCCGCGAAAGCTCAGCGCGCCGACCAAATCGGCGCCGGCCTCAGATACGGCCGCTTCCGCCAAAAGGAACTCCCCCATGCTCCATGACCAGCTTCCGGTCCAGCATTTTCGGCCGCCGGCCGTCCCGCTCGTCGTTTTGCTGATCTGGCTTTCGCTGCCGGCCTGGGCGGCCCAGGCGGCTCTCAAAGCCGGCCCGGCCCTGGTCATCGACGAGCCCGTCTTCATGGCCGGGCGCGTCGCGCCCGACGCCGTGGTCGAGCATGACTTCGTCGTCCGCAACGAGGGAACCGAGGAGCTCGTCATCGAGGACGTTTCGCCGGATTGCGGTTGCACCGTGGCCGCTTTCCCCCCGGTTCTCGCGCCAGGCCAAGCCGGAACGATAAACGTCAAGCTGGAAATTTACGAGTTCTGGGCGGGTCAGACCTTGAAGAAATCGGCGACGGTTTACACCAACGACCCCGAACGCCAAGCGGCCCGCATCACCATCAAGGCCGTGGTCGACGAACGTTGAGGGCGTCGCCGCGGTCCGCCGCGTCAATCGGCAGGCCGTCAATCGTCTCAGACGGCCCTGGGCCAGAAGGCCCTGGAAAGCCTTGGCCTGCGGACCCGACAGGCCCGGCGCGCCGTTGAGGCCGCGAGTCGCCGCCCGGCAAGCCGCCAGCCGACAAGCCCCCGCCCGACAAGCCCCCGCCCGCCGTTCTCTTTTTTCTCCCCCAAAAAAACCGCCGCTCTTGATCAAGATCAAGGTCCGGCCTTCGGCCAAAGGGTATGCTGGCGGCAAAGGCTACGAAGCGGCAAGTTCGGTCCAAGCGCCTGAGCGCGACCGCCGCGTCGCCTCAAAGCCGTAATGCCGGCGCTCCGCCAGGCCACGTCAAGGAGCGCCCAAACCAGGACGGGAGCCGGAATCTTCGTCAAAGAAGCCGGAGTCTTCGTCCAACAAACGGGAGGCGTCATGTATTGCTGGCAATGTGAGCAAACCCTCAACGGAACGGGCTGCGTCAAGTCCGGAGTCTGCGGCAAAACTGCCGAAACGGCGGCTTTGTCCGATCTGCTGATGTATGCCCTCAAGGGCTTGGCCTGGGCGGCGGCCCGAGCCAGACGAGAAGGCCGGCCGGACTTGGAGGCGGATCGCTGCCTGACGCGCGGGCTGTTCGCCACGCTCACAAACGTGGATTTCGACCCGAACAGCCTGTCGGCGTTGATCGATCAGGCCGTCGAGCTCCGCGACCGGCTCAAGGTTCCAGCCGACGCGCCGACGGCGGCGACTTTCAAGCCCGCCGGCTCGCTGGCCGGACGGGTCGCCCAGGGCGAGGCGCACGGTTTCCGGGACGGTCCGACTCCGCAAATTTTGTCGCTGCGCGAGACGGCCGTCTACGGCCTCAAGGGCTTGGCGGCCTACGTCCACCACGCCGCCGCGCTGGGACGGGAGGACGACGAGCTGCACGCCTTCGTCGAGGAGCTGCTGGCCCAAACCCTCGATCCCTCGCTGGGTCTGGAGGCTTGGCTGGCCGCGGCCTTGAAGGTCGGCGAAAAGAACTTGCGGGCCATGGAGCTGCTCGACGAGGCCAACTTGGCGGCCTTCGGCGTTCCGACGCCAACCAAGGTCTCCTTGGGCTGGCGGGCCGGACCGGCGGTGTGCGTCAGCGGCCACGATCTCAATGATCTGGCGCAGCTGCTGGCCCAGGTCCGGGGCCGAGGCGTCAACGTCCACACCCACGTCGAAATGCTGCCGGCCCATGCCTATCCGGGCCTCCAGGACCCGCAGCTCGTCGGACACTGGGGCACGGGCTGGCACAACCAGACCAAGGAGCTGGCCGATTTTCCGGGGCCGACGCTCTTCACCAGCAATTGCCTGCAAAAGCCCGCGGCTGTGGAGCGCGTCTTCGTCACGGGCCCGACGGCCTGGCCGGGCGCCAGGCGAATCGAAGCCGGGCCGGACGGTCGCAAAGATTTCGGGCCGGTCATCGACCAGGCCTTGGCGCTGGGCGGCTTTCAGTCCGCCCAGGAGGGGCCGTCGGTCTTGACGGGCTTCAACTGGCGGACCGTGCTGGGGGCGGCCGACCAGGTCGTGGATTTGGTCAAACGAGGCCGGATCAAGCGCTTCATCCTGATCGGCGGCTGCGACGGCGCCCGCGGCTCGAGGTCCTATTATCGGGAACTGGCGCTCAAGGCGCCTCAGGACGCGATGATCCTCACGCTGGCCTGCGGGAAGTTCCGGTTCTTCGATCTCGACCTGGGGGACATTGAGGGCCTCCCGCGCCTGATGGACTTGGGGCAGTGCAACGACGCCCATTCGGCCGTCAAGATCGCCGCCGCCTTGGCTGAGGCTTTCGGCGTCCCCCTCGACGAGCTCCCGCTGAGCCTGGCGCTTTCCTGGTACGAGCAAAAGGCCTGCGCCATCCTGCTGAGCCTTCTCCATCTGGGGCTCAAGAACATCCGGCTGGGCCCGAGCCTGCCAGCCTTCGTCCACCCCGACGTGCTGGCCGCGCTGGTCGACAAATGGGGCCTCAAGCCCACCGGCGACCCTGAGGATGATTTGAGGGAAATCATGGCCGGCCGGTGAGCCTGCGCGGCGTCCGTCCGGGGGCGAGCGGCGTCGGGCCTGGCCGACGCCGCTCGCCCCCGAAAACCAGACTCCCCTGCAAACCAGATTCCCCAGCAAACCAGCCCCGAAAACCCGCCCTCCCGAGGACAGCCCCAGGTGGCCGGCCCCGAAGGCCCGGCCCAGAAGGTCCGCCCCCGACGGCCCGCCGCCGGAAACAGCCCGCAAGCCGGTCCGGCGATCGCCCCTGCCAACCGCCCCTGGCTCTCCATCGCGCGCTCCGCCGCGCCTTCCGCCGCCCCCTCCCCGCGCCCTCCCCCGCGCCCTCCCCCACGCCTCCGCCAGCCGGCCGCGAAAAAGGCGACCGGCGAGGAGACGGCCAGGCCGCGGCAGCCAAGGCCATTGTCCAGGCCATTATCCAAGCCAGAGCCCAGGCCAGGCCAGGCCAGCCCAGCCCAGCCCAGCCCAGGCCAGGCCAGGCCAGGCCAGGCCAGAACCCAAGCCAGGGCGGCCCGCGCCGCTCGCTGGCGGCGGACCTTCGTCCGCGACTTGTCGAGCATTTTTTGCCGCAATTTTCGGCCCTTGCCGCAGTTTTCAGACCCCTTGTCTTAGTCAATAAATATGTTTTACCTATATTATTAGTTGACTTGACTAGCTATATTGATTTTTTTTCGCGGTTGATTTAAAGTCAAAGCTTGCAGCGGGCCCGCTTTCACAATCGGGCCTCAGCCGGGACGCGGGCGCCCCGACCACGCGACGGCGGCGCCTACGACCGGCCTGGGCCGCGTTTTTTCTAAGCCTCAGCGGCGTCAGCCGTTTTGCCATCGAGGAATCATCATGAAAGCTGCTTTTCACACCTTCGCCAAGTCGGCCATCAGGTCGGCGGCGGCCCTGCTTCTGGGCCTGACCGGGGCCTCGGCCTCCGCGGCCTGGGCCCAAGAAGGCGCCCTGGATTTGCCGCCGGTCATGGTCACCGCCAGAGGCTACGAGACCAGCTTGGCCGACATCCCCGGCGGCACGGCCGTGGCCGGAGAGCGCGACGTGGCCCTGGCCGGCCGCAAGGGCAGCCTCGTCGACGCCTTGGATCGGCTGCCGGGCATTTCACGGACGGGCGACTCGCCCTGGGGCCAGGACATCTCCATCCGCGGCCTCTCCGGACCTTCGGTCGTCATATTGATCGACGGCCGGCGGATCATCACGGCCACCGACCTCAACGCCCGTCTGGGCTACCTCTCGCCCGACGACGTCGAGCGCATCGAGGTGCTCAAGGGCCCGGTCAGCGCTTTGTACGGCTCGGGCTCCTTCGGCGGCGTGGTCAACGTCATCACCCGCAAGCCCCGCGAATTCGCGGACGAGCCGACCTTCGCCGGACGGCTGTCGGCCTCCGGCTCGACCAACCCCGAAGGCGGCTCGGCCTACGGCTACCTGTCGTACTCCAGCCCAAAATTCGTCATCTCGGCCTCCGGCGGCTACCGCTCCTACGACGACTTTTTCGGCGCCCATCACGATCGGGTGATCAACAGCGGCTTTCGGGACAGCTTCGGCCGCGCCTACCTGGCCTTCAAGCCGACGGAGGAGGTGACGCTGCGGACGGAGTTCGCCAAAGCCGTCGGCCACGACATAGGCCTGCCGGGCGGCGTCTCGTCCATGCCGGCCTTGGCTTGGGTGACGTATCCGACCAGCGAGTTCACCATGCTGAGCCAGAGCCTGGCCTACGAGCCGGCCGGCGCCTTGCTCAAAAAACTGGAGCTGGAATTTTATTACACCGCCAACCGCCGTCGGGTGCGGGTCGACAACATTCCGCCGGTCCCCACGCCTCCAATTCCGGTGGAGCTGCGCCCGCAAGCCGATCACGACACCTTCGGCGGCAAGCTCCAGGCCGTGCTGACGCCCGGCGACCATGTCCTGACGACCGGAGTCGACTTTTGGACCTGGTCCATGGATTCCAGCCGCTTCCGGATTGTCAGGACTCCGGCCTGGGTCATGTTCAGGTCGATCGACAAGCCCACCCCGAAAGCCGAGCAACTCTCCGCGGGCTTTTTCGTCGACGACGCCTGGAAGATCACGCCCGACTGGACGCTCAACCTAGGCGGCCGAGTCGATCGCTTGCGGACCGAAGCCAAGGAAGACCTGTGGCTCGTCAATCCCATCACCGGCGTGCGCATGCGCAAGCTCCAAAACGCCGGCAGCCAAGTCGACTGGGGCTGGCAGCTCCACGCCGGCGCGACCTGGCGCTTCGCCGAGGACTGGTCGCAAAGCTTGTTGCTGGCGACGGCCTATCGGGCGGCCGATTTGCTGGAACGCTACAAATTCATCAGCCTGGGCGGCGGCGTCGAACTCTTCGGCAATCCCAACCTCAAGCCGGAGCGCTCGATCTACGTGGAGCACGGACTGCGCTACGACGGCCAGCCTTTCAGCTTTCAAACCAGACTTTTCGCCAACTTCATCGACGACTACATCGTCGAAAGACGAGTCACCGCCGCCAGACGCGAGATGGCCAACGTCCAAACGGCCCGCATCTTCGGCGCCGAGCTCGAGCTCAACCTCAACCCCCTCGACGGCCTTGACCTCTACGGCTCGCTGGCCTACCTCCACGGCCAGGATCAGGCCAACCGCCAGCCTCTGCCGGGCGTGGCCCCCCTGACCGCGCTGGTCGGCGTCGAATACCATCACTCGACCGGCCTGTGGGGCCGGCTGGAAAGCAAATTCTTCGCCAAGCAAAACCGCGCGCCCGTCGGCGTCGAGCGCATGCCGGGGGCGACGACGGTTTCGGCGGCCTTGGGTTGGAAAGGCTCCTCCGGTCGACTCGAGCACGACGTCTCGCTGGCGGTCCACAACATCTTCGACGAGCGCTACGTCAACGCCCTTTCCCATCAACGCGGCTTCACGGTCTGGGAGCCGGGCCTGTCGGCCACGCTGACCTACACCCTCAACTTCTGAGACCGCGCCGGAGGCGGCCGGCGATCCGCCTCCGGCCGCAAGACGTCCGCAACCCGTCCGCAGCTCGCCTTCGGCCCGCCGAAGCCGGGCTGCGGCTTTTTTTCGCGGTCTCGGTCCGGTTTCGCGGTCGGCGCCAGGTGGTTGGCGGTCGGCGCGGCGGGCTCGACGAGCCCGAACGCGCCCGACGACGGCGACGACCAAGCGGCGACGACCAAGCGACGCCCGGAGAAGCCGCCGCCAGCCGCGACGGGGGCCCGCCGATTTTCCTTCGACGCTCGCGCTCGCGCCGATCATTGACGCGCAAGCGGCGCCCATGACGCCAGTCAGGCCGACGCCTGGGACGTCAAGCCGACCGCCGGCCTGGCGCAGACCGGCCTCGTCGCCGACCTCCTCGCCGACGGGACGGCCCCGCGACCGCCAAAAAAAAAGTCCTTAGGCCAAATGCCAAGGCTGGTCAACGTAAATTTTCCATCGCCAATTGGCCAATTTTAATGGCCCGTCGGCTGGGCGTCGTGACGCGCCGCCCCGGCCGGCCGAAAATCGTCGGCCGCTCCGGTTCGACGAGAGACCACAGGACGGCTCAAGCTCGGACCGGCCGAAAAAACAATCGCCGCGAGACTCGGCTTCGTTCTTCGCTCGTTGAGCGACGACGCGACGACAGGCCCTGCGGCCGCGCCGCCAAGCGGACGGCCTTCAGGCGGACGGCCGCCAAGCGGCAGCTGAGGCCGTCGTTTTCGGACGGCGTCCAGAGCCGCGCTCAGGCCGGCGGCCGGAACGTCAATCAGACCGCCTTTCAACCCGCCTTTTTGGCCGCCGATCTGGCCCCGCCTTTCTGGCCGCCTTCAAGCCGCCGGCCTGCCGCCGGCCTGGCGCCGGCCGGCCTCGTCACGGCCCAGGCGGCGATCATGAAACCCGCGGGCGGCCGCCTCAAGATCACCGCGCGGGGCCGTCATTTTTTTCGGCCCGGGCCAAATTTTTTCTCTCTCCGCCCGACCCCAAGCCTCAAAAGGCGAAGGCCCGGTCTTGACGGCGAGGCGTCGGCCGCTCCTCCCAAGCGCCAATTGATCGCCTGACCGACGCCCGTCGAAAAATTTTTCTCCCCCTCCACGGCCAAAATTTTCTTCCCGGCCGTCCGAATCCCTTAGGTCCGCCCCCCTTTTTCAGGCCTAATACCCCGAAATAACTGGCAAAAAAAAATTTCTCCTGGCCAGCCTAAAAGGGTCTTTTTACTATTGCAATTGAGAATCATTTAGTTTAAACTTGGATTCGTCAACAAACGACGATGGGCGCCCGCCCGGGCTCCCCGAACATTTTCGGCCGCTGAGGCCGTCTTGAAAGAGAGATTGAGCATGTCCAACGTGTTGATAGTTTACGGCTCCACCACCGGCAACACCGAATGGGTGGCCGGCAAGCTCGCCGCCCAAATCAAGGAAGCCGGCCACACGGTCGAGTCGGCCAAGGCCGGCTCCATCGGCGCCTCGGGGCTCTGCTCCGGCCGCGACTTGGTCCTTTTCGGCTGCTCGACCTGGGGTCAGGACGAAATCGAGCTCCAAGACGATTTCATTCCGCTCTTTGAGGCCTTCGACTCCATCGGGGCCTCCGGCGTCAAAATCGGCGTGTTCGGCTGCGGCGACGAAGATTACACCCATTTCTGCGGGGCCGTGGACGCCATCACCGGGAAGCTCGAGGGCCTAGGGGCCAAGCTGGTCGGCGGCAAGCTCAAAATCAACGGCGACCCTGGGGACTCCGAAGCGGCCGTCGCCACCTGGGGTCAGGCGGTGCTGGCGGCCCTCTGAGACCGGCGAACCGCCGCCGCGCGATGGGGCGGAGCCGCCGAGGCCAGGCTCGTAGGCGGCCGCCCCTAAACTTCTTTTTTGGAACGGTGCGAGCAAATGGAAACTGAATTGGCGCTCAACAAGATGTTCAACAACGTTTGGCCCCACCTGGGGGAGCGGGAACGGCGCCTGGTCGCCGCCAGCGAAGCCAGGCGGATCGGCCGACGCGGCATATCCATGGTCAGCCGGGCTTGCGGGCTGTCGCGAGTGACCATCACCAAAGGCCTCAAAGAGCTCGACGAGGCGCCTTTGGCGCCGGGCAAGACCAGACGCGCCGGGGCCGGCCGGCCACGGGTCGAGAAGGTCGATCCCGGCATTTGGCGGTCGCTCGACGGCCTGATGCGGGAGACCACCTGCCAGGAAACTTGCCCGGCCCTGCTGTGGTCCGTCAAGTCCACCAGGCGCCTGGCCCAGGAGCTGACGGCCGACGGACACCGCATCAGCCATGAGAAAGTGGCCCAGATCCTGCGCCAGAACGGCTACAACCTCCAAGGCACCCGCTGCAACGAAGAAAGCCGGCTTCAGCCCGACCGCGACGCCCAGTTCAGGCACGTGGGACGCCGAGCCGCCGCTCGTTTGGCCGAAGGCCAGCCGGTGGTGGCCATCGACACCCGTCGCCGCGAGCCCGCCTTCGTCGCCGAGACCCGAACCGGCCACGGCGCGTTCGCCTCTTCGGACCGCCTGCTGCAAGGCGATTGCCCCACCGGCATCTACGACCCCCAACTGGCTCGGGACGCCGTCAACGTCGAGACGGCCCTGGAGGCCGCGGCCTTCACCACCGACTCCATCCTGGGCTGGTGGCTCATCGAGGGCCAGGAGCTCTACCCTCACGCCCAGTGCCTGATGGTCGCCGCCGACGGAGTCGGCGCCAACCAGCGCTCCCAATGGAAACGCCAGATGCAGAAGCTGGCCGCGGCCATCGGCCTGCCGGTGGAGTTCTGCCGCTTTCCCCCAGGCACCTCCAAGTGGAACCGCCCCAGCCAGCGGCTGTTTTCCTTCGTTTCCTCGCAGTGGGCCGGCGAAACTGAGCGCGACTACGAAATTTCGGCCAAAATCGTCTCTCCGCCGTCCGAAACGCGGACCATGGCCCTGGGCCTGCGGCTCGACCACAGCCGCTTCCGCCTTCCGACCAGGCCGCCCGAAGACGATCGGGCCCTGCTGATTTACCCCTCCGAGTTCCACGGAGACTGGAACTTCACCATTCGCCCCGAAGCCTTGGGGCCCTACCAACTGCCGGTCTGCGGGCGCGACCGTCTGGCCGCCGCCATGTAACGCCGCCTTTAAACGCCGCCAATAACCCCCCAAACCCGGAGTCCCTCCTCTTCGGTCGAAACGGGCCGCGAACTGTTCGCGGCCCGTTTCGTCTGCTCCGCCTCGCCTGCCTTTTCGGGCGTCTCCAAAGTCATCTAGATGTCATTCCCTCACATAACTCGCGTTTTTTTCGCTTCAAGCTTGCAAAATCATTCATTTTGCCTCAAAATAACATTAGCGCAAGTTCCGAGCGGCGCGCCGCCGCCCTGACGGACCATCCGGCCGATGACGGCCAATGACGGCCCAGGGCGTCGGCGCTCGGCGGCCGAGCCCGGCCCGCCGTCCGCCGCGGCTTGACAAAAGACGCTCAAATATCTTATCATTGAGCCATAGGACATGGAGGCAGTTGTTTCGTCTGCCCACGGCGCCAAAGCCGCCGGGGCGTCCGCCTCGCCGCGGCCCCCGCCTCGCGGCCGGCGGGCCTGCCGAGACGCCGCCCGCGAGTTTGGCCCATGACCTTTCAGCTGGGCGGGAACCGTTTTTTTCTTGAAGGTGAGCCATGGTTTTCGACGCTCTGCACTTGGCCGTCATCGTCTTTTTGGCCGCGGCGGCCATCTTCGCCGCCTCGCCGCTGGTCATCGCCTTTCTGATCGCTCCCCGCAACCGCGGCGGAGAGTTTCAGACGCCCTACGAGTGCGGAGTCAAGCCCTACGGACGCGCCTGGGACCATTTCGGCTTCAATTACCACATTTATGCTCTGATCTTCATCGCCTTCGACGTCGACGTTCTCTATCTGATCCCGGTCGGAGCGGCCTATCGATTGCTGCCCGGACTGATGCCGTTGGCCGAGCTGAGCTTTTTTCTTTTTTTCGTCCTCTTGGCCGTGCTCTACTTTAACGCCAAAGGCGTCTTTTATTGGCCTCGTCGACTGACAATGCCTCAAACATTGGAATAATATTACTGAAAATTTATATTATTTTGACTTTTTAGACAGCAATTGATCATAACAGATATTGTTAGCCTAAAATAAAACTTGACAACCTCTGATATAGATCATAAGGACAACCAACTGGGCCGCTGGCGGCCGACTTCCCGTCAAGGCCAGGCCCTTCCTCCCTCGGCGTTAGTCGCGGGTTCCTTAGGGGAGCAACATGAGTCCGGAGCCCCATCCGGCCCAATCCGAAATCCTGCCGCCGCTGATCAACCTCAAGCCCGTCAACTGGTTCTTTGACGTCAACCGGGCCATGTCGTTGTGGCCGGTCACTTTCGGCTTGGCCTGCTGCGCCATCGAAATGATGGCCGTCAGCATGACCCGCTTCGACATCGCCCGTTTCGGGGCCGAAGTTTTCCGGCCCTCCATCCGCCAGGCCGACTTGATGATGGTCACCGGCACGGTGACCAAAAAGATGGCCCCGGCCGTGGTCAGGCTCTACGAGCAGATGCCGGCGCCCAAATTCGTGCTGGCCTGCGGCAACTGCGCCATCTCCGGCGGTCCGTTCAAATTCGAGGGCCAATACGGCATCGTCGAAGGAGTCGATCAGCTCATTCCGGTCGACGTCTACGTGCCGGGCTGTCCGCCTCGGCCTGAAGCCATCTTGGAGGGCGTCTTCAGCATCCAGGAAAAAATCACCGGCCGCCGTTGGTGGCCAGGTCCGGAGGAAATGCCCTCCGATCCGGCGCCGCCCGCCAAGGCCGCCACTTGACGGCCGCCGTCAGGAAGCGAGCCGGCGACGCTTCGAATTCGATCGGGCCGCGAGCTCGATCATAAATTGGCCGACGATTTCGGCGAACGTGAGCTCCACCGGCCGCTTTTTTTGAAACAAATGCCCCATCGACACGAAGTCATGGGTTTGGGTGCGTGAACGCTATGACCGTTTTGGACAACTTGGCCGCCGACTGGAAAAAATGCGGCGCCTGCGTGGTCTCGCGGCACGACTTCCGCAAGGACGGCCTGACCCTTTCGGCCGTGACGCCGACCAAGGCCTTGAAGGCCGCGGCCGAGGCCCTGCTCCGCGCCGGCTACGCGCTGCTGGACGTTTCGGTCATGGAGGTTCGCGAGGGCTTTTTAGCCACCTACCATTTCGACAGCTTCGCCGAGGCCGGCCGGACGGCTTTGCGGACGCTGGTCCCCTTCGAGGCCCCCGAGCTGCCCAGCCTCAGCGGCCTTTTTCAGGGCGCCGAATGGCACGAGCGCGAATGCTCGGACTTTTTCGGCGTGCGGTTCTTCGGCAACCCCAATCCCGTCCCGCTGCTGCTCCCCGACGACTTCGACGGCCCGCCGCCCCTGCGCAAGGACCCGGCCGCCCTGGCCCCGCTGTCGGCCCTGGGCCTCTTCGGCGTCCCGGAAATCCTCGACCCGGCCTGGGCGGAGCTGATCGGCCCGGGCGGCCGGCCCAAAGGAGACCGGGCATGAGCGGCTTAGGCTTCATCAACCCCTTTGGGGTGCGCGAACTGCCCGGGACCACGACCGGGGACTTCTACACGGCCAATTTCGCCCAAAAGGCCCAGCCCGGCCGCGTCATCCTGAACCTGGGCCCCCAGCACCCGTCGACCCACGGCGTGCTGCGCATCTTGGCCGAGATGGAGGGCGAGTACGTTTGGCGGGCCGAGCCGGTGCTGGGCTATCTCCACCGCATGCACGAGCGGATGGCCGAAGTCAAGACCCCCCAGCAGTTTCTGCCCAACATGGGCCGGGTGGACTACCTCCACCCCCTCGCCTGGAACTGGGCCTACGTCGGCGCGGTCGAAAAGCTGGCCGGCCTGGAGCCGCCCGAGCGGGCCCAATGGCTGCGCACCCTCAGCTGCGAGCTCAACCGCATCTCCTCGCACCTTTTGTGGTGGGGCGCCTTCGTGATGGATCTGGGCGGCGTCACGCCCATCCTCTACGCCTTCGAGGAGCGCGAAAAAATCAACGACATTTTGCAGATCATCACCGGCTCGCGCCTGACCATGAGCTACTTCCGCCTCGGCGGGGTTTGCGCCGACGCCGACGACCGCTTCCTGGCCTTGACCCGGGAGTTCGTCCCCTACCTCCGGGAACGCCTCAAAATGTACCGCGGGCTGGTCACCGACAACGTCATCCTCCGGCGGCGCCTGGAGGGCGTCGGACCCATCGACGTGGACATGTGCCGGCGTTACGGGGCCACCGGACCGGTCCTGCGGGCGGCGGGCTCGCCCAACGATCTGCGCCGCGACGTCCCTTACGGCACGTATCCCCAGCACGACTTTTGGCCGGCGACGGGCTTCCCCGACGACTGCTTCGGCCGCTACCTGGTCCGCCTGGCCGAGATCGAAAGCAGCCTCGACATCGTCGAGCAGGCCGTCCGAGGCCTCCCGCCAGGGCCGATCATGGTCGACAAGCCCCCCAAGGCCAACTTCAAAATGCCGGCCGGCGAGACGTACTTCGCCGTCGAAGGCGCCCGCGGCCAGGTGGGCGTCCACCTGGTCAGCGACGGCGGCAAAAATCCTTACCGCGTCAAGCTCCGGGCCCCGGGCTTTTCCAATCTCTCCCTTTTCGCCGAAGCCGCTCAAGGAACCCTCTTGGCCGACGCCGTGGCCATCTTGGGCAGCCTCGACTTGGTCATTCCCGAAATCGACCGCTGACCGCCCCTCAGCCGCCGACAACAATCGCGGGGTCTCAGGCTCATGGCTCTCTCGCTCGCCGTCTTCGTTCAAATAATCGTCGCCGTCCTGCTCGTCATCGGCTTGATGGTCGGCAACGCCGTGGTCATGGTCTACGTCGAGCGCAAGGCCTGCGGCTTCATCCAGCGCCGGCCCGGCCCCTTCGAGGTCGGGCCCCGAGGCCTTCTGCAGGCCGTGTGCGATTCGATGAAGCTGCTGGGCAAGCAAATCTTCGTCCCCGGCAACATCGACTGGCCGCTGCACTTCCTGGCGCCCGTCGTGGCCTTCCTGCCGGTGCTGCTTTTGTATTTGCCCATTCCCTTCGGGCCTTATCTGACGTCGCTGCAGGTTGACGACGGCATTTTGCTGATCTTGGCCTTCGCCGGGCTCGGCGCGGTCTCCAACATCCTGGCCGGCTGGTCGTCCAACAACAAATACGGCCTTTTGGGCGCCGCCCGGGCCGTGGCCCAGTCGGTGGCCTACGAAATTCCCATGATCATGGCCCTGCTGGCCGTGATCTTCATGACCGGGACCATGAACCTCACGACCCTGGTCGAAGGCCAGGGCGGCTGGCCCTGGCAGTGGAACATCGTCCGCCAACCCTTGGCCTGCTTCATCTACGTGGTGTGCCTGGTGGCCGAAACCAACCGGGCCCCCTTCGATCTGCCGGAAGCCGAATCGGAGCTCACGGCCGGCTTCCACACCGAATACTCGGGCATGGGCTTCGCCCTGTTCTTCTTGTCGGAATACGCCAACATGCTGCTGGTCTCCTTCGTGTGCGCCGTCTTCTTCCTGGGCGGCTGGCGGGGACCGTTTCTCGACGGCTTTTGGTGGACGTTCGCCAAGGCTTACGCGATCATGTTCTTCATCGTCTGGATTCGCTGGACCTTTCCCAGGGTGCGCTTCGATCAGCTGCTGAACCTCAACTGGAAATGGCTGCTGCCGCTGTCCATCCTCAACTTGTGGCTCACGGCCGTCGTCGTCAAGCTCGCGAACTGAACGCCGCCGTTTGAGCGTCGCGCGATGGACGCCGGCCGCGGCCCGGCCAAGATCAGACGCAATTAGAGCCAATTTAGGGCCAAGCCTTGGCAAGAACCATAAGGATCAGGCAAGGACCATAAGGATCAGGCAAAACCATATTGGATCCGTTCAAGGCCATGCAATGATCGGGCAATGACCGCATTGTCCGGCCATATTAGGATCGCATAAGGACCATCAATGCTGCGCGCCATCATCGACAACTTGAAGGGACTCTACAGCCTGCTGGTGGGCCTGTCGATCACCGGCCGATTTCTGCTGAGCCCCCAAAGGACCGTCCACTATCCTCGCCAAGTGGTGGCGCCGGAGTCGCTGGCCTCCTTCCGAGGGCCTCTGGAACTGGTCCCCTCGGCCGACGACCCGGCCAAGACCAGGTGCATATCTTGTCAAATGTGCGTCCGGGCTTGTCCCGACAACTGCCTCAAGGTCGTCAAGGGCGAAGGCGGCAAGGCCCCGGCGGTCTGGGTCTACGACTTTTCGCTGTGCTGCCTGTGCGCGGCCTGCGTGGAGGCCTGCCCGGCCTCGGCCCTCAGGTTCTCCCACAAGGTCTATCTGACGGCCCTGACCAGAGACGAGCTCAAGCTCGATCTGCTGGCCGACCTCAAGGCCCGGGCGGCGAAGGCCGCGGGCGGCGCGGACGCGCGGCCGCCGGCCCAGCCGCCGGCCGGGCTTGAGCCTCAGGCCCGGCTTTAGGCCGAACCGCCGGCCAAGACCGGCCTTTCGACGCCCGGGACGGCTTTTTCGCTTTTTTCGCGCCCAAAGGATGGCCACATGGACTCGCCCATCGCCCAAGTCCTCGCCCTAATCAAGGAGCTGCTCGACAGCCTCCAAGCCGCCGTCGCCCCCTGGCTCCCCAGCCAGCAAGTCCCGGCCTACCTGGCCTTCGCCCTGTACGTCCTGATGATGCTGGGCGGCGGCCTGACCGCCGTCGGCGCCCGCAACCTCGTCCGGGCCATGATGGGGCTGATTCTGACCTTTCTGGGCGTCTCGGGCCTGTATCTGCTGATGGCCAGCCCGTTCATGGCCTTCATGCAGCTGCTGATCTACGTCGGGGCCGTGTGCGTGCTGATCTTCTTCGCCATCATGCTCACCGCCAACGTCCCCGGCGGCCAGGAGGCCAAGCTGCCCGGCCCCGGCGGCGCCTTGCGGGGCCTGGCGGTCTTCGTGGCGCCGCTGGCCGTCCTGGGGCCGCTGTTGGTCAAGCACGTTCCGGACCTCGAGCTCGCGCTCCCCGAGGCCACCCCCACGTCCGAGCTGGGCCGCGGCCTCATCGGCGAAGACGTCGTGCCTTTCGAGCTGATTTCCATCATCTTGCTGGCGGCCATGGCCGGGGCGGTCTTTCTGGCCTGGCGCCGCCGCCCGGAGGGGAGGGCCTGATGACCGCCCTGACTTTGTTCTTTCTGGCCTCCCTGCTGCTGTTGTCTTTGGGGCTGGCCGGCCTGGTCACCAGACGCACCTTGGTGGGCATGCTCATCAGCGTCGAGCTGATGCTCAACGGCGCCGGCCTGGCCTTGGTGGCCGCGGCCAAGTGCACCGCGGCCCCAGACGTCCACGGCCAGTTGACGGCCTTGTTCGTGATGGGCTTGGCCGCGGCCGAGGCCACGCTGGTGCTGGCCATGATCTTGGTGGTCCAACGCCGTTTCGGACACGTCAAGGTCGACGACATGTCGGTCATCCAGGCTGAATGAAAAATTGTCATTATATTAATAATTTAATTCCTATATTTCTTAAATATAAATAATAAGAGAGCCAATGAGACATGGTTGCCCCAAGGCCCCATCTTCGGTGCCATATATATGTGGCAAGTCCTGGCTCTTGATGTCAGACATTGGCTGACTTGGCGGCCAAGGTCAGAGCACCTAGTTTCTGTCAGCGAAATAGCGATACCGATGAGTTATCCTTTTTTAAAGTCCAATAATTAAGTATTTTTGATATTAATCATTATCATATTCAATACATTTAAGATAAATAGGATTTATTTTAAATCATTTTAGTTATAACTCCATTCCGCCCTTGCCTAAAAACGAGGGATTCCTGGCGTGAATAATATGACCGTCATCGAAAGCAGCAAGACTCTCTGGCCGCTCGTGGTCACCTTCCTGGCTCCTCTGGCCGTGCTGGCCTTCGGCCGCAACCAGAACTTGCGGGAAAGCGTCTCCATCGCGGCCGGAACTCTCACGGCCCTGGTCATGCTCAGCTTCGCCCCGTCGGTCCTGAAAGGCGTGATCTACCATCACGAAGTCTTTCACATCCTGCCGGGCCTGACCGTGGCCTTCGCCCTCGACGGCCTGGGCTTCATCTTCGCCTTCATCGCGCCTTTCCTGTGGGTCTTCGCCACCAGCTACAACATCGGCTACATGAGAAGCCTTAAGGAACACGCCCAAACCAGATATTACTTCTGCTTCGCCGTGGCCATCTTCGGGGCCGTGGGCGTGGCCATGGCCGCCAACGTCTTCACCTTGTACCTTTTTTACGAAATCATCTCGATCTTCACCTACCCGCTGGTGGCGCACCACCAAGACGACGAGGGCTTTCAGGGGGCCAAGAAGTACATGGTCTACCTCATGGGCACCTCGAAGCTTTTTTTGCTCCCGGCCATGGTCTTGACCTACGTCCTGGCCGGCACCTTGGACTTTCCCCTGGCCAACGTCAAAAGCGGCATCTTTCCCGCGGCCGTCATAGCCGAGCACCCCAACCTGGTGCGGCTGACGTACGTGCTGTTCATCGCCGGCCTGGCCAAAGCCGCCCTGATGCCTTTCCACAATTGGCTGCCCTCGGCCATGGTGGCGCCCACCCCGGTCTCGGCCCTCCTCCACGCGGTGGCCGTGGTCAAGGCCGGCGTCTTTTCGGTCAGCCGCATAATCCTTTCGGGCTTCGGCCTGGACGCCATGCATTCGCTGGGCCTGTCGCTCCCGACGGCCTACCTGGCCGCCTTCACCATCGTGGCGGCCTCGTTCATCGCGTTGACCAAGGACGACATCAAGGCCCGACTGGCCTATTCGACGGTCAGCCAGCTGTCGTACGTGATCATCGGCGTGGCCCTGGCCGCCCCGCTGGCTGTCCAGGGCGGGCTTTTGCACATCGGCCACCACGCCTTCTCCAAAATCACGCTCTTTTTCGGGGCCGGGGCCATCTACGTCGCCAGCCACCTCAAAAGCATCAAAAAGATGAACGGCCTGGGCCGCCGGATGCCCTGGACCTTCGGCGCCTTCGGCCTCGCCAGCCTGTCGATGATCGGCATGCCGCCGGTCTGCGGCTTCGTCTCCAAATGGTACCTGATCAACGGGGCCGTCGACCAGGCCCAGCTGATCCTCCTGGTCGCCTTGCTTCTGTCGACCGTCCTCAACGCCGGCTATTTCGTGCCGATATTTTACCGGGCCTTTTTTCTGGCGCCGGACCCTGAGGCCCACATCGAGCAATACAAGGAAGCCCCGCTGTCGATGGTGGTCCCGCTGGTTTTCACCAGCCTGGTCTCGGCGGCGTTGGGCTTTTATCCAGAGATTTTTCAGAACTTCATCAAGATGTTCGGCCAATTTTAAATATTTTAGGCTCTGTAGACTGCTTTAGACGTCTTTAGTCTTTTAAGCCGTTTTGACGGCTGGAGGCGACCGAGCCAAACGTTTTCTCGTTTTTTCAAGTTTTTTGGGAGAGAGCTCATGCCCGATCCAGGCTTTCTTGGCCGTTTTTTGGCCGCCCAGCTGACCCAGGAGCGCGTTCGCCTGTGGAGGACGATCTTCTTCGTCATCCTGGCCGTCCTGGCGCTTCTGAATTTGGTCGTCGCAAATCACCACCCGCATTTCGGCGTGGACGCTTATCCTTTCTTCTGGCCCCTTTTTGGGCTGGTCGTGGGCCTAGCGCTGATTTTCGCGGTCAAAAAGATCATTCAGCCCCTGATAAAAAGGTCCGAGGACCATTATGGCGACCTCTGAGTTCTACCATCCCGCTTTGGCCTTCGCCATGATGGCCGCGGTGCTGCCCTTTCTGCCCGGCAACCGGCGCTGGAAATGGCTGTTGCTGATCCCGCCCTTGGCCGCGATTTACGCCGCCTTCAACAACGCCCCGGGCGATCATGCGACTTTCCAATGGCTGGGGCAAACCTTGCAGCTGGGCCGCGTGGACGCCTTGTCGTCCGTCTTCGCCCAAGTCTTCGCCGTGATGAGCCTCGCGGGCCTGATCTACTCGCTGCACGTCAACGACAAGGCCCAGCACATGGCGGCGCTTTTGTACGTGACCGGGGGCTTCGGCTGCCTTTTGGCCGGCGACTACCTGACGCTCTTCGTCTTTTGGGAGCTGATGAGCCTGGGCTCGGTCTTTCTGGTCATGCTCAACCGCACCCGCGAGTCTGTGCTGGCCGCCTTCCGGTATTTTCTGTACCACGTCTTCGGGGGGCTTTTGCTCCTCGCCGGCCTCCTTTTGCGCCATCAAGCCCTGGGCACCTTCGAGTTCGGGCCCATCGACCCGGCGACGGCGGGCTGCCACGATTGGCTGATCCTGTTGGGCTTCTGCGTCAACGCGGCCGTGGTGCCGCTCCACGCCTGGCTCCCTGACGCCTATCCCCGCGGGACGGTCACCGGCTCGGTGTTCATGTGCGCCTACACCACCAAGACGGCCGTCTACGTGCTGGCCCGCGCCTTTCCGGGCTGGGACGTGCTGGCGATCGCCGGCACGGTCATGGCCGTCTACGGGGTCGTCTACGCGTCGATGGAAAACAACGCCAGGCGCATCCTGTCGTATCACATCGTCTCGCAGGTCGGCTACATGGTCGCCGGCGTCGGGGTCGGCACGGCCATGACCCTCAACGGGGCCGCGGCCCACGCCTACGCCCACATTTTGTACAAAGGGCTGCTGTTCATGGGGGTCGGGGCCGTGCTTTACAGCGCCGGCACCCAAAAGCTCGACGAGCTCGGCGGCCTGGCCTCGCGTCTCCCGTGGGTCATGGTCTGCTACATGGTCGCGGCGCTGTCCATCTCCGGGATGCCGCTGTTCAACGGCTTCGTGAGCAAAACCATGACCATCGCCGGCGCGGCCGAGGCCCATCGGACCTTCGTGGCCCTGGGGCTCGAGCTGGCCGCCGTGGGCACCTTCATCTCCGTGGGCCTCAAGCTGCCCTATTTCGCCTTTTGGGGCGGCAAGGCCCCCGATCCGCAAAGGGTCCTCAAGCCCATCCCGGCCAACATGTACTGCGGCATGGCCGTTTTGGCCGCGCTGTGCCTGGCCCAGGGCCTTTTTCCCCAAATCCTTTACCGCTCTTTGCCCAACCCCGAGGTCGCCTTCGAGTACCAGCCCTGGACCGCCTGGAACGTGCTGCAGGCCTTGATGCTGCTGTCCTTCTCGGGCCTGGCCTTCTACCTGCTGCGCCGCGTCATCGCCCCGCACAAGGCCCTAAACCTCGACTTCGACTGGTTCTACCGCCTCCTGGGCCGCGGCGCGCTGCGGCTCGTCAGCCGTCCGGCGGCCTGCCTCGACGGGCTGTGGACCAACGTCTGGGAAAAAGTTGGCCTCAGGGTCCTCAAAGGCCTGGCCTGGCTGGCCTCGCTGTTCGACCGCCACGTCATCGACGGGGTGGTCGACGGGACGGCCAGCGGCGTCCGAGGCCTGGGCGGCTTGACGGCCTTGCTGCAAAACGGCCGTCTGCAGCAGTATCTGGGCCTGGCCACGGTCTTGGCCCTGCTGATCTTCGCCTATTTCTGGTACGGCTTTTGAGCTCCAGGCACCAAGCCGTCTGACGTTGGCCTTTCAAAGCCAGTTTTCATCAGACGCTGCTTTAGGCCCTGATTTCAGCGCCCGCTTTTTTCGATTTTCTTATTTCGAGCGTTTTTTCCAGCGTGTTGGCCAAATTTGTTTTTTCGAGCCTCAGCGGCCGTCTTTGTCAGCCGTTTGAGGCGTCAAAAGCCCCGGCTTTCCGAGGCCTTTTAGGGCCGCCGTCTTTCAAGGCGGCGCGGCCCATCATCATAGCGGACATCCAACCATGACTAGCTGTTATCCGGTCTTGACCGCGCTGACCTTTTGGCCGGTCGTCGCCGCCTTGGCGCTGGCCCCGGTCAAGAGCGAAATAAACGTCCGGCGTCTGACGCTGGCCGCTTCCTTGATTGAGGCGGCTCTGGCCGCGCCTTTGATCGGCTTTGAGAGCCGCGAGGGCTTTCAGTTTCTCGAAAGCCTGCCTTGGGCCCCGGACTGGGGGCTGACTTACGCCATGGGCGCGGACGGCATCAGCATCTTGATGATCTGGCTCTCCATCCTCACGCTCCCGCTGTGCGTGCTGTGCTCTTGGACCTACATCGGCCGACGGGTCAAGGAATTTCACGTCTGCCTGCTTCTGATGACCACGGCCTGCGTGGGCGTCTTTTCGGCTCTTGACTTGGTGCTTTTCTACGTTTTTTGGGAAGCCCTTCTCATCCCCATGTATCTGATGATCGCCATCTGGGGCGGCGATCAAAAACGCTACGCGTCCATCAAGTTTTTTCTCTACACCCTGTTCGGTTCGACGCTGTTGCTGGTGGCCATCGTGGCCTTAAGGCTCAACGCTGGAACTTTCTTTATCCCTGACTTAATGAAGAAAAATTTTTCCTTTAATTTTCAATATTGGGTTTTCTTAGCCTTTTTCTTGGCTTTCGCCATCAAAGTGCCCATGTTTCCGTTTCACACCTGGCTCCCAGCGGCCCACGTCCAAGCCCCTTCGGCCGGCTCGGTCATTCTGGCCGCCGTGCTGCTGAAGATGGGGACTTACGGCTTTCTGCGCTTTTCGCTGCCCCTGGCCCCGGCGGCCTCGGTCCACTTCGCGCCCTTGATGATCGCCATCTCGATCGCCTCCATCCTCTACGGCGGGGCCGTGGCCTTGGGCCAAAGCGACGTCAAGAAGCTGGTGGCCTACTCTTCGGTGGCCCACATGGGCTTTGTGACCTTGGGCATCTTTTTGTTCAGCGCCGACGGCGTCAACGGGGCCATCTTTCAAATGCTCAGCCACGGCATCATCACCGGGGCCTTGTTCATGCTCATCGGCGCCGTCTACGAGCGCAGTCACAGCCGAGAACTGTCCCAAAACTCGGGGTTGGGCAAATATTTGCCGGCTTTCATGTTCTTCTGGGGCCTTTTTGGCCTGGCCTCCTTCGGCTTTCCCGGCACCAACGGCTTTGTGGGCGAGTTTTTGATCCTGGCGGCCGCTTTCAAAAAGAACGTGTATTTGGGCTTGCTGGTCGTGCCCGGGGCTTTGTTGGCCGCGGCCTACATGCTCAAGGCCGTCCTGCGGATGGCCTGGGGCCGGCCGGCCTCGCCCGAGGGCCGCGGCTGGCGCGATCTCAAGAAAAAAGAATGGGCCTATCTGGCCGTGCCGGCCGCGCTGGTGCTCTATCTGGGCCTGGCGCCGGGCGGCCTGCTGAAGCTCATCGCCCCCAGCGTCGAAGAGACCCTCCGCAACTTCGAGACCCGTAGCCGCCTGGTGGGCTTCATCAAGTCGGCCGATTTGGTCGACGGCCGCCGAAGCGTCATTGTCGAAGAGGATCTGGCCCCCGTCGAAGCGGCGGCCGCCGGGGAGGTGCGCTGATGCCGGGCCTGAACTTCAGCCTAAATCTGCTGGGCCCCGAACTGGTTTTCCTGCTTTTGGCGCTGACGCTTTTTCTGGCCTCCATGCTCGAGCCCCAAAAGCCCGCCCTGGCCCGCCGGCTCGTCGGGCTTTGCCCCGTGGCCGCCCTGGCCTCGGCCGTCTGGGCCTTGGCCGCCTGCCCGACGGGCGCCGACATGTTTTTCGGCGGCTACCGCGTGGACCGTCTGTCGCAATTTTTTAAAATTTTGATCTCTTTGGGCTTTTTGGCCACCTATCTCAACGCCCGTCGCCAAAAGACGGTCACCGAGGACCAAAAGCCCGATTATTTCATGTTTTTGAGCCTGTCGTCCTTCGGCCTGGTGGTCCTGGCCTCGGCCGCGGAGCTGGCGGCCATTTATTTGGCCATGGAGCTGTCTTCGTACTCCCTCTACGTCCTCATCCCGGCCCGCACCCGCTCCAAGGCCGCGGCCGAAGCCGGCCTCAAGTACATTCTCTTCGGGGCCGCGGCCACGGCTCTGGCCCTTTACGGGCTGGCCTTCATCATCGCCAGCCAGCACCACACCCAGCTCGGCGCCCTCGCCGGCCTCGACTGGCGGCTGGCCACCAACCCCTTGGCCGTGACGGGCCTGACGCTCTTCATGGGCGGGCTGTTCTTCAAGCTGGCCCTTTTTCCCTTCCATTTCTGGTGCCCCGACGTTTATCAAGGGGCCGGCAACGAGACCGCGGCCTACGTCGCCACGCTGCCCAAGCTGGGCGCGATCGTGGTGCTCATCCGGCTGGCCCAGTTCCTGGTCCCGGGCGAGGCCTTGACCAACCTCTTGGCCGTCTTGGCCGCCGCGTCGGTCACCTACGGCAACCTGTGCGCCTTGGCCCAAAAGGACCTCAAGCGCATGCTGGGCTTCTCCTCGGTGGCCCACGCCGGCTACATCCTGGTGGGCCTGGTCGCCGGCACCCCCGAGGGCCTGGCGGCCGCGGCCTTCTACGCCATGGCCTATCTGCTGATGAACCTTTTGTGCTTTTGGATCATCGCCCGCCTGTCGCCTGACGGCCGCAACCTCGTCTACGAGGACCTCAACGGCCTGTCGACCCGCTCGCCCTCGCTGGCGCTGTGCCTTTTGGCCTCGGCCTTCTCGCTGGTGAGCCTCCCGCCGACGGTGGGCTTCATCGGCAAGCTTTGGCTGATCACCAGCGCTTGGGGCCACGGCTACGACTGGCTGGTGATCGTGGTCTGCGTCAATTCGGCCATCGCCATCTTTTACTATCTCTCGCTGGTCAGGCACGCCTACGCCGAAGAAACCCCCGGCCGAACCGTCGAGACGGCCGTCGATCTGAGCTTTTTGAGCCGGGCCGGGGCCCTGATCATGGCCATCCTGGTGCTGCTCTTGGGCGTGCTGCCGGGACCGGTGTGGAGCTTGGTCTTGGCGGCCAGCCGGAGCTTGTGGCCGGCGGCCTGAGCGCCGCCGACGCTCTGAAACGCTGGCCCGGGGCCAGCCCGAGGCGTCCGCCGAGCGCGGGACGCCGGGAGCCAAACCATGGCCGTAGGCTGGGCCGGCGACGGCGCCGTGGACAAGCAGATCAGCGACTCCATCGAGGACGCGGTCAACAGGGCCCGTCGCGAGTTGCCGCAAGGGGCAAGCTTGGCGGAGTGCGAGGAGTGCGGCGAGCCGATTGGGGAAAAACGCCGCCAGGCCCTGCCGGGCGTCAGGCTGTGCCTGGAATGTCAAAAGGAAAAGGAGACGGCGGCCAAAAAGTCGTCGGATTTGTACAATCGGCGGGGCAGCAAGGACAGCCAGCTGCGCTGAAGGCGGACGGCTCAAGGCGGCGCCCATCCGACGGCGCCCGACGCTTCAACGGAGCGCGCCTTCAGGCGGCCGAGTCGACACTGCGAAAGCTTCCCCGGGTCAATCGACGGGCTGGAAAGAAAGAGTCTGGAATTGCGGTCAAAGCCAGAGGGACATTAGTTTCTTCGTGTCTCGACGTCCCCAGGCAGAACACATATTAGCACAAGACAACATCAAATTTTTAACATAAAAGCGGCAGAATTTCCAAGTGGCCCTCTAATCGTTTAATTTTATTTTATGACTAAATTTTATGCCTAAGAACAATTTTTATTTTATATACTTATACCTTGCAAAAGCGTATAAATTTAACATGCAAAAACATAAGGATATTTGCGCATGAAATATCCTTATGTCACAATTAAAGATTCGATATTAAAATGGGCTATTCAAGAATCAGATATTGATAATGGCACTATCTATAGTCGTTTTCCGAAACTTGACGATTGGATTTCTGGTAAAGAACAACCAACTATGAAACAACTTTCTGATTTTAGTTTGATGACACATATTCCATTAGGATATTTTTTTTTAGATAATCCTCCTACAGAATCGGTTGGTTTATTAAAATATCGTACATTTAATAGTGTTCATAATCAAAAACCTAGTAAAAATCTACTTGATACAATTTTTGAAATGGAAATGCGTCAAGATTGGATGCGTGAGTTTCTTATTAGTAATTTAGAGGAAAAAAAATACCTTTGTTTCTTCATTAAAGACTACCTTTACCATTGAAAAGCTGGCAGAGATTATTAGAACTAATTTAAATATTGATATAGAATGGTATAAACATCATAGTGATAAAGACAAAGTTTTTAATTTTTTACGACACCAAATTTCGACATTAGATATACTTGTCATGATGAACGGTATTGTTGGCTCAAATCCACGTCGTAGTTTGAATCTTGAAGAATTTCGTGCTTTTACATTAATAGATGAATATGCACCATTAATTTTTATTAATGCAAAGGATTCAACAGCTGGACGAATTTTTTCACTTATTCATGAGTTGGTACATCTTGGACTTGGTATTAACAGTTTATTTTATGATGATAGAACTAGTGATATTAATGGATATACTGGCACTGAAAGAATATGCAATGCGGTTGCTGCGGAAATACTCGTTCCAATTGAATCATTTAAGGTCATGTGGGAAAAATATAGTAAATATGATATTAGTTCAAAAATAACTCAACTCGCTAAGGATTTTAAAATCAGCGAAGCTGTTATTGCACGTCGAGCCTTTGATCTAAATTATATTAGTCACGCTATTTATAATGAAATGATTACCAATATGATTCATAAGCCAAAAAATATTACTAAACGCGGTGGAGGAGACGCTATTAAAACTTTTTTATCTCGTATTGATCATAATTTTTTTAAAACTATAAGCCAATGTGTGCGTACGGGCCATCTTTTATATACTGACGCCTATCGCCTAACTGGATTGAGTAGAATATTTTTTGATAAGGCAACAGATATATTTGAAGGATGAGTTAGATAAATGACCTCGAATACTACTATCATTTATCTACTTGATTCTCCTGAAGAACGCATAACATCAATCAGCCAAGTTCGCGATGAAATATGCCATCAACAAGAAGATGAAAAAATGATGAATTACAGAAATGGATAGAAAATAATTATCTTGGTAAATTTATAAATACATTAACAAATAAAAATATTTTTTATAATTATAAAAAATTATCAATTTCATTAATTCTTCAAATCCAATATAGTTCTAAAACACTGAATCAATGGTCATCAAACACCGTTGCTGATGGCTGGATTATCGCAACCGCAATGACAAAATGTCGCCTCTGAATGGATCAGCTGTGTGGCAATTAGCAACCTTTATACGGCATATTATGGACAATAATTTTAATACTGCTTATAAAGTGAATAAAAATGAAGATTTAGAAATAAAACCGTTAAATATTAATCTTATTTCTAATAATCAGAACTTTATAAATAATTATAATAATGATATTTATTCACATAGCGATAATAATCTTCCAGATTGGGAAGTATATCTTAGTTTATTGAAAAAATTTTATATATATTCTAAAAGTTTATCAGAATTAGATATTATCTCTTGGAATAAATACTATACTAGTATTGATGATCTTAATATGATTACAGGATATAGACTGACTGATAAATTTATGGCTATGCCAATTTTAGATAATTTTAATGAGATATCAACTTGTGCTTGTTATTTAGAAAGAACAAAAACAATTGAATCAATAATGATTAAATTTGGTAATTTAAAATTTATTGTGCCTACAGAAAAAGAATTACTTATTTGCAAAGTATTTTTGATGTTAAAGAGAAATTTATTTCGTGATTATATAGATTTTATCGAAATATGTCATAATATTAATAATATTAGTTATTTAGTTTTGATATTGCAGAGTTTAGACAATTTATACCCACAAAAATGTAAACAATCTGCCTTACATCAACTAATTATACAATTATCCGAAATGAAACCATATGATTTGCTTAATATCGACAAAAAACAATATTTAAATCGCAATTCAATTTTTAAATCGTGGAAAAAATTAGTTAATTATTCAGAAAAATTATCATTCAATATATTCGATTCCCTTTAAAGCCAAATTATAGAGGAAATAAAAATGATTCATAGAAATATAGATGGTGAAAGTTATTCTATGATGTCAATTGAAGATTTTATTGTTAATGGGAAACTTGATGATTGGATTGAATTACGTAATTATATAAAAAATAATAAATTTATAATAGAAAAAATTAAGTTAATTTGTGATTTAAATGACTATGAATTACATTCACAATTTTATAGATTTTGGAAAAAATATGTCGAACAAACTAAATAATACAAATTTATTTTCTTGGAATGATTTATTATTTTCAGCATTTTCACCATTAATTGACTGCATTAATCAATGGAATTTAAAATATTAAAATATTTCATTGCTATCGCGCATGAAAAAATATTACAAAAGCTGAAGAAATGCTTCATGTCACTCAACCAACATTATCACGTCAAATAATGCAGCTTGAAGATGAATTTGGTAAAAAATTATTAATTAGGAGTAATAACAATATAAGTCTGACTAGTGGACGATAGCGCTTAGCCTTTATTTAAAAATAATATTTAACCTATAATATTGAAGAGCCCGGCAACGGCGCAGTTCGTTGGACTGAATGAAAGCCAGGGAGACGGCGCCCAGGTCCGCCGCTGAGGACCCGCCGCCGCAGACCGACCAGACTCGCCGCCAAGCTCCCCCAGAAAAGGCCCAAGCCCCTGTCGTTTCCGCCTGCGAAGCCGTTTTTTTCCATGGCTCCATCGCCTATAAAGCATTTCTGGCCATAGGAAATAGGTATTTGACATATCCGCCGGCCAGGCTTATGATGAAGCCGCCTGATTGAAGAAAGCCGGATTTTCGTTCCCCGTCCGTGGCGTTGACTGCCGGCGTCCATTTTCGTGAGAATTCATGGGCGGGCGCTCGCCAAGACGAAAATCGACGTCGGAAGATGACCGCGGCTGGGCCGCTCATTGGGTCCGGCGCTTGTCGTTCGCCCGGCCGAGCTGAGCGCCAAGGGCGGCAGGGCAGGAACTTTCGCGGCTTGCGGCGCCGAGGTCGCGCCACCCGACGTTTGGCTCTTGAAAAATGTCCAATCCGTCGGGGCGGCCATTAGGAGGGTCGTCGCCAGCTTGGCCTGCTTGGGCGACCCCGAGCCGTCCGGCATTTGAAGCGGGAATTCCGAGCCAGGCCGCGCCGGCGGCCTCGCTCAGAGTTTTTTGGGCTGGCCCTTTTGCGCCTTTCTTGGGCGGGCGGCCGAAGCGGCTTTTAGCGTCTGGGCTTGACGACCGGCTGGAGCTGGCGTCCGCAGGTCAGCTCACCCGCCGGGCAACAGCCGGCGAGCGACCGCCGAGCTTTCTGCTCCGCTTTTAGGCGGCCGAGATGAAGCCAGTCGAGCTGCTCCAGCCTTTGTCGCGGTTCTGCCTCTAAAACGTTTATTTTTGTCAAAAAATCATAAATGATTTTTTAATATTTTAATCGACATAAAAAAAATAAATTTACACAATTTACCATAAAATTATTGAAATATTTACTTTTAACATCAATAAAATCTACGGAGGCTCCTAATGACCAAACAATTTATAATTATTTTAGCAGTAATACTGTCGAGTATGATTTTCATTTATTTGCCTTTATTAGCGACTTCCAATTCACCAACAGATCAAAATACGCAGGAGACAATTAATAATGATAAAATATTAATTGCATTTTTTTCATGGGACGGGCATACGAAAAAAATTGCTGAAACAATTGATGAAAAAATTGAAGCAGATCTATTTGAAATAAAAGTAGTTAATCCATACTCAAATGATTATAGTACAACTGTAGAGACCGCGCAAAAAGAACTTGCGGAGCAAGCTAGACCAGAATTAGCGACACATATCGCTACGATAACGGAATATAAGACCATAATTTTAGGTTATCCAAATTGGTGGGGTTCTATCCCTATGCCAGTTGCTTCTTTTCTTGAAGAATACGACTTTACTGGCAAAACAATAATTCCTTTTTGTAGCCATGAAGGTGGAGGTTTCGGGCAAAGCCTGAACGCTATAGCGAAGTTAGTACCAAATGCAATTATCGGTGAAGGACTATCAATACGTTCTACTGGTGGCTTTAACCTTTCTAACGATATTTCAAAATGGCTTAACGACAATCATTTAATCTTAATAGCTAATTAGCTGCTATATCAGATATAATATTTCCACAGCTGTTTCCACCGGGCGAAAAAGTACTATCTATTCAGAATATTTTAGTGACAATAGTTATTTAAAATTTTGAACCAGGTTGTCGCAATAATTGGCATATTCATAGCTCATCGAGCGGCGGTGGACAGATTTTGCTTTGCGTCGGCGGACGAGGCTGGCATCAGGCAGGGGGGCCAAGAGGCCAGAAAGTTGAGACCTGGCGACGTCGTTTCAATTGCGGCCGGGTTGAAAAATTGGCACGGAGCCGCCAGCGATAGTTGGTTTTCAAATCTCGCCATAGAAGTTCCGGGAAAAAATAATCAAACCAAATGGCTAGAGCCGTTAAGCGATTCTGAATATGATAAACTGAAATAATACTACCTAAAAAGAATTGTGGAGATTTTATTTGAAGAAATATAGTATATACAAATTAATTTGTCTTATATGCATGATATTCAGTCTTATTTCGTCAATGTCGTATATAATTATCGGAGAAATATTCCATGAATGGAATGGTATAGTTTTATTATTGTTATTTATCTTTCATAACATATTAAATAAACAATGGTATAAAATTTTATTTAAAGGTAAATATAACGCACTTCGGATTATTCAAACCGTTGTTATTATATTAATTATAGTTTTTTTCATAATTTTAATGACCAGTGGCTTAATACTTTCTCGTCATATTTTTAAATTTATAAACATTTCTGGGTTTACTGTTTTATCACGTAGTCTACATCTATTAGCAGCCTATTGGTTCTTTTTATTTATCTCAGTACATCTAGGGTTGCATTCTAATAAGATTATTATGAAGATAAATAAATTATATCGATTAAAATATACTAAAAAAACTATATTATATTTAATTAGAGGATTTTATGTCAGCGCAAGTTTATATGGATTGTATGCTTTTTTAAAACATAATTATCTAGATTATATACTTTTTAGAACTCAATTTATTTATTTCGACTTAAATATCTCTAAATTATTATTTTTCTTAGATTATTTGGCAATAATGTCAATGGTAACTCTATTATTTTTTTGTATAAAATTTATATTGACTATTTTTAGAAATAAATTAAAATATTACAAAAGAAAAATTTTATTCATACAATGACACTAAATACAAAATTTTATTATAAAAAAGATTTTTTAACTATAGCAAGCTAATGATAGTCATAGGCTTTATAATCATAGCTAAGGTCATCGCACAATATTAATCTATTTATTCTTTTATACCCTCCCCCCAATACCATACCATATATATTAGTCTATTAGAGCTATTTTATTTATATTTTTCTAAAATAATATCATCATTATCTATTCGAAAAAAGATTGGCCAGTTCAGGATTATATAACATCCTATTAATAACCTCATCAGGATAATCATTCCTATTCCGGCAAAATTCAAAAAACATTTCAAAAGGCATAAAATTTTCTATAAATTTATCATTATGGTCTTCATGGTTGCTTTCAAGGTGGTAGTGAGGACTATAATAGCAGTAGCTGGCAGTAAATAGTCCTTCAATACACCAATCGCAAAAATGCTCACTATCATCAAATTTAAGATCACATTTATATTCTTTTAATAGCCAATAGGCCCTAATAACTGCTTCAAGTGGGGAATATTTCCTAAAATTATGGAAAATTATTTCTGTACTTTGATAACATGCAAAAATATCTAAACTAGTTATATCTATGGCGTTCCCAACATACTGAATAACTTCATCATTACCGACATATATGCCATGCAGATTATATAATAAACTACAAACCCTAATATGGTCACCATATTTGTAGTTTTCGCTATTTGACATGTTGATCTCTATTTATTAGTATCCCGATCAAAAATTTAAGCCATGCCGCCCCTCAGTTCCGGCCGCCGGCCGTTCTTCGCCGGCCGCGACAACCGGCCGCCGTCCGCGAAGGATTTTTCCCTGGCCGGCCCGTCGACCTCTCAACCCTCCGTCGGCGCCGAGGACGACTCGGCGGCTGGTTCGGGCGACTGGGCTTTGACGGGCGCCGGCAAAGGCAGATCTAGGCCGTACAACCGGAGCGTAGCGGGCTTGAGCTCCAGGCGCTCGAAGACCAGCCTGAACCTGGCCGCCGACCTGGGGAGGACGGTAAAATCCTGGCCTTGCTCCAGCGGTCTGGGCAACGCGTAGGCGAAGCCGTCGGCGTCCAAGACGACGACGTTGACGTCCTGGTCGAGGTTTATCAGGCGCACCGGTTGCTCGCCCTCGTTGCGCAGCGCCAAGGTCATCGCGTAGGTTCCTGGGCCGCGCTCTTCGACCAAAGCGCTTTGCACGGCGAGCAGCTTTTCAAAATCGGCCCGACTGGCGACCAAAAGGGCCCCGTCGAGACTTCGCCCTGATTGGCGGCCCTCGTCGACGCCTTCCACGATGCCGGCGGCCGTGTTCTTGACGCCGGAGACCACGGCCGAAACGCCGCTTTTGACCAAACTGCCGTCCTTCCGGGCCTCTTGCTCCTCTTGGTCGCCGCCGCAGGCGGTCAACGCCAAAAGAAAAACCCCCAGCCAGGCGCCCCACGTCCAGGCGCGGCGGCCCGGCTTGTCGCTGATCAGCATAAAACGCTCCCCGCCGCCGTGGTCTCGCCATCGACGTTCAATTAACCTGCTTTTTTTTCAATTAATTCAAAGCCGCGTCCGTCCCCGCGGCCGGACCACGACGCGAGCGCGACGCGGACGGCTTTTGGCGCGGAGAAGCGCGGATCAGGCGCCGCCTAACGACGCGGAGGCCGCAGAAGGTCGTGCGCCTTCCTGCGGCCCCCGAGTCGAAAGTCCTCGGCGTCGCTAATCGCTCTTGATGGTCCAAGCCAGCTTTTTGTGGGCCCAAATTTGGTAGGCGATGACCGTCGGCACGAAGATCAAGGCCACCACCAGCATGATGCCCAAAGTCTTGGGCGTCGAGGAGGCGTTGAAGATGCTGAGATGCCCGGAGGCGGACAGCCGCGAGGGGATGAGATTGGGGAACATGCCCATCACCCCGGTGAGGGTGAGCGTCAGGATGCCGCCGCAGGAAGCCAGCAGCGCCTTGGCCGGGTTGTCCTTGAAATACATTTGATGGCCCGACAGGACAAACAGCGCGGCGCACAGCAGCGGCAAGGCCAAAAGCAGCGGCGAGGCGAAATAGTTTTGGTAGAGACCGGCCCAGGCGAAGGTCAACACGACGTAGAGCAGAAAGACCAGCAAAAAGATCGGCCAGGTGGCCTTGGCCATGTAAAAGGCCTTGTTGCGCAGATCGCCGTCGGTCCGCCAGGTCAGATACAAGGCGCCGTGGACCAGAAACATCAGCACGAACAGGACGCCGCCCAACAGGGCGTAGGGGTGCAGCAGGTTGAGGATGTTGCCGCGGAACATGAAGAAGTCCTGAGCGCCGTCGTACTCGATGGGCAGGCCCCGGAAGAGGTTGGAAAAGGCCACGCCCAGCAGGATGACCGCCACCAGGCTGGAGACGAAGGTCAAGCCGTCGCAGGCCAGGCGGAAGTGGCGGTTAGTCCATTGGAACCTGAGCTCGCTGGCGACTCCGCGGAGGATCAGACAGAAGAGCAAGATCATCAACGGGGTGTAAAGGCTGGAGAAGAGCACGGCGTAGGCCAGCGGAAAGGCCGCGAAGGTGACGCCGCCGGCCGTGATGAGCCAGACCTCGTTGCCGTCCCAGAAGGGGCCGGTGACTTGGTGCATGGCCGAGCGCTCTTTTTCGCTGGAGGCGCCCAAGAGAGGCAGCCACATGGCGACGCCGAAGTCGTAGCCGTCAAGGACGAAATACACGCCCCAGAGAACTCCCCAGAGAACGAACCATATGACAGGCAAAATTAATGTCGTTTCCATGACGTTCCTCCACGGCCTTTATGCGTAGTGCTGTTCGAGCTTGCCGGGTCCCTGGACCGCCGCCCGGATCATCAGGACGAAGCCGGCCAGCGAAATCAGGGCGTATATGCCGGCCATGGCCGCAAGGGTGAAGAGCACCTGATACCCTTCGACCGGCGGGCTCCCGGCGTCGGCCGTTCTCAGCACGCCAAAGACCACCCAAGGCTGGCGTCCCAGTTCCGTCACCAGCCAGCCCAGCTGGGCGGCGACGTACGGCAGCGGTATCAGCAGGATGTAGACCCACAGGCCCCAGCCCAGACTTGGCGCGAAGCCTTTGATGACGAAGGTCAGGACGGCCACGGCGAACAGCAAAAAGCCGATGCCGACCATGAGTCGGAACGAGATGAAGACGGGCCAGACGGGCGGTCTGTCCTGAGGCGGAATGCGATCAAAGCCAGTGACTTCGCCGTCCAAGGTGTTGGTGGCCAAAAAGCTGAGCATGCCCGGAATCGGCAGGGCCTCCACCAAGTTGCCTTCCTCGCCGTTGAATTTCGGGATCTGCAGCAGATACGAGGGGGCGTTGGTCTGGGTCGTCCAAACCGATTCCATGGCCGCGAACTTGGACTTCTGGTGCTCGGCGGTGACCTGGCCGAGAAAATGGCCGGCGACGATGGACAGCGTGGTGGACACCAAGGCGAACCAGGCCGCGGTCTTGAAGGCGGTGTGGAAAAAATCGACGTGCTTGTTCCAAAAGAAATGCCAGGCGCAGACGCCCATGATCAGAAACGAGGCCAGAATGAAGGCGCCCAGCACGGTGTGGAAGTACATGTGCCAGCCGTAGGTGTTGGTCAGCACGGCGACGAAGCTGTCGAGCTGGGCGACGCCTCCTCTTTCCACGTAGCCGACCGGATGCTGCATGAAGCCGTTGGCCAAAAGGATCCACAGGGCGGAAATGGTGCTGGCGCCGGCCACCAGCCAGATGGCGACGCAGTGGAGCTTTTTGGGGATCCTTTCCCAGCCGAAGGCCCAGACGGCGATGAAGGTCGACTCCAAAAAGAAGGACACCGTGGCCTCGATGGCCAGCAAGGAGCCGAAGATGTCGCCGACGTATTTGGAGTATTTGGCCCAGTTGGCGCCGAACTGGAACTCCAGAGCGATGCCCGTGACCACGCCCAGGACGAAGTTGATGAGGAAAATCCGGCCCCAAAACTTGGCCTGCAGCTTGTATTGCTCGTCCCCGGTTCTGACGTACTTGGTCTCGACCCAGGCGATGTAGAAGGAAAGCCCGATGGTCAGGGGCACGAAGAAGAAATGGACGGCGGTAGCCAGCGCGAACTGCAGCCTGGAAAGAATTACAGGGTCCATCAGGATCCTCCGATAAGGAAGGGGATGCTCGCAGGCAAACCGCCCAGGAGCCGGTCGCCCGCCAGCCTCCCCGCCTCCGATTGCGAAAACGGCGAAGCGGCCGGACAAATAATTTTTTGATGAATCAGTTTAGGCCTTGTCTCGGAACGCGTCAACCGCCGGCCCGCGCCTTGGGCCGGCCGCCGGCATGAAGCCCGGCGGCCGGCGCGTCCGCGCCGCCGGCCAGACCCAACAGGTTCGATTTAATCATTTTATTGAACCAAGCGCAAGGGCCTGGCCGGCCGCCTCGTCAAAAAAACGTAAATTAAAGGCGCAGGGGCGCAGGCGCGGAACGGTTGACAGACTGGGGGCTTTTCCGCTAAAAATGAAGCGCGGCCCCGAAGCGGACGCCAAAGCGAAAAACAGGAGGCGCGCATGAGCGAAAAAGTCGTCGTCATGCTGGGCGACAGCTTGACCGAGGGCTGGAGATGGCAGGACGGGCTGGCCGACGTCCGGGTGGTCAATCAGGGCCTCTCGGGCGACACCACCATGGGCGTGTGGAGCCGCCTCAACCTATGCGCCCGCCAAAAGCCCCAGCTCGTCTTTTTGCAGATCGGCATAAACGATCTAGGCCAGGGCCGGACGCCCCAGGAGATCGCCGACGGACACCTGCGCATCTGGCGGGCCCTGGCCGAAAGGCTCCCGGAGGCCCAGCTGCTGGTCTGCTCGCTTCTGCCCGTCAACGAGGAAAAATTCGGCTGGCCGAGCCAGACTCTCAAGAACTCCGCCGTCAGAGAAGCCAACCGGCTCATCCAGGCGGCCGCCGAGCGCGAAGGGCTGACCTTCGTCGACCTTTACGCCGCCGTGGCCGACGAGCGCCAGTCTTTGCCCGACTACATGACCGACGACGGGGTGCACCTCACCGCGGCGGCCTATCAGGTCTGGACGGCCGTCATAAAGCCTTGCTTGGCGACGCCTTGACGTCGATTCCCTGACATTCGGCGCCTTTGGCACATTCGGCGCCTTTAGTCGACCTTGACTGTTTGTCTTTGAAGCGGCCAATTCGGGCTTGCCGGCCAATAGGCCGAGCCAAGGCAATTCAGAGGAATTCAACGGAATGCAAGCGTTCTAGGCGGCGACCGGGGCGCTAAATGTCCCTTATAAACTAGTTTCTGACGTTATTTAAACGACATTTACAGCAATATTGATATTTGAGCGCAAATATTAATATTATATTTTTACAATTATTTTAAAACGCAAACAAATTACCATTATCATATAGCCCATAAATTTATCCTATCATAAAATGGCATTAAATGCCATAATCTAAAAAATGCTTTTATTCAACAAGCATTATATCAGCTTTAGCAGCTTTTTGTCTTCAAAAAAAAATGCAAAATTCATTTATACCTCTCGTCTTAATCTCTCCTCAATGCTTTTGACAATTATCGTTTTTTCATTAGGCAAATAGTCATTTTTCCCCAGCCCAGGCATCAAGTCACGAAAAAACGACGTCAACCGGCCGCTCCGGGCCAGTCCGACGCGCCGCCTCAGCCGCCGCCTTCAGCGGGGGCTGGCGATCGCCTTCAGCGCGGGCTGTCCGGTGCGCTCCAAGACGCTGTTCCACAATTCGCCGCTCGGGTCGATCTTCTTGCGGCTGGCGATGGCCTTGGCGATGGGCACGTGGACGAAATGATCGTTCCACTGGCCGATGAGCAGGTTGGTCTTGCCGGCCATGGCCGCGTGGGCGGCCTTCTGGCCCAAAAAACTGCAAAAGACCTGGTCGGAGGAGTTGGCCGGCGCGCTGCGAATGATGTAGCTGGGGTCTATGTATTTAAGGTTGAGCTCATGGCCGATGTCCCGAAAATGTCGCCTGATGCGGTCAGCCAAAAACTGGCCTATGTCCTTGTGCAGGGTGTTGCCGGAGGCGTCCTTGACGATCTGCTCGTCTTCGAAAAACTTCTGCCCGGCCCCCTCGGCCACGACGATGACCGCGTGCCCCCGGCTGCTCAGGCGATCCTGAAGCCGCTGCAGCAGGGCCCCAGGCCCTTGGACGTCGAAATCGACCTCGGGAATGAGCACGAAGTTGGCGTCCCCGCGGGCCAAGGCGGCGGTGGCCGCAATGAAGCCCGAGTCGCGGCCCATGAGCTTGACCAGCCCGACGCCCCAAGGGGCGCCCAAGGCCTCGGTGTGAGCGCTGCGAATGACCTCGGTCGCCACGGCCACGGCCGTCTCGAAGCCGAACGAGCGGGAGACCATGCTGATGTCGTTGTCTATGGTCTTGGGGATGCCCACGATGGAGAGCTTCAGGCCCCGCGCCTTGATTTCCTGGCAGATGGCGTGGGCGCCCCGGAGAGTGCCGTCGCCGCCGATGCAAAACAGGATGTTCATGTTGAGGCGCTCGAGCGAGTCCACCAGTTCCTCGATCGACTGGTTGCCCCGCGAGGAGCCCAAGACGGTGCCTCCGAACTGGTGGATTTCGGACACCACCATGGGGGTCAGCTGCACCAGGCTGTGGCCGAAGGCCGGAATCAGGCCCTGGTAGCCGTACTTGACGCCCAGGATGTTCTGGACCCCGTAGCGGTAGTAAAGCGTCATCACCAGCGAGCGGATGACGTCGTTGAGTCCGGGGCACAAGCCGCCGGCCGTGAGAATGCCGGCTCTGACCTTGGAAGGGTCGAAATAAATCTTGCGTCGGGCGCCGGCCTGCTCGAAGCTGTCGGGCATTTGGCCGCCGTTTTTGAAGACGCTGAGCGATTCCAGGGTGGCGTCCATGAGGATCCGCTGGCCGTCGTCGGTGAAGGCGTCCCAAGCCAGCGATTCGTCGGTTTCCCGCTCTCGGTTGGGGTAGCCCAGCAGAGGCGAGTCAATCTTGGGCGGTCCCAATATTTCTATGTCCAAAGAACGATCCTCAACTGTGTTGGCCATTTTTCACCTTTCCAAGTCGACAGCCGGCCATCACGGTCCGCCGGCCTCGACGCGAAAGTTTTCCAACGGCGGTCTGCGGCCCCTGTCGTCGAACAAGACGTCAGGCCTCAAATTGGCCGGCAGGGCTTAAAAATCCGCCGCCGACCTTCAATCGCCTTTTCAGCCAAATCCAGCCGACGCTTTCCGTTCTGTCAGACCTATCCAAATCTAACCATCTGATTTGGTGCTGACTTTCTGCTTCATAGAGGCCGGTTTCACCTTGTGACTGCCCGCAAGGCCAGAGCCTTCCTCTCCACA
>JAISZC010000229.1 GCA_031269485.1 Deltaproteobacteria bacterium
TGTGGAGAGGAAGGCTCTGGCCTTGCGGGCAGTCACAAGGTGAAACCGGCCTCTATGAAGCAGAAAGTCAGCACCAAATCAGATGGTTAGATTTGGATAGGTCTGACAGAACGGAAAGCCGTGTTCAAGGGCCGCCTTGACAGGATTTTCGAGGTCCGCTGGCGGCGGGACGGATTTAGCAAGACCGCCGGCCGCCTCAGCGACGGGGGCGCCGAGGCCCGGCGCTCGCTCATGGCCGCCAAGCCGCCTGAGCCTGGCCGAAGTTCTTGATCGGAGGCGCTGGAGTCCGACGCCCGGCGACGTCAAGGCCTTGCAGAACTGGCGGCTCCGCAAGTATTCCGCGAAGGCTGCAAGGCCTCACGACCGGCCGCTCGGCGAGCTGACGCCGGAGAGCGAGTTCCAAGCCGCGCTCCGACGCCGGGGCTCAAGCCATCCATCGTCAGAGCCTGCCTCGCCGAACTGTCGGCCGCTCTCAACGAGACCATCCAGCTCTGGTCCGGCCCGAACCCCTAACCTGCCGTCCCGCTCGACGACCGCCACGAGCGTTGGCTGACCGCTGCGTGCCGTCAGGGGCGTGGAGTCCGTCGGGCGCGGCTTTCATCTCAGCTTCCAAAAGTCCCGCTGGTCTGCTAATCTTGGGCCTGCCAGTCATCCAGTTCGAGAGTCATATGTTTTGGTCCGTGCTAATCAAAGCCGGCTTGATCCCTCCAAGATCTTGGACGCCGATCATGAAAACTGCGGTATTCTTTGCCATAGATAGATAAAGGCGTATATTCATCGACGAAATATGATCAATTGCTGAAGTTTTGGCGAATTAATGGTGAAGTAGTTAATAATTCTGTTTTTTATTGACTTTTTCGGATAATAGGATTAATACGTAAGCTTGTAGATCATCATTACGCCAAGCTTTGTCTAAACCGTGCAAATTTTGGCTGTTAAGTTCTAATCTTTCACGGTACACGATAAAAATCAACCATATAATCTCGAACGGCTGAGAGGACTGTGCGACCTTCATTCGGCGGCACAATGAATCTGGCTATGCGGCAAACAAGTATGGCGTCAAGTTTTAGGCGATTTGATGGCTGTTATTAGTGGCGTAAGCATTAAACAAAAAAAAATTTATAACTATCTGTCACATAAACAACCGTTTGACTGCTGGTTCGCCCATGGTCAACGGCCCTGAGGCCCAACTCGCTGGGGCTACCGCGCAACGTGAAGTTTGAACTCAGTGGTCACTATGCTATTACGTATCCAATCACTTGTCAATGAAAGGCTAGCACTCCCTCAAAATAAAGATCATGCCCAAAATCGACATATTTTGACGCTTGTTGTAAAAGTATTATTGAAATGATTAAGAAATAAATCATATTTATTGCCGTAATTAAGAATTATTAGCTTAATAGATACCTAATATCGTTATATCGTAGGCTTATTAGTTAATATTTAGCAATATAATTCGAAATAAATATTTAATATGGGCATTTATTATTGATTATTCGATGTAATGTTTGAGTATATTATTTGCTGATTATCAATTCGATATTAAGCTAAATAAGAAAATTAAAGTTTCCGCTATCCCAACGAAAAAATCTCTTACGACTTTTTTTATAAAATCGCTCTAGGGGTCGCCTAGCCTGCGGGCTCAAAAGCGGTCGGAAGGGAAAGCCTGACCGGACGTGGTCCTTGGCGCAGAATGAGGATCGGCCGGGACTCGGCGGAGGCGCCGAAATGGCGCGGCTGAGGCTCGGCTGAGGAACCTGCGAGGGCGCCTTAAATTGATAATTGGGTCCTCGGCGGTTATAATTGGCCCAAGCTCGGTCCGCGGCCCGCTCAAAAGCCGAGGCTTTCGGCTCGTTTCACTTGCGGCGTGATCGCCGTCTGACGCCTTCCGCCTTCCGCGGACGCCGGCCGGACCACCACATTTGTAGGCTTCACCTTATGCACAGGCGGAAACAAAGCAAGCCTCGCTACCGTCACACCGGTCCGCGGCGCCCCTACCGCAAGGAAAGCGCCCGAAAAGGCTGGTGGAGCGCCCTCAAGGACTTGTTCCGCCGCCGTCCGAAAGAATCCGCGGCGTCCCCCCAGCTTCCGACCGACGGCTCCTCCGTCGTCTCTTCGGGCGGCTTGTCCGACTTCACGAGCCCCACTAGCCTGGCCGCCGTCTCCCAACGTTTTCGAAACGTCGATTGGACCTCTTTGGTCAAAGGCCAGCGCGCCGAGCACGAAAGAGAGCTCCTGGAGGCTGCCGTCGGTTCGGCCGTCGTCGAGCCCGTACGTTTTCCGGCCCCGGACAGCCCGACCGGCGGCCGTCCTGACGCCCCTGACCTTTCCGAGAAGCTTGAGGCGCCCGAGGCTCAGGAAGACCTCGAGGTTTCCGACGAGCTCGCGGAAGCCGACTTGGCGGATGACGACCTGCCCGCCGCCGGAAGGCGGGACGCCGGCGGTCCGGCCGCCGCCTCGGCGGCCGGCGAAGGCGACCTGACGGGTGACGGCCGCGAACCGTCCGAGCGCGCGGCGGCCGGCCCGCTCGCCTCTCCGGCCGTCTCCGCCGCCCGCCGCCGCGCCCCTTTCATGGTCCTGCTGGCCGTCGGCGCGGCCGCGGCCGTCTGGCTGTGGCTGGCCGGCGTGGGCAATCCGCCGCCAGCCCCGACCCCGGCGCCGGCCCCTCGACCCTTGCCGCGGCTGCAGCCCTGGGAGGCGATCACGCCGCTGCCTTTCGGTCCCCTGGCCGCGGACCGCAACTGGCGGGCCTCCTTGGTCGTGGACGTCCACGTGGTGCCCGCCGGCGGCACCTTGAGCCAAGCTTTGGAAAGCTTGTCGATCGGCCAAAGCCAAAGACGCGCGCTCTACGACGTGTTGGAACGCGACGGCGTGCTGGGCCAGGTCAAGCCCGGCGAGGAGTTTCGGGCCTGGTGGACCTCCTCGGCCCGGGCCGAGGGCGATTTGGAACGGATCGAGTACTCGTCCGCCGCCAGCCCCCGGCCCATGATCTTCATGCCAGGCGGGCCTGACGGCTTTTTTCGCTTCGATTTGAAGGCCCGGCCCCGCAAGATTTTTCAAGCCACCCAGGGCGTGGTGAGCAGCTCCTTCTGGGAGGCCGGCGAGAAGGCCGGGCTCGAACCCCAGGTCATCTTGGGACTGGTGGACCTGTTGGCCTCGCAGATCGACTTTGTCTCCGACATCAGAACAGGCGACGACTTTCAGCTGCTGTTTTTGGGCGAATATCAGGAAGGGCGGCTGATCGGCCCGCCGGTCGTCGAAATGATCCGCATGACCAACGCCGACGTCAAGCACGAGTTTTACCGCCATCAAGGCGCCGAAGGGGACGACTACTACGACGCCCAGTTCCGCTCCATCAGAAAAAACTTCTTCAAATCGCCTCTTCAATACTCCCGCATCTCCTCGAGCTTCAGCCGCGCCCGCCTCCACCCCATCCTCAAGATCGTCCGTCCTCACCTGGGCGTCGACTACGCCGCCCCGGCCGGCACCCCCGTCTCGGCGGTGGCCGACGGCACGGTCAAGTCGGCCGGCTTCCGGGGCGACTACGGCCGACTGGTGGTTTTGGAGCACGAGAACGATGTTTCCACCATGTACGGCCATCTGTCGGTCATCGCCAAGGGCCTCAAGCCCGGCGTCAAGGTCAAGCAAGGCGACCTGATAGGCAACGTGGGCGCCAGCGGACTGGCCACCGGACCGCATTTGGACTTTCGGATGAAGCGCAAGAACGTTTTCGTCGATCCTGAAGAAACCTTGGCCGTCCAGGAAGGCCGGCCTTTGCCTGTCGACGAGCGCGACGCTTTCGCCCAGGCCGTGACCAGAGATCAGGAGCTGATGAAAAAGCTGTTGGAAGGGAACATGTGACGGCGGCCAAAATGACGCCGAAGACGGCGGGACTCGCCAAGCCGTCCCAAGGCGAGCCGGACGGCGCCGGAACGACGCCGGCGGCGCCGATTCAGGCTGAAACGGCCCCGCATGCGCCGGACCGCGCCGAAACGGGCCAGGCTGCGTCAGATCAAGCCAAGGCGGCCCATGTCGATAGGCTTTTGGCCGCCGCCGTCGCGGCGGGCGTCTTTCCCGGCTGCGTTCTGGTCTGGGGCCGTCCGGTCCAAGGTTTTTCCCAAATGGCCTGCGCCGGGACCAGAGGCCTGACCCGCGGCCGAATCCCAGTCGAGCCGTCGCTGCTTTACGATTTGGCCTCCCTGACCAAAATCCTGTCCACGACCAGTCTCCTCATGAGAGCCGTAGATCAGGGCTTGGCCGCGCTCTCGACCAGACTCGGCGCCCTGGATTGGCCGTTGCCTCCGGATTTGTCCCAACTGACGCTGTTGGATTTGCTGACGCATCAATCCGGCCTGCCGTCTTGGCGTCCCTATCATCAAAACCCCGAGCTGCGCGAGCCGGCCCGCCTCAAGGCGGCCATCCTGTCCGAACGGCCTCTTTTTCGGCCCCAGCAGATGACGCTTTACAGCGACCTGAATTTTTTGCTCCTAGGCCTTTTTTTGACCGAAGTCTTCGGCGTCGATTTGGCCACGCTCTTTCGGCGGGAGGTGGCCGACACGCTGGGCCTGCGGCGTCTGGGCTTTTGTCCCGCCGGCGACGACATCGCCCCCGCCGAAGATGGACCGCGCCTGGGCGGCCCCCTGAGCTGGCCCGCCGCCCCCGTCCTCGGCCCGACGCCCCTGGGCCGGCCCCATGACGACAACGCCGCCTTTTTGGGCGGGGCGGCCGGGCACGCCGGCCTGTTCGGCTCCGCGGCGGAGATCTGGCGGGTCGTGGTCGACTGGGCCGCGGCCGAGGCCGAAGACGCCGGACGCCTGGTCCGCCAGGACACCTTGCGCGATTTTTTGAAAATTAGGACGCCCGCCGAGGGCCCCGGCCGCGGCGCCGGCTTCGACATTGGCCTGGGGCCGCTGTTGGAGGCCAGGGGGCATTTGGCCTATACAGGCTGCTCGCTGTGGTGGTCCCCGGAGACCGATCAGGCCTTCGCGCTGCTGTGCAACCGGGTTCACCCCACGGCCAGGGGCAGCCGCATGGAGGCTTTTCGGCGGGAGCTGGCGGAACTGCTTTGGCGGGGCTAAGGGCGGCGCCGGGGGCGTGATCGTCAGCTCGCCAAGGCGGTCGGCGAGGTCAGGCATAGGTCTGGACTTTTCTGCCGCAAGGGTCTAAACTTGGGCCACGAAGCCCAAGCTTGGGACGCTTCGCCGGCCGGCGAGGCGCGGAGCAGGGCGCAGCGCCCGCCTTGACCGCCGGCGGGCGCACCGGCGCCACGCCCGCTGTCGCCCTGAAAACGCCTTCAAGCACTGAGAAGCTATAAATTGCCTTTAGTTCTGGGAAAATATATTTTTTTATCAAAAATTGACGCCTTAAGTCTGAACAAGGGAACAAAGAGATCATAAATCGTAAAAACTTCTAACACGATTGAAGCTGAATTTAATAAAATCCGCTTAGGTCCAACCACAGCGGACTGGACTGTCGATCTAGGCTTCATCGCCACGTCTAAGCACAGCCGGTCCGGCGCGGCCTAGCGCCGAAAGCCGTCGTTTTTCGCTACTGGATCTTATCTTGGACAATTTTTTCGATGGTTTCATCAACGTCGCACGACGTTCCCGGCTCGTCGTGGTTCGACTGATGCCGACCAGTTTGGATCTCATAGGAGGATCAGATCGTCAATTAATATTGCTTAACGAAAAAAACACATAAAAATCCAATTTTATTATTTTTTAATATTAAAGGTTTAAAATCATTTTTAAGCTTATAGTTATGGTTCAATAAATTGAAAAGCGGCGGTTGGCCAGGCGAAAAAAGGCCGCTGGCTTGAGGTCGACGACCGTTTCATAAGGCCGGTCCACCATGCAAGTCGCCAAAAACCGGACGGCGCTCGTTTCGCCAGTTTTCGTCATCATCTGCCTGCTGGCCTTGGGCCTGGGGACCGTCGCGGTTTGGCTGCTCAGCCAAGCCAACGGGGCCGGGCCTTCTTTGCGCCTGTCGGGCTCCACCACTCTCCTGCCTGCGGCCCAACGGGCCGCCGAAGCCTACCTCCAGCAACGTCCCGATCTTCTTTTGACCGTTTCCGGCTCCGGCACCGGCGAGGGCGTCAGATCGCTCATCGACGGCAACATCGACATAGCCGACGCCTCCCGAGATCTCAAGCCGGCCGAAAAGCGCCGGGCGGAGGCGGCGGGCCGCAAGCTCGTCAGACATGTCGTGGCCTTGGACTGTCTGGCCGTGGTGGTGCACCCCGAGAACCCGGTCCGCAATCTCACTTTGGAGCAGCTCAAGGGCATTTATCTGGGCGACATCGTCAACTGGCGGGAAGTCGGCGGCGAGGATCGGGTCATCGTGCCCGTCAACCGCGACAGCAGCTCCGGAACCTTTGAGCTGTGGGTGGAAAAAATCCTGCACGGGGCCCGGCATCGTCCCGACGCCCAGGTTCAATCCTCCAGCGGAGGCGTCGCCTACGCCGTGGCCGGCAACCGCTTCGCCCTGGGCTACGTGAGCCTGGGCTTCGTCTCCGAAGCGGTCAAGGCGATCGAGGTCGACGGCGTCGCCCCAAGCCGCGAGGCGGCCCTCGACGGCCGCTATCCCATCGTCAGAGAGTTGTACATGTTCGTGCGGACCGACGCCTCCGACGAAGTCCTGGCCTTTTTGGCCTTCCTGCGGACGCCGCCGGGCGAGGCCGCCGTCGAGGCCGAAGGCTTTTTGAAGCCCCCGGCCCCTTCGGACGCGGCGGGCCAGCCGGACACGGCGGGCCAGACGGGCTGGCCGGACCGCATTGACCGGCCGAACCAAGAGGCGGCCGTCTTGGAGGAAAAAATTCCTGACACGGCCGAAGAGAAACGCAAACAACAGGGCGCTGTCGCGGCTGCGGCTGCGGCTGCGGCTACGGTTTCAGGGGAGAGTTTTTTCAAATTTTTTTTCGACCGGAGTTGGCCGTGACCGCCGACGCCGCCAAGCCGGAAGCGAGCCGGCGCGACGTCGAGCCGCCGGCCGCCGAGCGGACGACTCAAGCCGTCGCCGAGCCGGCTTCGGTCGCCCCCGCCGGCCAGCCGCCCGTCGAACGGCCTTTTGTCGCCCTGCGGCCCCGGCTCTCGCCGGCCGAAAAAGGCTCGCGCCTTTTTTTCCTCGTCTGCGCCGTGGCGGCCATGGGCCAGATGCTGCTGATCATGGTCTTTCTCTTCGGCGAGGCGGCCGGGCTTTTTTTAGGTCAAGACGGACAGCCGGGAGTCTCGCTGCGAGATTTTTTCCTCTCGGAAGACTGGTATCCGACCTATGATCCTCCGGCCTTCGGCGCGTTGGCCCTCTTGGCCGGCTCGTTGTCGGTCACCGTTTGCTCGACCCTGCTGGCCGGCCCCCTGGGCTTGGGCTTGGCGGTGTACTTGGCCTGCGTGGCCGGACCCCGCACCCGGGAGTGGGTCAAGCCGGCGGTGGAGCTGCTGGCCGCGGTGCCCTCGGTCGTCCTGGGGCTGGTGGGCATGGCCGCTGTGGCCCCGTTTCTCCAAAACGTGCTGAATCTTCCCACTGGCCTCAACGTGCTCAACGCGAGCCTCATTTTGACCATCATGGCCACGCCCACCGTGGCCTCCTTGGGCGAGGACGCCCTGACGGCCGTGCCCAAGGACATCCAGGACGCGTCCTACGCCCTGGGGGCCACCCGATGGGAGACCATTTGGAAGGTGACGGTCCCGGCGGCCTTGGGAGGCTTGTCGACCGCGGTCATTTTGGGCTTGGGGCGCTCGTTGGGCGAAACGCTGGTGGTGCTGATGGTGGCCGGCGGCGCGGCCCACATTCCGCTGTCCGTCTTCGACTCCGTGCGCCCGCTGACCTCGACCCTGGCCGCCGAAATGGGCGAGACGGCCATCGGCGGACGCCATTATCAAGCCCTCTTCGCCCTGGGGGCTCTGCTGTTCGTCATGACTTTGGCCTTCAATCTGCTGGCCTGGCGGCTCAGCCGACGTTGGCGGAGCGGGCGCTGAGGACTGCTGGCCGGCGCCGAGCGGCGTCGCCGCAGGTCGGCGGACTCGGCGGGGCGTTTCCGCTGAGCGGACCACGGACAGACGCCGGCGGCTTTGGGACCGGACCGCCGGAACGTCGCGCAGTTTTTTTAGGGGCTTTTGTCGAGGATTTTTTTGACTTTTTCTTCGACTGAGGTGACGGGCATGATCTTCGGCTACGCGACGGCGGCCAGAAAAAGACGGGACGCTCTGGCCATGTGGGTTGTCCGGGCCATGGCCGGCCTGACGCTGGCCACGATGGCCCTGGTGCTGATCTACGTCGCCGTCAACGGCCTGTCGGCCGTCAGCTGGGACTTCTTGTCCCAATTTCCCCGCGACGGCCTGACCAAAGGCGGGATCTGGCCCGCCGTCTTCGGCACCTTGGGACTGGCCTTGGGCTCGATGTGCGTCTCCATCCCGCTGGGCTTCGGGGCGGCCATCTACTTGGCCGAGTACGCCAAGCCCGGCCCGCTGGTCACCGGCATCCGCCTGGGGGTGGCCAACCTGGCCGGGGTGCCCTCGGTGGTTTTCGGCCTTTTCGGGCTCTCGCTTTTCGTGGCCCTTTTCGGCTTCGGCCGCTCGCTGCTGTCGGGCTGCCTGACGCTGGGCCTGCTGACTCTGCCGACCGTGGTGGCCGCGGCCGAGGAGTCTCTCCGGCAGACCCCGGCCTCGTTCAGGGAGGCGGCCTTGGCTCTGGGGGCCAACCGCTGGCAGGCCATCCGCCAGGTCATCCTCCCGGCGGCCCTGCCCGGCATGCTCACCGGGGCCATCTTGGCGCTGGGCCGGGCGGCCGGCGAAACCGCGCCCATCATCTTCACGGCCGCCACGGCCTTTTCTCCGGCGCTGCCAGACACGGTCTTCGCCGAGGTCATGGCCCTGCCGACGCACATTTACAACTTGGCCGCCAACGGCTCGCGCATCGCCGAAACCAGGCCGCAGCAGTTCGGGACCTCGCTGGTCCTGCTGGCTTTGGTGCTGGGCCTGTCTTTGGCGGCGACCATCATCAGGGCCAAGCTACGACGGGGACGCAAATGGTAGAGCCGGTCATCGCCGCCCGCGAGGTGGACTTCTGGTACGGCCAATTTCAGGCCTTGCGCGGGGTGAGCCTCGACATCATGGACGACGAGGTCACGGCCATGATCGGCCCTTCGGGCTGCGGCAAGTCGACCTTCTTGAAGCTGCTCAACCGGATGAACGACTTCGTGCCTGGGGCGCGGCTGGCCGGCGAGATCCTGCTGCGCGGCCAGTCCATCTACGGGCCCGAGGCTGATCCGGTGGACATCAGACGCCGGGTGGGCATGGTTTTTCAGCGGCCCAACCCCTTTCCCAAGTCCATCTACGACAACATCTGCTACGGGCCGCGGCTGGTGGGGATCCGCAAAGCCGCCGAATTGGACGTCGTGGCGGAAAAAGCCCTCCGGGCCGCGGCCCTCTGGGACGAAGTCAAGGATCTGCTGGGCAAGTCGGCCATGGAATTGTCCGGCGGCCAGCAGCAAAGGGTCTGCATCGCCCGCGCCTTGGCCCTGGAGCCCGACATCCTGCTGATGGACGAGCCCACCAGCGCCCTGGACCCCATCGCCACGGCCAAGGTCGAGGACTGGATCCGCGAGGCGGGCATGACCATAGTCATTGTGACCCACAACATGCAGCAGGCGGCCCGCATCTCCGACCGCACGGCCTTTTTCTACATGGGCGAGCTGGCCGAGTACGGCCCGACCATGGAGCTTTTCACCAGCCCCAAGGAGACCCGCACGGAAAACTACATCACCGGTCGGTTCGGCTAAGGGCCCGCCGCCGGGCGGCGCGCGCGGTTTTTCCGGCTGGTTGCGACGGCGCCTCGGCTGGTCGCGGCGCGAGGGGCTCCGGGCCGCCGCCGGCCGGGTCAAGGGACGCTCCAAGAGGTCCGCCAAGAGGCGAAGGGCGCGGGCCGACTCGCCGCCGTCTCCGAGCGCCGCGACGAGCGGAGCATTGACGGCGGGCGTTGACGTGGGCCGCCGCAGTCCGGCCTGAAAGACATCGACGGAAAACAAGAGACCAATCAGCGCTGGAGCGAGACGGGAGGCGCTGCGGCCAAGGCCCGCCGGACCTGGGCGAAAGCGCCGGTCCAGGGCCAAGCTGGTCGAGCTCGCTTTTTTCAGGCGGCCCCGCTCATCGAGGCGCCGTTTTTCAGTCTTCTCCCTTTTTTAGGAGGCTACGCCAAATGGTCATGGGGACTTTCGTCAATGAACTGGCTCTGCTGAGCACCTCTTTGAAGGTCATGGGAGAAGACGTCGCGGCCATGCTCAACAAGGCGGCCGCCGCGCTCATAGCCGCCGACGAGTCGGCGGCCGACGAGGTCATAAAGTCCGACAAGCTCATCAACCAGCAGGAAAACGTCATCGTGGACAAGACCATCAATCTCATCGCCGCCAACCAGCCGGTGGCCGGGGATTTGCGCTTTTTGGCCGCCAGCCTGAGGCTGGCGACGGAACTTGAGCGCATTGGCGACTTGGGCTCCAACTTGGCGCGCCGGACCAAAGGTTTGGCCAAATTGACCAAGCAAGGCGAACAAACCGAAGAATTGCCGCTTAAGCTGGTCCAGATGGCCAAAAGGTCCGCCGACATGCTGGACATGGCCCTCAAGGCGCTGGCGGAGCGGGACGCGGAGTCGGCCGAAGCGGTGCTGCGCCTGGACGATGAGATAGACGATTTCAACCGCGAAATAAAACGCTGCGTTTTGGAAACCGTCTACCATGACGGCCGCAAGGCCGCCTGGGGCTTGGAGATCATCAACACCGCCGCTCACTTGGAACGTTTGGGCGATCACGCCACCAACTTGGCCGAAGAGACCATCTACATGGCTCGCGGCAAAAACGTCAGGCACAATTACTGAGCCTGGCGTCCTCAGGGCGGCGAAAGCCCCCAAGCTCGCGGCCGGAGCCCTCGCCAAGCTCCGGCTTTTTTTTGCGGCGCGACGTCTCGCGCCGCTTTTGCCGGCCAACCAGGGCGACGGGCGCGTGAAGGCCAAAGCCTCTGATAGTCGAAAGGCCCAGAAGGCGGGATCCGACGCCGGCCGTTTGCGGCGCGGCTGCCGAGGCGCGCGTCAGACGCCGAGAACGCCTTGCTGGTCGCCTTAAAAGCTTGGAAAACTTTTCTTCCAAGCCTCCCCAGGGCCTTTTTCACCGGGCGCTGGTTGCGATCCCCAAAGCCATTGAAAGCTCGAAAGTCTCAACGTCGCCACCGCAAGGCGCGTCGCTTTCCGGCCTGATTCTGCGGCGCCTTTGCGGCCCGTTTCTGCGGCTGCGAGGCGGTTCTGCGGCTGCGAGGCTTTGCCCCGCCTGGTTGGGCCGTTCAAGGTCAGCATTGAGCTGTCGGCGGCCACGCGGCGTCAGAAAACGAGCGGAAGCGGTTGGCGTTCATGTCGGCTTGCCAAGCCAGGCAAAAAAACCGCCTCATTGAGTTGCAAAGCCGAAGGTCGGCGAAATCGGCGAAGGCCTGGACCATATTTCGAGTCAGTTGGCCAACTGGACTTGACCTGGCGAGCTCCAATTGGCGAGTCAGGCGTTGTCGCCGCGCTCATTTGGGCTTGACTGGTTTGGGGCGTCGAGCGTCGGAGCGCTGACGAAAGCCCCCTCGTTAGCCGGCTTTAGGACCTCAGACGCCTTTAAGACCCCAAGCCGGCGCATATTGGTCGCAAGCTGGCTATTTTTTTCTTGACCCTGGGGCCGCCTTGAGGTACCCTACATCTAGTGGCAAAGCGCAGGGGCGGGCCCAGATGTGGAAAGCCTAGTTCTGGCTGGCCGTCCGCCCCCCAATATGCAGGGCCTAAGCCGGCGGCCGCGGGCTTTCGGGCTCTTGAGACGGCGGGCCTCGGCGGTCGGGCGCGGCTCGAGTCCGCCCTCAGCTGGAACAAAGCCTTTTTCCGCTGAGCCTCCGAGCTTTTTTAGCCGGCCGAGCTTGACGGCCGTCCCGACAGGCGGCGGCCTTTGAGGCTTCAGGGAAATTGGGACAATCTGCCGAGCGTGGGCGCAGATTGCCAGGCGTAGGCGCTGATCGTTCAAAGACTTGACTGGACGCCGGCTCAAGCCGTCAGGCGGACTGATTTCAGGTCGGTCGACGAGCGTCGTGGCGCAATAGGGCAAGAACAGCGCAGATGGGCGAACGATTGTTCAGATCAAACGGCCTCGCTGAACCAAGGCGTTCAAGACTTTGAAGATACGGCGCTTGCAACTTCTTTGCAAGTTTTTGGCGGGAATATGGCCGAGCCTGAAAGCCAGGGCGGACTAAAAACGCCCCAAAGTCCTGGCGGAGGCCAAGCATAGGCCTCGCGACGCCGCCCAAGAGCGGTTCTAGAGCTCTCAGAAGGCCTTGTCGGCCTTCTGACTGTCGTCGGGCTTTAGGCTGCATCCGGAATTTGCCTCTATTGTCCAGAGAAGTGGCGTTTGGGGCTGATGAAGCAAAGACGCGGCAACGCCGACTAGGCAGCAAGGCTGACGACAGCAGCCTAAAGCCGCCGCCGGTCAACCTCAATGGACGTTGACCATGCTGTTGAAGCCTTTAAGCTGACGGGTCCGCGGCCATTTTGAGGCCTATTCCCAGACTTGCCTCTGACTGACAAGTCTGGCGGCTAAAAAAAACAAAAAAAACCTTGACAGAACCGGAAAAATGCTTTATCATCCGGTTCAAGTTAGGTCTGCGGATGAGGAAGGCGGCAGGATCGACCTCCATAGACTGAGGGGCCGGCTTGGGCGGGCTTGAGCGTTAAGATTTGAACGCTCAGATTTGAGCGCTCGGCTTTGACCGCTCGACTTGCTGGCCGGACTTTGAACGCCAGACTTTGAAAGCTCGGACTTTAACGCTTGAAGTTGAAGACTCGGGCTTGCTCGCCAGGCCCTTGAAGCTGCGCCGCCGTGCCTTCGTGGGCGAGGTCGTCGACGGAAAAGGGACCAGAGGGCGCTCGACCATAATCGTTTGATCTGGTCGGCGGCCGCGCGGCGTGAGCGGGCTTTTAAATTCCTCGGGCCTGATTGCAGGAAAAAAATCATGGCGCGTTGGAATAACCTTGAAAAGTCGCGCCGGGTAAAGAGTCCGCAAGTGGGGCGGTTGGCGGCCAGCCATTTCGAGCCTGACGGACATCGACAGATTGAGCCGCTTAAGGCGCGGCCGAGCAGATAAAAAAATTCAGTTTTGGCCCGTAGGCTGGGGTCGGCCGCGGGGCCAGCAGGTGTTTGGCAGGCCCATTGAACCGTCTCATGGCAAGATTTATTATCAGTCGCCTTTATATTTCATTCGCGATTCCGTTCACCGCAACAACCATGCAGACCTGCTACAGCGTCTGACATCCACAGCAAGGAGAGGTTCCAATGATAATCAACGGTCCTGCGTTCAAGAAGGCTAGGGAAAGTCGGCTCTTGAGCATCACCGAGCTTGGCAAGAAGGCTGAAGTGTCGGCTACGGTCATCAAGAATCTGGAGCTCGGCAAAGCCCGCCGCCTCGAGTCCATTCGCAAGGTCATCGCCGCCTTCGAGCTGACCATCGACGAAGCCCGCGCCCAGCGTCTCATCGCTGATTGACGTTCAACGGCGTCGCTCCGTCCTTTTTGAGGCCGGAGCGACGCGTTTCGGTGGCCATCGAGGCCGTCATGGCCGCGCAAAAAAACCAAGGGCGGCATGAACGCCTCTGGCCCGTCGCAACCCTGCGTTGATCCGGCGTCGGCGGTTGCTGTCTCCGCCAAAACCCTCCCGCTTCATAAGCGGGCGGTTTTTTATAACGTTTATTGAAGCAGCGCTTTCGCAAGCCTCTTCTTACTGCGCTTCAGGCGCCATAACCACTAAGGAGTTCCACATGAAGATCAATGGACCAGCCTTCCAGAAGTACAGGGAGCACCAGCTGCTGAGCGTCAGCGAGCTGGCCAAGAAGTCCGAAGTTTCTCCCTCGGTCGTCAACAACATCGAGCAGGGCAAGCCCAGCCGCCTCGAGTCCATTCGTCGCGTCATCGCCGGCCTGGGTTTGACCGTCGAAGAGGCCCGCAGCCAAAAGTTCATCGAAGGCTGACCCCTGACGTTTTTTTGCGGCCGTTAAAGCCCTAGAGCAGGGCAAATCGTCTTGAGCCCAGCCGCCGCGTCGGCTTGGGCTTGACCAACGAAGCTCGCAGCCAGAAGCTCATTCAAAGCTGACTCTAGGCTTTTGCTCCAGCCGTCGTTCTGCGGCGGCTGGAGCGTTGCCGCGATGGCCCTGACGACTCCCGCCAGGCCTGTCAGTTCTGCTGGTGCGGCGTCAATTTTGGTCGCCCTGACGGGCCAACCGCCTCCGGTTTAATGGCCGCTCGCCCTCTTGCCTAGCCTTTTCATCGCTGGCCTGCCACCTGCTTGTCCCCTCCTTGTCCTCTGGCTATCCGCTCCCTAAATTTGTCCTTTAAAATTGTTTAAATTGTAAACAATATTTAATTATAACTTACTTATTTAATATCTAAATTTAAGGCTATAATAAGTTATAAAATAAAATTATATAGATATATTGGAAGATTGATTTTCAAAGGGAAAAAGATTTGGCGTGGGCGGGGACGGACGAAGGTCGCGAGGGCAAAGGTTGGCAGGGCGCCGGTTTTGGCGGAAGGCGTGCGGCTGACGGGTCAAGTCGTCGCTTAACCGACCTGTCCCTTTGTCCGCGGGCGGCCGAAAACCGGGCCGCCGAAGCTTAAAGCTCGCCGCGCGACAGATTGCGCCCTTGCCAGGGCTCTGAGCGAATCCTGGCCTGGCGTCAAGCGACGGCGGGGTTTTGACCATTTTGGAGCGGCGAAAGGCCGTCGGCAAGCTGGCGGGCGGCTCCGAAGCGGTCCGTTGGCCCGCCAAACAGGCCAGGCTGCTGCTGCTGCTGCTGCGGCGGCGGCGCGTTTGACCCGCCAGGGAACCAGCTTAGGCGCAGAGGACAAATGGCCTGATCAGTTTTGGACAATTAAAATTGATCATGCTGCAAAAACTCAGGCGCAAAAACCCAGGTTAAGACTAAAATGAGGCACATCGATTATCAAGAGATTATTTATAAGCTTAAAATGAGGTTTGGCCTATCTGTCCTAATGGCCAAAGACCGAATGCAGGCTCAAACTTTCGTGGAGGCTTGGAGCAGGTAGCTCGCCCAGCGATCGGAGCGGACGGCGTCGACGACGCGGAAAGCCGGCGCGAGCAGGTCGAGAAAAGCCGCCCCTTCCTCCTGCAGAAGTCCGGAGACAATGAGGCAGCGTCGGCCTTTGAAGGCCTCCAAAGCCGCCAAGTCGCGCAAAACGAACAGAGGCAAGTTGGCCGTCAGCAGTTCGGCGGGGTGCGCGCTCCAGGTTTGGGCCCAACCGCGTTCGATTTTGACGCGGCCTTCGAGACGGTTGAGGCGGACGTTGCGGCGCGCCGCGTCCGCGGCCAGGTGACTGTGATCGACGCCCAGGGCCTCCGCCGCGCCCAGGCGGACGGCGGCCAAGGCCAGAATGCCGGTCCCGCAGCCTAAATCCAGCGCCGTGGCCGGCGGCGGCCCGGTCGGCAAAGGCCCGGGGCGGTAGAGCCGCAGCAAAAATTCCAAGCAAGTTTTGGTGGTCGGATGGCCGCCGTAGCCGAAGGCCAGGCCGGGATCAATGAGCAGCTCGTCCAAAGGCTCGTCGCGCCGCGCCGCGCGTTGAGGCCGGCGCTCCGGCGGCCGTCCGCCCAGTTCGTCCTGACCCGCCGGGACCTCGACGGCCCGCAGGCAAGGCCTGACGGTCAAGGGTCCGACCTTGAGCGGGCGGCCTTCAAGGCCGTCCTGCCACTGGTCGTAGCGCAGCCGATGGACGGTCCGGAGCTCCAACAGGGGCTGAGCGGCCAGAAAGGGCGACAGATCGACTTCTTGGACGAAAAAAAGGAAGGCGAAATCGGCTTCGACATGGAGGCCGGCCAAGCTGGCGGCCAAAGGGCCGAAAAGCCCCTCCGGCGGTTGCCGGTCCAGGACGTCGAGGGCCTCCGGCCGGAGGGCTCTGAGCTCGAAGATGGTCAGGGGGGTTGAGGGGTCCATTCAAGCTCGCGAGAGAGCCTCGGCCAAAAGCCGGCTCAGGGGCGCGTCAGTCGAGGCGGGCATGAGGGGGAAGCGCGTGCGGAGTTCGGGCGGCGCGTCGGCGGCCAGGAAGGCGGCGCCGGCCCAGGCCAGCAGATCGAGATCGTTGTAATCGTTGCCGGCCGCCAGGGCGTCCTGGGGGCCCAGACCCAAATCGGCGGCCAGCGCTTGGGCCGCCTGCGCCTTGGACACGCCCGGCGGAAAAATTTCCAGCCACAGGCAAGGGTCGCCGAAGGGCGAAGAGGCGTACAGGGTCGACAGGTCGGGGACCTCCCGCTCGAAGGCCGCTCTGACTGGCGGCATTTCTTCTTTGGGCGCGGTGATGAGCAAGGTCCCCAATGGTCCCAAGCTCGCCAGGTCCTCAAAGGGGGCGGCGAAGTCGGCGTAGGCGGCCACGCGGCTCAAATGGCCTTCAGTGGGCGGACGGCCGACGGGCTCTTGGTGGCGAAACCAGTGGGTGCGCGGGGGTGGCTCGAAAGCGAAGAAGCCGCGCTGGAGCCTGACGGCGGCGACCACCGCCCGGGCGGCCTGATCGGCGGACAGCGAGCGGCCGGCCAAGTGTTCGCCGGGGCCTTGCGGACCCCAGCGGCAAAGGCCCAAGCCGGAAGTGTAGATAAGGTAGTCGAGCTCCAAATCGGCCGGGCAGTCGCGGCTGAAAGAATAAAGGCTGCGGCCGGTGGCGACGACCCGCACGACGCCGGCCTGGCCGAGACGCTTGAAGGTCAGGCGGTCGATCAGAGCCGTGGGCCCCGTGGCGGGCCGGAGAGTCCCGTCGTAGTCGGCAAAAATAATTTTAGGGAGTTTATGGGGAAATGTCACGTAGAACTCGTCGTCGGAGAAGCTAAAAAAATGCGCGGCCAGTCGTCCGAGCGTCACAACAGACAGCGGCGACAAAAAAACCACGAAAACGACGTCAAAACAACGTCAAAGCGGTCGTGAAAGCGGGTCTGGTCGTCGCCCGCCGGACGATCTTGGGCCAAAAGAGCTGTCCGGCCGGAGTCTTAGCCGCCGCGCCGAGTTGGGGTCGGCGCGGCCGAAAAAAAACGCGGCCTCCTCGGCAGTTGGAAGGTCGCGTGGGGCATATCTGCACGACGGCCGCAGGCCGCCAAAGGAAGGACGACTAACAGTAGTTCGAACGAAGATTGTCTCTCATAGCGCAGTTTGCGAACCCCGCAACTGACCCAAGGGCTGGCCCGGCGTTCAGCAGTCGGCGGCGCCGAAACGCGGCGTCGGCTCGTCCTGGCCGAAGACCTCCTCATGAAGTTTGCGGCAGACGAGATCGTTGCGGTTGGAGCATACTTGACCTTTTTCGCTGTCTGTTTCGTACCAGCAACACTGCGGCGCGTAGTTGCAGGACGGATTGCGCGAAGCGGTCTTGTTCGCGGTCGGCGTCTCGGCGTTTAGGGAAAGGTTAGTAGCCATTTTTCAACCTTACAAAGACAAGAAGCGGCGGTAAGGCCACACTGCCTGCCGCCGCCGAGTTGGAGTCTCGGCGGCGCCCTGGTTTGACGCCTCGGCGCTCCGCCTTTTGCGGTCGCGCCGGCGTCTCGGACGTCGGGAGCTGGTCCCGACGCTACTTGGTCAAGCAAAAATCATGCCAGCCTTGGGCCAGCCTCATGGCAACTTTCTTGCCAGTCTTGCGCCAGGCAAAATCCAGACGCCGGTTCTCAGGCCCCCTCTGGCAGCCTGATTTTGAACGGTCCGCCCTGCAAAGGCGACAGCCCGCTCAGATGAGGATTGAGCAGCCTCAGAATTTTGTAGTCGCACCGGGTCTCTTCGGCCAGCTGCTTCCACATCTTGGGCTCGGCGAAAGTCAGCTCCGTCTCGCGAAAAGCCGGCGGCGCGTACAGCCCTGGGGCTGGCTGGCCTGTGAAGCCCATGGCGGCGGCGTGATCGAAAATAATTTTGACGGCCGCGATGCGGTAGACGTAGCGCTCAGTTTCGTTGGGCAAATTGAGCTCAAAATAGTCCGACGAGCCCTGGCGCTTGACGGCGCCGTCCACCCGGGTCTCGCCGCTGTTGTAGGCGGCCATGGCCAAGGCCCAGCTGCCGAACCGATCGCGCAACGCAGAGAGGTACCTCAGGCCGATGGCCAAAAGAGGCTCAGGCAGCATGCGCTGGTCCTGCTGCTTGTCGACCTTCAGGCCGAAGCGTCGGGCCGTGGACGGTATGAACTGCCACAGGCCGGCGGCGCCGGCGGGCGAAAAGACCGTGGGCCGCAGATCGCTTTCGGCCACCGCCAAGTATTTGAGGTCGTCGGGCAGGCCGGCCTGACGGAGGGTTTTTTCGATGAGCGGAAAATAGCGCAAAGCCCGGCGGCGCCAAAGTTCGACCTGGGCCGGATGGTTGACGGCCAGGAGAAACTCGGACTCCAAGCGCTCCCTCACCGCCGGACGGTCCAAAGGCAAAGGCTCGCCGCACAGGCTAACGGCGGCCGGCAGCCGGTAGTCAATGCGTTGACCGCCAGGCTGCCCCAAAAACCACAGCGAAGGCGCGCGTCCCTCCCTGGGTCCGCCTGCGGTCGGATCCTCGAGGGTGCGGCAACCCGCGGAAACAGTCAGCAGCAAGGCGACTATGAAAGCCAATTTGGCGCAAGAAAACTTCATTTAAGCTCGCCGTCTCAGGTCTCTCGGCTGGCCGCCAAGCAAGGCCCTCCCCTTCGTCGCTTCTTGGGCGGCGTCAGGTATTCTAGCCGGGACCTCAGCTCGATTTGTCTTGGAAAGTCTAGCGCCGGAGGAAAAAAAAGGCAAGGAAAAAATTAAGGTAGAAAAGCCTGTATTTTCGGGGCTTTACGTTTTTGAGCGGCAGCGGCCGGCCGCCGCGGACTGGCTTGCCGACGGCGGCGGAACTGAGCTGGAGCGGCGCGAGATCTTGGGTCTTAGGTCCTAGCTTGGTTTGATCCTATATCATATTGACCTTATAATGCATATAAATATTATAAAAAATAATTGAGTGATAATTTTACTAGGTTTTTATTGTATGCTAAAAAAAGAGAGGACCAACGGCCCTCTCTTTTCGGTGAACCTTTGTCATATGTGAGTTTGTCTTGACCCAAACTAAGCCCTTGGACCGGCTCGGCCGGGTCGCAGGGTCATATGGCGCCTCCTTTGCGGCTGGTTCACGGAAACCGGGCCGGGCCCGGGGCGAAAACTGGTCAATGGCCGACGGGCAGACGGTCGACCCATTTGATCGTGACGATGAGATCGCCGCGGCGGGCTTCGCCGGGCAGATAGCCGCCGGCCCGACGGAGCCGGAACTTGCCTCTGGCGGCCATTTCTTCGGAGACGGCAACCGAGAGCTTGGTCCGGCGGGCGATTTTGCCGGCGCCGCCGCAGCGCTCGCAGCGATGAGGCCGGAAAATGGGACCTTGGTCCAAGCGGGTCAGGACAGAGCCCTGGCCCAGGCAGCGCGGGCAAGCTTGCTGAGAGCTCCAGGGCAAGGTCAGCTTGAAGGGGCCGGGCGCCTGCGGGCGAACCAAAAACAAGTCGTAATACACGTCCAGGCCGACGGTCCTTTGACCCTCAAAGACGAAAGGCGTCGTCAATTCGTCCTCGCCGCGGCCGGCGACGTTTTTTTTCAGCAGATCCTTGTAGGCTTTATAGGCCCGCCGGAACCGTTCCACGTCTTCCGGTCCGCGACCGGCCGCGTCAGGATGGTGGGTTTTGGCCAGACGTCTGAAAGCCGCCCTGATTTCGCCTTCGCTGGCGCCGTCAACAAGTCCGAGTTCGCGATATGGGTTGAGGGGGTTCATCGTCTGGCCTCCTTAGCGGTTGACCTAGAGCGAAGCAAGAGTCATGCCAAGCTGATTTTATTTGAAAAAACGGAGAATTAACTGAAAGGCGGCGTTCAAGCTCGCCCAACTGCGCGCGCCAGTTCACAGTTGGGGGGACTGTCAGGGGAGCAGCCGCTGGCTTGCAGGGTTTCAAGCCGCCGGCGAGGAGCGGACGAAAATTAAATTATTAGAAATTGTGGGCCATTAGATCAAAAGAGGGGTGTGAAGACAGGTTCTCAGCGCGGTCTTTAGAACCTGTTCAGCCGAGGGACCAGCCGGCCGTGACCCCCCAGCCGGCTGGACGGGAGCGGGCCGCGATTAAAATTTTACTAGAAAAATTAAGCTATTGTTATCTGAGCCTTGGTGTGTAATTTAATTCACATTTAACTTGAGGTTGGGCTTTCGACGAACCAGAGATCGGTTTAAGTGTGAATTAATTTGCGCACCGAACGGCGCGTCAACGAGCGCCTGCGGCGGGCGGGCGGGCGGGCGAGTGGGCGGGCGGGCGAGTGGGCGGGTGGTGGTGGTGGTGGTGGTGGTGGTGGTGGTGGTGGTGGTCGGCGGGGCAAGAAGGTCAGACCACCTTTTTGGCCGCGGGGTCTGGTCGGGCTCGGAAGGCCGCCCCCTGAAAACTTAAGATTAAGATCCGCCGGCCCTAACGTTGACTGGACCAATTGGTCATGTTTGATTAGGCTCGCCTATCATGTTTGGTCATATCTAGATATTTTCTATCCTGTATAGTCATTTCTAGGGTCTGGATCCGCCGTCGATCTGGTGAACATAACTGATCAAAACGTGTCAAAAAGGCAAATTTTCTGGCGCAGATCGCTGTTGATTCGGGCTGACTTATGATATAATGGGCCAAACGCCAAGAGCGGACCTCCGCAAGCGAACTGACGATCTCCGGCCCGCAGAGCTCCCGGCCGCAGGCTGGAGCGGATTTTCATCTTGGCAATTTATTATAAATATTAGGTCAATTTTAGAACTAAAACAACTGTTTTAGAAGTTAATATAGCAATAAAGTTCATTAGAATGTGATTAAATTTATAAATGACGATTAATTTGTGGAGTAATGTCGTCATAGGCTGTTCATATCTTCTAAGTAGTTTTATTTAGCCTATGGCATTTTTTTAACCCGTACTTCGGTACGATTATTTTTATTTGGGAGGATTTTTATGAAAAAGTTCGTAGCTCTCATGGTCTTCGCGTTGGCCTTGACCGTCGCCCCGCTGGCTCAGGCGGACGATCCCGGCAAGGGTCTCTATCTCCCCGGCGACCTCACGCTGGAATTGGCCCAGGTTGGCCTGGACGCGGCCGTCAAGAAGGCCCAGGAACAGGGCACGCTCATGGACATCGCCTTGGTCGACGCCGGCGGCAACCTCAAGGCTTTCTATCGCATGGACGGCGCCTTTTTGGCCAGCATCGACATTTGCATCAAGAAAGCCATATCGGCTCGGGGACTCAACATGTCCACCGGGACGCTTCATGATGCCGCCATGCCAGGCCAAGAATTGTACGGAATTGAAGTCACCAACGACGGCATGGTGATTTTCGGCGGCGGCGAGCTCGTCAAGGACAAAAATGGCACCATCATCGGCGCCATCGGCGTTTCAGGCAGTTCGGTGGCCAACGACACGGAAGTGGCGCAGGCCGGCGCGGCGGCCATTTTGGCGGCCGTCAAGTGACGAGTCGGGTTTAAAAAAGCGCCGGGGGAGACCCCGGCGCTTTTTTTTTGCGCCCCTTAGGGCGTTCGGCGAGACAGTTTGACGTGGCGCGGTTTTTTTGACGCGGCTGATCTGGTCGGCGGCTGCAGGCGCGTCAAAAATGGGCCAACGTCAACGCTGGGCGAACAAGGCCTTCAACGAAACGCGGGCGCCTCTTTCACGTCCCTTATAAGGCGGAACGGCCGCTTTGGTCGCCAGCTTTTTGCTTTTTGGTCCGGCAGATCAAGCCTTGGCCGGCCTCAAAGAGGGCCAAGGAACGCGTCTGCGGCGACCGCCAAAAAAAAGCCTGAACGAACGTCTTGCGCTGCGGCCGATGGCCGACGAGCTTGGGCGCTTTTTTTGACCCTAAGTTAATTGGGCAATGAAATAGCGCCAAAAATTTCAGCTAAAGGCCTTGATCAAGAATTATAGAGCACAAATGCGAGGTTTTTGTTCGCTATCTGAGATTTATCTGGCGGCAAAGGCTTATTTTTGGGGAAGGCGCGTCCTCGGCTGGCCGCGCCTGGCCGGCCAGCGGCGCAGTTCCCTGGCCGGCCGCCTCGGACCAGCGGCCGCCAAAGACCTGCCCGCCAAAAAAAAGCCGCCCGGAGGCCGGGCGGCTTTCGAGGTCGGCGCTGGGCTGGCGGCGCCGAGCCCAGGAGCGGTCAAGGCTGGAGAGAGGTCAGCACGGAGTTGACGCGCTTGCGGGCCACAATCTGATCGACGTCTTCGCGTTCGACCAGCCTCAGCGCCGCCGTGGGACAAACCCGCTTGCAAGCCGGGCCGCCATCCACGCCCTGGCAGAGATCGCACTTGTTGGCCACGGCGCGGGGCGTGCCGTCGGGATTGGTCTTGAAGCCCAACGCGGCCATGCGGACGGCGCCGAAGGGGCAGGCGTCGGCGCAGGCTTTGCAGCCGATGCATTTGTCCTGATCGATGATCACGGCGCCGTTGACGGTGCTGATGGCCCCGGACTGGCAGACGGCCTGACAGGCCGGGTTTTCGCAATGCTTGCACTGCACCGGAACGGAGACCAGCCACGTCTTGACGACTTTGAGCTTGGGATGGAAATCGTAGCCGTCGGGGTCTATCTCGTAGATGCGTTTGCCCTCGTGAGCCACGACGCAAGCGATCATGCAGGTGCGGCAGCCGATGCAGAGCAACGGATCGCCTTGAACGAACGAGTTCATGCCGCCTTGCCTCCTTTCTTGCCGACTTCGATGCCCATGTCCGCGCGGATTTTGCTATACTCGTCCAAGACGTACTTTTCGGCCCAAGCCTGATCGGCGATCTTCTCGACTCGACAGGCGCAGTACTTGTACTCGGGCGTGTTGCTGATGGGGTCTAGCGAGGCGATGGTCAGCTCGTTGCAGGCCCCGATCCACCATTGATAGGTCATGTAGACGGCCTGCTTCTTGACCCGGTCGGTGGGCAGGCAGCGGGCGACGCACGAGCCGCGCTTGGACAGAATCTTGACGAGCTCGCCGTGCTTGACGTTGAGCTCCTCGCAGAGCTCCGGATTCATCTGGACCCAGCCAGGCTCGTCTTCGAGGTTGCGCAGCAGGCGGCAGTTGCCGCTCATGGTGCGGACCGAGTAGTGTCCGACCTCTCGGCAGGTCGACAGGATCAAAGGATACTCGTCGTTTTCCAGCTCGGTCGGCGGCTGCCAGTCGATGGACGAGAAGCGGTCCTTGCCGTCGGGGTTGGCGAACTTGCCGTCCTTGTGCAGGAAGCTGGTGCCTTTGTCGCTCATGTCGGTCGAGCGGCAAGGCCACTGGATGTTGCCGTATTTCTCCAGCTTCTCGTAGGTGGCCCCCACGAAGCTGGGGCACAGCGAGATGACCTCGTTCCAAATCTCCTCGGTGTTCGAATATTTCATCGGGTAGCCCATGGCCGTGGAGATGCGGGAGATGATGTCCCAGTCAGTCAGCACGTCCGCGTCGGCCGGCGGGTCGATGAGCTTGCGGATTCTCTGGAAGCCACGGTCGCAGCAGCTGTAAACCCCGTCATGCTCGTTCCAGCCGGTGGAAGGCAGCACCACGTCGGCGAACTGGCCGGTTTTGTTCATGTAAATGTCCTGCAGGATCACCAGCTCGATCTTCGACAAAGCCTCGCGGACTTCCGGCAGATCGGGATCGGACTGGGCCGGATCCTCCCCGAAGATGTAATAGGCGCGGATCTTCTTCTCTTCGGGCTCGTGCAGCACGTAGTGAGGCACCTGCGTCAGCGGAATGCCGGCCTTGTTCGGCAGCTTGACGCCCCAGGCTTTTTCGAACTTGGCCTGGATCTCCGGGACGGTGACGTTTTGGTAGCCGGGGTAGCTGTTGGGGAGGGCCCCCATGTCGCAGGCCCCCTGGACGTTGTTTTGGCCGCGGACCGGGCCGATGCCCACGCCCCAGCGCCCGAAGTTGCCGGTCATGATGGCCAGGTTGGCCAAGCCCTTGACCACGTTGACGGCCTGGGCGAATTGGCACACGCCCATGCCGTAGAGGATCATCGAACGGCCGGAAGTCGCGTAGAGCCTGGCCGCCCGCCGGATGTCCCGCGGAGAGATCTGCGTGCGCTCGGACACCGCCTCGGGGGAGTATTTCTTGACCAGCTCCTTGAGCTCCTCGAAGCCGGTGGAGTGCGCGGCGATGAAGGCGTCGTCCGTCAGGCCCTCTTCGATGATGACATGGGCCAGGGAGTTGACCAACGCCAAGTTGGAGCCGTTGCGGAGCTGCAGATGCATGTCCGCGATCCTGGCCGTTTCAATGCGCCGCGGATCGCAGCAAATTATCGTGGCGCCTTTCTGCTTGGCGCGGACAATTCTTCTGGCCACTATCGGGTGGGAATCTGCGCCGTTGTAGCCAAAGACAAACAACAAAGCCGCGTCCTCAATCTCGTGGACGCCGTTGCTCATCGCTCCTGAACCTAATGAATACAGTAGACCCGCTACTGAGGGAGCGTGTCATATTCGGGCGCAGTGATCGACATTGTTGGTGCCGATCGCCGCGCGCGCGAATTTCTGCATCAAATAGTTGGGCTCGTTGCCGGGCCCGCGGGCCGAGCCCGTGCACATCACCGAGTCGGGCCCGTATTGGTTCTTGATGTTCGTCAGCCGTTCGGCCACGTACCTGACGGCCTCGTCCCAGCTGACCGGCTCCAGGGGACTGCCTTTGCCGCCCTTGCGGATCATGGGCTTCTTGAGGCGCTTGGTCAATATTTGCGGATCGTTGATGTAGTCCCAGCCGTAATGGCCTTTCAGGCACAGCGTGCCGTCGTTGGTGCGGCCCTGCGCCGGCACGGCCTCCAAGATCTTGTTGGCCTCCTGGTCCACGGAGAACATGATCTGGCAGCCGGCGCCGCAGTAGGCGCAAGTGCTCTGGATCTGCTTGACGGGCATAGGCCCCCCATCCTTTCTACAAAGCCGGCGCCCACCGTTGAAGCGCGCGGCTGCAAATGCCCCCGCCTTGGGGCGCGGAGAAGACCTGACGGCCTTCGGTCGAACCGTCGAAAAAGAGAGGCTCCGGGCGCGCCTACTCGACGTAGATTTGGTCGCCCTCCGTGACGATGCCGGCCAACAAGGCCTTGGCCCGATAAAGAAGTCTCTCGGGCCCCAGGAGCTCGACGAGCTCCATCAAGGCGTCGCCGCTGCGCAGCTTGGTTCCTGGCTTGAGCTGGCGCAGATCGAGGCCCTCGATGACCAAATTTTCCCCGCCGGCGCCGTAAGCCGCCGCCGGCTCGCCGCGCGCCGCGAAGTCGGCCTGATCCAGCAGAGCCAGCTGACGTCCGTGAGGTCCGACATCGGCGTCGCCCGACAAGCCGAAGTTTTTGGCCAGCTGCGCCTGGCCTACCCGCCGCTTGGCGCCTCCCTTGACGTCGCCGACGCAGACGGCGATGATGCGGGCCATGTCGAACTCCTCAAATTGGTCGCCGAAATTTGACCGCCCGAAAAAACTGGCGGTCCTGGGCGCTCGGCTCAGTCGGCCCAGATCGGCCAGACCGCCGGCCAGACCGCCGGCCAGTCCAGCCAATCCGCCCGCAAAGCCAGCCAGCTCAGCCCAAAGCGAAAAAAAGGGGCCGCCCGCCGGACCTTTGCTCAGGCGACAGGCCGGACGCCCGCTGGCGGCCGGCGCCGTGCAAAACAAGCTGTCTCGGGGCGTAAGACAATATTAATCATTGCAAATTGGTTTGTCAAAAAAACTGTCCTCAGCCGGCCTCCACCGCCGCGTCGGCCAGCTCGGCCGCCGCCCCGCCAAACGCCTCGCCGGGCTGGTCCAGGAGCCGGACATCGTCGCCGGGCCCGACTTCGCCGCCGACCAAGACTTTGGCGAAAATTCCCTCCCTGGGCATGATGCAGTCGCCGACCCGGTGGAAAATTTCGCAACGGCTGTGGCATTCCTTGCCAATTTGGGTCACCTCCAAAAGCGCCGGACCGATTTGGAGGCGCGAGCCCACCGGGAGTTCGCGCAGATCGTAGCCCGCGACTACGAGGTTTTCGCCGAAGGCCCCATGCTCGACCGCCCCGCCGCGGGCGTTGAAGGCCTCGACTTTGGCGTAGTCCAGCAAGCTGACCTGGCGGTGCCAGCGGCCGGCGTGGGCGTCGTTTTCGACGCCGTGGTCGGGCCGGAGCAGGACCCGATCGACGGCCTTCTTGGGGGTGCCCTTGGCCGGGCTCAAGCAGACGGCGACGAGCTTTCCGAACATAAGCCTTCCGTTCTTTCGAGGGCGCGGCGTCAGCCGCCGATGCGGCTCATCAGCCGCCGATCGGCCCCGGCGGCGCAAGGTTGGTCCAAAAAAAGGTGGCTGCGGGGCTTTTCGGCCACCGCCTTGAGGATCGTCGCGGCCATGGCCTCTTCGTCCTCCAGCGGCAACGGCCGGCCGCGGTCCATGTGCAGGCAGCTTTTTAGCCAGCCGTCGGCGGTGACCCGCAGGCGGTTGCATTTGTCGCAGAAGCACGAGTTCATGGCCCCGATGAAGCCCAAGCGCCCCTTGAAGCCCTCGACGGAGAAATACGAGGCCGGACCGTTCCCGCGAGTCCGCAGGCAAGGTTCAAGCGGTCCGTGCGCCTCGGCGACGACGCGCCGGACCTCGTCCCAGGGCAGGCCACGGGCCTGCCCGCCCAAACCCATGGGCATCAGCTCGATGAAGCGGACGTGGAGCTCGCGATCGCGGGCCAGCGCGGCCAAATTCGCCAAATCGTCGGGCGTCGAATCGGCCATGGGCACGCAGTTGACTTTGACCGCCAGGCGCGGCTGGGCGCAGGCGGCGTCCAAGCCCGCCAGCGCGTCCTCCAGGCGACCCAGCCGGGTCAGCTCCCGAAACCGGTTGGGACGAAGCGTGTCGAGGCTGACGTTGACTGCGTCCAGGCCGGCCAGGGCCAGCGGCTCGGCCAAGGGGGCCAACAGCGTCCCGTTGGTGGTCAAGGTGACGTTGGCGACGCCCGGCAGCGCCTTGAGGACGCGGACCAGCTCGGGCAGATCGCGGCGCACGGTGGGCTCGCCCCCGGTGAGCTTGATCTTTCGCACCCCCAAGGAGGCCATGACCCGGGCGATCCTGACCAGGGCCCCCAGCGGCGGATTATGGCCCGCCCTGACCGGCGGCTCCTCCGGCATGCAGTAGGCGCAGCGGAGATTGCAGCGATCGGTGACGGAAAGCCGCACGTAGTCGATGGCGCGTCCGAAGGAATCGAGCATGGTCGAGCCGGGCCTCGTTGGGTGGCGTCACGTTTGGTCCAGCCGGGCTGACGTCCTTGAGCGTCGGCGTCGGCTTCAAACGTCGTGAAACGAACCTGAATATGACAAATATTGATTATTCGCCACTTTCAGTCGAAACCGTGAGGGCAACTTGCGCGTTCTGAAACCTTTCAGACACGCGCCTTTCAGCTTTCAGTCTCGCGCTTGTTCGATTATGATAACACATTTTATGACAAAAGCAAGCGTCGTCCCGAAGTCAAGGCGTGGAGCGGCTTTCCAGGGCGTCGGCGTGAAGGCCGGCCATAGCTTTTGCCGCTAATTGGCGGAACCGGCGCAGACGATCTGCCCCCGCGTCTTGGCGGCCACCGGCCGACCGGCTCTGGTCGCCGGCGGCCCGGCGGACGGGCGGCCGAGAAGCGCCGGCTTTCGCCGCCGGTCGGCGCCAGGCCCGGAACCTGCCCCGGGTCAGGGTCGGCCGGCCTGGAACCGCCTTGACGGCGAACGCTCCCGGTTGCTATCATGCTCAAGCCTTGTCGCTCCTTGCTTTTCAGGAGGCTGGCCGGCCTGTCCGGCGACTTGGACGGCGACTTGGCCGGCGGCCCGAGCGACGGCGGCCCGCGCCTCAGCCGTCTGGCCGGCGGTCCCCGTTTTTTCCTCCGGCTGGCGCCGGCTCGCCTTGGGAGCCTGGCTCGCCTTGAGAGCTCCGTCATGACTTTTCGTCTATTTTCGGGCGCCGTTTGCCTCCTCGTCGGCCTGGCCTATATTTTGATTCCGTGGTTCATTTTCCCTATCTGCGAGCGGGCCGACCGCGCGGCCGAACCGGCGGCCCAAAGCCACGCCCAAAGCCACGATCACGCCCAAGCCGCGGACCGGCCCATGGCGTCAGGCGTCGCCCAGGGTTCGGCCCAAGGCGCCGGCGCCTCGGCCGGCCATGACCGGACGCACATGGTCTGCTGGCACATGGCCAAAGCCGAGCTGGGCGTGGGAATTTTGGCCCTCTGGGCGGCCGCGGTCCTCGTGACGAGCCGGACGCACGACCGCCGGGCGGGCGCGTTGAGCCTGACGGCCGGGCTGGCCGTCTTGGGCGGCCTTTTGCCCGCCGCGCTCATCGGCGTGTGCCCCGGCCCCTCGATGCCCTGCCGCGTCGGGACCCTGCCGGCCTTGATGGTGCTGAGCGCCTTTTTCTTCCTGTTCAGCCTCGTCGCCGGCGTTTGGTCCGCCAAGGCCGCCCGGGCGGCCCAAGCGGCCCAAGCCGCCGGCCGCCCCCAGCCGATCGCCCATGTCTGAGAAAAACCTCACCGCCGGCCGCCTGGCCCTCGTCAACCTCGGCCGCAAGCTGTGGCGCTTCTTCGGCCTGGGCGCTCTGACGGGCGTCTTCGCGGCCGTGGTCTTCGGCGGCTCGATCGTCGACCAGCAGCTGGCCAAGGGCTTGACGAGCTTGTCGAACCGCCTGGGGGCCGACGCCCTCGTCGTGCCCCACGGCTACGAGCGGGCGGCCAAGGCCGCGCTTTTGCGAGGCGAGCCCAGCACTTATTACATGTCCTCGGAAGTTTTTCGGCGCCTCGAAAATTTTCCGGACGTGGCCGCGGCCACGCCGCAGTTCTATTTGGCCTCCTTGGCCACCGAGTGCTGCTCGGAGCGGGTCCAAATCATCGGCTACGATCCTCGGACCGACTTTCTGGCCAAGCCGTGGACGGCCGGCCAGACCGACGGGCTGCAGATCGGGGAAATTGCGGTCGGCGCCCAGATCGTCGCCGCGCCCGGCGACTTGCTCTTTTTCTTCGGCGTCCCTCACAAGGTGGCCGCCAAGATGGAACGCTCGGGCATGGGGCTGGACACCTCGGTGCTGATGCCGCTGGAGGGCGTCTACGATTTGCTCGACGACGTCCCGGGCTTGGCCGAGAAGCTCGACGACTCCGACGACCACATTTCCGTGGTGGCCATCAAGGCCGCCCCCGGCGTGGCCCCCAAGGATTTGGTCAACCGGATCATGGAGGCCTACGCGGCGGAGTTCAACCTCGACTTCGTGCTGCCCGACGCCATCGTCACCGAAACGGCCCGGCAATTGGCCGGCTGGTCGAAGCTGACCAAGGGCCTGGCCGCGGGCCTGTGGCTGACGGCGCTGCTGGTCTTGGGCCTGGTCTTCACCGTCAGCGCTCGGGAGCGCCGGCGGGAGTTCGGGGTCTACCGGCTGCTCGGGGCCAGCCGCGGCTGGCTGAGCCGGCTCATCTTGACGGAAGCCTTTTTGACCTCGCTGACCGGCGGCGTGGCCGGGCTGATCTTGGCCGCGGCCGTGGTGTTCCCTTTCAACGCCTTGATTTTTCAAAATCTGGGTCTCCCGCATTTGCCTAGCTCGGCGGGACAAATTATTTTGGCGGCCTTGTCGGCCTTGGCCTTGGCCGCCGCCGTCGGCCCCTTGGCTTCGCTGCGGGCCCTCTGGGCCTTGACCCGCTCGGACGTCCAGGCGACCTTGCGGGAGGACTGAGCGGCGCCGGCGGCTCGCCAGGCTTGATCGGCCGGCGGGGCCGGCCGGCGAGGGTTGGCTGGTGGGTTGGTTGGCTGGCTGGCTCGACCGGCCAGGCCGTCCGGCCTTCAAGCCTCGCGGCCGCGCTTGGTCAAGCCCGTCGGGCCTCGGCGGACGCTCTTTTTTTCGTTGGTTGGTTTTTTTGGCGAAATTTTTTTGGCGGTCGGCCGTGGTCGCTCGACGACGGGACCTCGAAGACGGGACCATCTCGACCGCGCACGGGCGTGTCGGCCGCGCGCTCGAGGGCCGCAGTCCTTCTGGCTCGCTGGCGGCTGACGCCGGCCCTTTCGTCCGGCCGAGCGGCGCCGGCCGCGGCGACAGCCCCCGAGACAGCCGCGTCCGGGCTTGGGGGCCGCTTTGCGAACTCGGCCTGGGGCTGAAAAGAGACCTTTGTTTTAGGGACGTGCGGCCGCCGGTCCCGCCGGTCCGCGGCGGGGCTTCTTCGCTTTGGCCTTGAAGCCTCGCGACGGCGGCCGATCAGGCTCGTCGGGCCCGCAGGGCGGCCGTTTTTTTTCCCGTTTTTTTTATGGCATTGAGGGGCGACATGCTGGAAGCTCGCGGTCTGACCAAGCGCTGGCGGAGAGGTCAAAAATCCTTTGAGGCCGTCGCCAACGCCGGCTTCAAGCTCGCGGACGGCGAGTTCGCCGTCGTCGTGGGCCGTTCCGGCAGCGGCAAGACAACCTTGCTGAACATGCTGGTGGGCCTTTTGAGCCCGGACGACGGCGAGGTTTTTATCGACGAGGTCGGCCTGTGGTCGCTCGACGACGGGGCCTTGTCGCGGCTGCGCAACGAGCGGATCGGCTACGTGCCCCAGGGCCGCAGCCTTTTGGGCTCGTTGACGGTGCTCGACAACGTGCGTCTCCCTTTTCATCTGGCCCCGCGCGGCGGCGGCAGCCGCGCCAGAGCCTTGGAGCTGCTCGACGAGCTCGGCCTGGGGCCGATGAGCGACAATTACCCCGCCGACCTCTCCGGCGGCGAGCTCCGGCGGGCGACCTTGGCTCGGGCCTTGATCAACTCGCCCAAATTCTTGGTGGCCGACGAGCCCACCAGCGATCTTGATTTGGCCACCGCCCGGGAGATCGTCGAGCTCCTCAAAAACCTCAACGCCCAGGGCTTGACCGTCTTGGCGGCCACCCACGACGAGGAAATGCGCGCCGGCGCCGGGAGAGTCATGGAAATGGCCGGCGGGGAGCTGAGGGACGTCTGAGAGGCTGCGGACTTGAAAAAAGGCGCCGCTCCCTTGCGGCCTTAAGCTCGCGCCTTCTTAAGTCAGCGTTTTGACTCGGGGGCGAATTGGCGGGTTGAGGCTGGCCGGCGGCTGGCCGGCGGCTGGCCGGCGGCTTGAGCCGGCTTGAGCTGGCTTGGGCCGCCCGGAGCCCGGCGCCAAAGAGAAGGTCCAGGGGAAACAGGCAAGGGAGGCCGCGGACCGCCCCCGTAAACGGAGGCGGGCCTTTGGAGGCGGGCGGCGGGGCGCCCAAGGCCTCCAAAGGCTTTCGGAGGCTTCAGACGGCCAAGCCGGTGGCCTTCAGGCGCTCCAAGTGCGACAGCTTGGCCAATTGCTCGACTTTGGCCTGATCGAGGCCCAGCGCCTGAGCCAGGCGGCGACCGTACTCGGGGTCGGCCAGAAAGCAGTGGGCGGCGTGCCTCAGGCGCACGTTCTCCGTCACGCCGGTCATGTTGCGGGCGGTGTTGTCGAGCAGCGCGGCCCTCTGAGGCTCGGGCAGCAGCCGGTAGAGGTCTCCGGGATATTTGAAGCAGTCGTCCGTCGCGTCGGCCTTGGGCTCGTAGGAGTCCAGGGCGCCGCGCAGCTCCAACGGCGGCTCGCGCAGCTCGGCCTGCTCGGCCCATTGGTTCAAGGTGTTGGGCTGGTAGCCGAGCGTGGCCCCGTAGTTGCCGTCGACGCGCATTTGTCCGTCGCGGTGGTAGCTGTGGACGCGGCTTTTGGGGGCGTTGACGGGGATGGAATGGTGGTTGACGCCGAGACGGTAGCGCTGGGCGTCTCCGTAGGAAAAAAGGCGCCCTTGGAGCAGCTTGTCCGGCGAAAGCCCCAGCCCCGGCACGATGTTGGCCGGGTTGAAGGCCGCCTGCTCGACGTCGGCAAAGTAGTTTTCAGGATTGCGGTTGAGCTCCAGCACGCCGATCTCGGTTTTGGGAAACTCGCCGTGCCGCCAAATCTTGGTGATGTCGAAGGGATTTTCGTAATGGGCCTGGGCCTGGGCTTCGGTCATGACCTGAATTGACATTGTCCAGCGTGGAAACTCGCCGCGGCCGATGGCCTCGAAAAGATCGCGCTGGTGGCTTTCGCGATCGGTTCCGACCAGGACCGCCGCCTCCTCGTCGGTGAGGTTTTTGATGCCTTGCTGGGTGGCCAAGTGGTACTTGACCCAGAACCGTTGCCCCTGGGCGTTGATCATGCTGAACGTGTGGCTCCCGAAGCCGTGCATGTGGCGGTAGGTGGCCGGGAGCCCGCGATCGGACATGGTGATGGTGACCTGATGAAGGGCCTCCGGCAGCATGGACCAAAAGTCCCAGTTGTTTTGGGCCGAGCGCAGGTTGGTCTGCGGGTCGCGCTTGACGGCGTGGTTGAGGTCGGGAAAGCGCAACGGGTCGCGCAGGAAAAAGACCGGGGTGTTGTTGCCCACGAGATCCCAGTTGCCGTCTTCGGTGTAGAACTTGACGGCGAAGCCGCGAATGTCGCGCTCGGCGTCGGCCGCGCCCCGTTCGCCGGCCACGGTCGAGAAGCGGACGAAGACCTCGGTTTTTTTTCCGACTTGGCTGAAAAGCTTGGCTTTGGTGTACTTGCTCACGTCGCCGGTGACGGTGAAGGTCCCGAAGGCGCCGGAGCCCTTGGCGTGCATGCGGCGTTCGGGGATGACTTCGCGGTCAAAATGGGCCAGCTTTTCGATGAGCCAGGGATTCTGCAGCGTCAGCGGTCCCCGCTCGCCGGCGGAGATCGAGTTGGTGTTGTCGGTCACCGGAACGCCGGCGGCGGTGGTCAGTTTTTTTTCCAAGGTTGCTCCTTGCGCGTCCGGCAGGGACGGTTGGCAAACGTGCGGTGTCCATTCGCGGCGGCCGGCCTCGCCCTGGCCGGCCGCCGGGCCCGGCCAGGGCCGGCGGGGGTCGGGGGCTCGCCTGGCTGAGCGGGCGGGCGATTGAGGCAATTGAGGCGACCAGAGGCGAAGGCGCCGCCAGCTATCCTCTGAAAAAAGGCGTCAAGCCAGATCAAATCCGGCGAAGCTTGGAAAATAGGGAAATTTTAAAAAATTTGCCAGATATTTCAAGCGGTTAAATCGATCGGGCTCCGAACGCGGCTCTCCTGCGGATTGATCAGGCAGATTGACCGGTTGGCCGATTCTACCATGCGGCCGTTCGTTTGGTCCAGAGAGAACAAAGGACTTCGCGCCGGGTGTCCGTCGTTGGCAGGCCGTCCGCCCAGCTGGCGGCCTTCGTCCCGGCCTTCGTCCCCGGCCTTCGTCTCCAGCCTTCGTCTCCAGCCTTCGTCTCCAGCCTTCGTCCCCAGCCTTCGTCCCCAGCCTTCGTCCCCAGCCTTCGTCCCCGGCCTTCGTCCCCGGCCTTCGTCCCCGGCCTTCGTCCCTGGCCTTCGTCTCCAGCCTTCGTCTCCAGCCTTCGTCCTCGGACGCGGGGG
>JAISZC010000227.1 GCA_031269485.1 Deltaproteobacteria bacterium
AGAGCCCCAAGAGCCTGCGCCCCACGAGCCGGCGCCCCACGAACCGGAAACCCCCGAGCTGGCCGCCCCGGAACCGCGCGAAACGGCAGCTCCCGGCGCCTTGGCGTCGGCCAGCCTCCAAGCTGGCGAGGCGGGCGGCTGGCCGCCCGTCCCCGCGTCGCCCGACGCCTCCGGCCTGTCGCCTGAGCTTGAGCCCTTGCCCGACGAGCCCGAGGTTCCGCCTCTGTTTCTTTACAATCCGCCGCGGGCGGCCGCCAAGACGGCCCGCATGTCGCCCGAGGCCTCGACGGCCGTCATCGTCAATTACTTGGAGGAGGACGACGCCGGCGCCATGGCCGCCGCCGGGCAGGCCGGCGAGTTGGGCGAGGAGGAGGACATGGACATCGATTTGCTGGACGTGGCCAACGGCCACGAATCCATCCGGCTGGCGGCTCGGCCCATGGCCCCGGCCCCCAAGCAGCCGCTGTGAACGTTCGGCCGCTGGCGGCCGCGCTGCTGCTGGCGGCCGCCGTCTTGGGCCCGCCGGCCGCTCCGGCCGCGGCCCAGGATGATCCCTCCGGCCGGCCGTTGACCGTCACGCAGGTCAAAAACGAGCTGGAAGCCCGGCTGGCGCGCAATCCCTCCTACGCCACGATTTGGAACGCCGGCTACGACCTTTACCGTCTCCATTTGCGCAACCAGGACACGGCCTTGATCATTCTGCGGGGCTACTTGGCCGTCCGCGGGCAGACGGCCGAGGAAAACCTCGCCCTCCGTCAGGCGGCCATTTATTGGGAGAAAGTCCACGACTACGGCGTCATCAACGTCCCGGTCGGCCAGGATTTTGAGCTCCGGGGCCAAATTTACCGCGGCTCGGAGGCCACGGCGGCGGCCGCCTTGGCCATGCGCCGTCCCAAGGGCGGTCCCGTGCCGCTGCGGCCGGGCGACCGCCGCGTCTTTCGCGGGGTCGGCCGTCGGGGCGCCCCCGGGGCGCCCCAGGTCAAGTCCCGCTACCCCGGCCCCTATTATCCCGGCGTTTACCCGCCTTGACGCAGGCTTAGATGCTTTTTGACGTCATTGTCGTCGGCGGCGGCCACGCCGGCCTGGAGGCCGCTCTGGCCGCCGCCCGCTTGGGCCAGCGGACGTTGCTGGTCACCATGAACCCGCGGACCTTGGGCGTGCTGTCCTGCAACCCGGCCTTCGGCGGGCCGGCCAAGGGCGGCCTGGTCCGCGAGGTCGACGCCTTGGGCGGCTGGTGCTCGCGGGGCGCCGATCTGTCGGCCCTCCAATGCCGCGTGCTGGGCGAAAGCAAGGGCCCGGCGTCTCGGGCCACCCGGAATCTGGTTGACCGGGCCGCCTACAGCGAGCTGGCGCGGCGTTTCGCCGGCGAGCAGGAAAATCTGACCGTCGCCGCCGGCGAGGCCGTCGAGGCGCTGGTCTACGGCGGCCGGCTCCGCGGCCTGGCCTTCGGCGACGGCCGCGAGCTGGCCTGCGGGGCGGCGGTGCTCACCGGCGGCACCTTCTGGCGCGGCCTTTTGTGGCACGGCCTGGACTCCACCCCCGGGGGCCGCGTCGGCGAGCCGGCCTCCGTCGGCCTCGGAGCTTGCCTGAAAAGCCTGGGGCACCGCGTGGGCCGCTTGTCGACCAGCACCAACCCCCGGCTCCGACGCGAGACCGTCCGCCTCGAGCACTTGCCCGAGCAGCCCGGCGATCCCCAGGCCCGGCCTTTTTCGGTCCTCAGCGGCCCGCCCCGCGACCTGGCCTCCTGCCGGCTGACCTTCACCAACTCCCGCACCCATCAAATCGTCGCCGACAATCTCCGCCGCTCCATCATCTTCGCCGAAGACCCCGTCAGCGCCGGCCCGCGCTACTGCCCCTCCCTGGAGGACAAAATCAAGCGCTTCCCCCGCCGGGAGCGGCATCAGATTTTTTTGGAACCCGACGGGCCGGATCTGATCTACCCGACCGGGTTGCCGACGGGCCTGCCGCCCGAGGTCCAGCAGGCTCTTGTCAACACCATCGACGGGTTGGAGCGCGCCGTCGTGGCCCGCCCCGGCTACGCCGTCGAGTACGACTTCGTCGATCCGCTGCTGCTGACCCCGACTCTGGAGTCCAGCCTCGTCGAAGGCCTTTTTTTCGCCGGCCAAATCAACGGCACCAGCGGCTACGAGGAGGCCGCCGTCCAAGGGCTGTGGGCCGGGCTGGGGGCGGCCCTGCGGGCCTCCGGCCGAGAGCCGGCGCGTCTGGGGCGGGACCAGGCCCTGGCCGGGGTGATGTTCGACGACTTGACCGGCCAGGGGGTCGCCGAGCCCTACCGCATGCTCTCCAGCCGGGCCGAAAGACGCCTCAAGCTGCGCGAAGACAACGCCGATCTGCGCCTGTCGCCTCTGGCCGATTCGCTGGGCCTGCTGGACGCCCCGCGACGGACGCTTCTCAAGGCCAAGACGGAGGCCATCGAGCGCTTCCGCCGGCTTTTGGAGACGACGAAGATCACGCCGGCCGCGGCCCAGGAGATCAAGGCCCGCTGCGGGCTCGACGAGCAGGACGCTTTTTTGGCCGCGCCGATCGCGGCGGCCGATTTTTTGAAAAGGCCAAGCGTCAAGCTCCGGCAGCTGGCCGGCCTGATCGAGGGCTTGGGCGAGCTGGCCCCCGACGCGGCCTTGTCGTTGGAGATTGAGCTGAAATACCGCGGGTATTTGGCCAAAGAGGAGGCCGAGGTCCGACGGGCGGAGCGGGCCGAGAAAGCCGCGCTGCCCAAAGATTTGGACTATGAAAAAGTGCCCGGGTTGTCGGCCGAGGCCAAAGAGCAGCTCCAAGCCTCGCGGCCAGCCACGCTGGGCCAGGCCGGCCGCTTGCGCGGGGTCACGCCCGCCGCGGTCGGCGTTTTGGCCGTCTGGTTGCGCAAGCGCGAAAAAGGCGGCTGAATCGTCGGGCCGTGGCTTGGGCGACCGGGCGCGCGCCGAGCCCTGTCCGAGGACGACGCCGGGCGCCGCGCCTTGAAAGCCTTGGTCGGCCGCGGGAGGTCAGCCAAGACCAAAAAAAATCGGCGCGAAAGGACGCCAAGCGGGCGCGTCAAGTCTCGCCGGCCGACCGGCCTGGCTCGAGCTTTCGGCCGCGAGGCGGTTCGCCCGGCCGGCGCGGCTCAGGGCTGGTTGTAGGCTCATCGAGCTCTCCTGCGTCGCGGCGCTCTCCTGCGTCGCCAGGTTTCGCGCCGCGCGGTCCAAGCGGCGGCCGGCTCGGTCAGGCGGTCAAAACTGCAATTCGTTCTTTTTGGCCAGCTTGCGCGCTTCCACCAGCAAATTGTAAGGGCCAACTTCCGTTTTGAAGGCCTTGACGGCCTCCGCCAGCTCGGCGCCGGTGCGCGGCAGCTCGTCGTCCACGGAGTTGAGGCTCATGGCCACGGAGTTGCCGCAGCGCGTTCCGTTGAAAATAAGTGGCTCATGTCCAAAAACGGCCTTGGCGTCGGTCAGCTGATCAGAATAGAGCCGCCAGGCGGTCTGGTGCAAATTTTGCGTCAACAGGCCGCCTTCGACCAGCTTGGTCCGGGCCAGCTCCAAAAAGGCCGTCGTGGCCAAATGCGGCGGAATGTAGGCGCCGTCGAAGGCGTCAAGCCAAATTTGGTCGTAGGACTCGTCGGGCAGAGCCGCGATATGCTCCAAGCCGTCGGCGATGACCAGCTCCACGTTGCCGCCGGGGGCGAAGCCGAAAAAATTTTCGGCCAGCTCGGCCACCAACGGGTCGACCTCCACCACCGTCAGGGCGTGCTCCGGCAGACGTTTTTGAAAAAGGCCGGGGATGAAGCCCCCGCCCAGGCCCAGCATGAGGATGCGGCGGTTTTTCGGGCCGACGGCCAACGACAGCAGCATCATGCCCGGATATTCGAAAACGGCCGCTTCAGGGTCGGTCAGCGAGACGGAAGTTTCGGCCTCGCGCGCGTTGGGCCCCAAAAAAAGCGTTCGGCGGCCGTCGCGCTCGACGACGGTGACGTGGTGAAGCGCCGAGTCGCCCTCAAAGAGGATTTCCGGCTCGGCCGAGTTCGCGGCCAGCCGCCGCAAAAACGGCCTCAGCCAGCCGTCTTTTTGGGGCTTCTCGTCGCGCGGCGGGCGGCTCATGGCCGAGCTCCGGCGCCGGGCCGGGCGCCCCAGGGCGCCAGGGCTTCCTCCAGCGAGCTAGACGGCCGGCCGGAGCGCCTGAGGCGCTCCAAGCTTTTGAGGGCGTCGAGGCTGCCCAAGCCCTCCAAATTGTCCGTCAGCGTTTCCGGCTCGGTCGCGCTCGGCGTGTCCTGGGGCGGCTCGTCGGCCGGGTGGAGGCCCGACTCGTCGGAAATCAAGTCGCGGTCGAAGCCCAAAGGTCCGGTCCGGAACCGCAGGGCCGGCGAAGCCTCGCGGTTGGCCGACAGGCCCAGGTTGAGGGAATTGAGCAGCTCGGTCAGGCTTCGGGCCGTTCTGAGGCGTCCGGCCGACAAAGGCGGCGAGGGCTCCACGCGCAGCGACAGGCTGCCCGGCCGGGCCAGAAAGGCCCGCACCGGCTGATGGAGGTCGGCGGCGTTCTCCAAAAGGTCGTCGAGGCGCATGGCCGCCTCCAGCTCGAAGGCTTCGGCGGCCCGCCGCCTGATCTCCTCGAGCGCCAGGCCTTGGCGTCTGGCCGCCAGAGCCAGAAGGCTGTCGGTCAGAGACAAATCCTCGGCGTCAATCCACAGTCCGGCGAGGGCCACGTCGAAGAGCTCCGGCTCGCCCAAAAGCGGCGGGCCCTCCTGGCGGCCGATTTTTTCAAAAATGCGCAGCGACTGGGGCCGGAGGCCCTCGAGCTTGGCGAAGGCCGTCACCGAGGCCAGGTCCCGCAACAGCAGATTTTCCACCACCAGCGACATGACCCCGGCCTCGGCCTCGTAGTCGAGTCGGAGGGCCAAGTCGGCCTCAAAGCGGCTTTGCAGGCCAAACAGGCTCCAAATGGCCAGCGACGGCCCGTCGGAGGCGGACGGCGGCGGGAGAGCCAAGAACAGGCCTTCAAAATCGGCGCGCTGGGTCGGCGCCGAGCCCAGGCCCGTCAAGGCCGCCTCGTCGAGCCCGAAGGTCGCCAGGCCGTCGACGACGGCCTGGAAGCCTTTGATTTTCGAGGCGCCGACGGAGGACGCCAACTCCAGCCAGTCGGCGCCCGTCAGGCGCCGCAGCTTGACCTGGCGGCTGAAAGGGTCCGTCAGGACGGCCGCCTGGCGCGGCAGGCGGCCGGAGGCTTGAGCCGGCGCGGCGGCGGCGAAAAGGCGCCTGAAACTGGGCCCGAAATCAAGGTCTTCGAGGCGCCAGGCGGCCAGCTCCAGCTTCAGGCCTTGCCGCGGCTCGAGGTCTTGTTCGGCGGGCTGCGGCTCGTCGCCGTCAGGCCCCAAAAAAGCCGTCAAGCCTCGAATTTCCGCCCAGTCCGCCTGGCCTGCGCCGTCGGGCCGGCCGGCCGTCAAGCTGGCCAAGGAGGCCTGAGTCCGGTCGGGCCCCAAGACGGCCGTCAGCCGCCAGCCGGCGGTTTCCAGCTTTTCGGCTCGCAGGCCGGCCGGAAATTGGCCCGACGCGAGCTCTGGCCCGGCGAGCTTGAGCGTCGCCAAGCTCAGGGAGAGACTGAGGTCCTTGTCGACGGTCAAAAGCCCGCGGGCGGCGATCTGGGCGGGGGGCTTCAAAGCCGCCTCGCCGGCCGTTTCGCCGGCCGAGCCGTCGGCTTCGCCTTCCGAGCCGTCGGCCTCGCCTTCCGAGCCGCCGGCTTCGCCGTCGGAGTCCTCGAGCTCCGGCGTCGCCGAGACGGGCTCGGAGAGGCCCGACTCCAGAGGGACCGTGACGGGGCCGCGCAGCTCGGCCCGCCAGCCCAGCAGCGTCAGCTCGTCGGCCGCGGCGGTTCGGGCCCCCGTCTCGTCGGCGGCCGACTGGCGCCAGCCGGCGATCTCCAGCGAAGCGGCCGTCACGTCGAGGGTCAGCTCGCCCGCCCGAGACCGGCGCGCGAGGCCGTAGAGGCCGAGCCGGTCCAAGCGCCAGGGCCGCGCCCCGGAAAGCTCCCGGCGCCCCGGCCAGGCGGCGGTCGCGATCTCCGCCCGTTGGACGGTCAGCTCGCCGTCGAGCGGCGCCGCCAGGCCGCCGGACCAGGCGCCGGGCTTGAGGCTCAAGTTCGTCACGACCAAGGCGCCCAGCTGCTCGTCGTAGCTGTGGCCTTGGGCGCTCCAGCTCCCCTCGCCGAAGAGGTGGTCCATGGTCCGCTCGAAGGCCGACCAGCGCCGGGCGGTCCAGGACAGGCCGATGGCGAACACGGCGACGGCGGCCGCCGTCAAGGCCAGCGTCAGGCCCCAGGCCTTGAGAAAACTCAAGATCCGCGCGGAGCGGGCGGCGGGCGTGGGACTGGTCAAGGTCGGCTCCTGGCTGACGGCGAGCAAGACGTCGCCCTGATCGGGCTGGCGGTTGGACGGCTCATGGCCGGCCGGCCAATTTTCGGCCCCTTGGCGGCTTTTTTATCTTCAGCCGCGGGCGGGGTCCGGCGGATCGCCCGGCACGGCCGGCCAAGACGGGCATTGGTCAGGATGTTCGGGGCAGACCCACCGAGCCTCCTTGCCTCCGGCCGTCAGCCGGTAGTTCAAAGTCGGCCTCAGCCGGCAGGTCGGGACGTCCGTCCAAGGCCAGCGCTCGTCGAGCCGCCGGGGCTTTTTGTGATTGGCGCAGGCCGGGTTGAGGCAGCCCAGCTTCAGCGGCTGGCGGTCCCCAAAATGCCGAGGCCGGCGCTGATTGATCAGCAGGTGCGGCCAGCCGCACAGCGGGCAGTTGCGGGGGGCGGTCGAGCCGAGCTTTTCGCGCGTCGCGCGTTGCTGCAAAAATTCCAGCGTCAAGGCCGCCGCCCGCGGGACCTCGGCCGCCGGCGTCGGCCAGCGCCGGGCGAGGCCGGCGAGGTCCGCCGCCGAGCCCGTCGCCAGCCAGCGGCGGTCGATGACGGCCAAAAAGCCGTCAAAGCCTTGGGCGAGGATGGTCTGGGCCCCGTGCAGCCGCAAGCTTCTGACCGCCTCGCCGGGATAAGCCCGCTGATCTTCGGGCGGCAAGGCGGCCAAGACGGTCGTCTCGACTCGGCGCCGCAGGGCCCCCAGCAGGCGCGGCTCCAAAGTCGGCCACCACGCCGGGTCAAACGGCGGGAGGGCCAGCGTGACGGACTCTTTGGCCTGATCCAGCAGATCGGGCCAAAAGGGCCGCGGCCCGTGGGCCCGGGGCGCCGAGGCCCGATCGGTCAGCGCCCGCCAAAGCCTGGCCAGCAGCGGCGGGTCCTGGCTCGCCTTGCTTAAAGGTTGCGACGGGGCCGACTGCGCCTCCGACGGCGTCTCCTGGGGCGCCTCCGAGGGCGCCTTCTGGGGCCGCCCTTCGAGCTGCGCCTCCTGGGACGAAGCCGCCTGGCCGGCTGGCGCCTTCGGGGCCGGCCGGCCTTCCGCCCAGGCCTCGAAAGCCTCCGGGGCGCCCGTAGCGACGACGGCGCCGGCGGCCAGAGTCAGGGCCCGCAGAAAGGCCGCGCGGGCCGGCCCGGCGGCCTTCCAGGGGTGGTCGGCGCCGGGCGCGTTTAAGGCCGTGTCGATCAGCGCCATGGCGGCCGGGGGCCACTGGTCGAAATCCGCCGGCTCGCCGGCGTAGACGCCGGCCGGGCGTCCGAAATCCTCCAAAAAAGCCCGCAGCAGGCGGGCCTGCCCCGCCGAGGGGGCCAGCAGATAGGCCGCCGGCCGCTCCGGGCCGGGCTGGTCCCCGGCGGCGGCCGCCAGGCGGGAGGCTTGGGCGGCCAGCTGAACCGCCGCCCAGGCCGTCGCCGGGCAGATCGGGCCAATCTGGTCCGGCGCGCGCAGCGTCGGCCCTTGGGCGAGCGGGAGAGCGAGGCGGCCCAGCCCGCCGGTCAATCCCAGCTCCCGCAGCCACGGGCGCCGCTCGGGGCGCGGCTCGAGCCACAGGCGGCCGTCGGGACCGGCCAAATCGGGCAGCGGGCCCAAGAGCTCGGCCAGAGGCCAGCTCGGCTTGGAGCGGGGCGCGGCGGCGGTGAAGCAGCGCCAAGCCGGCGCGCCGTCTTGCACGGGGGGCGGGGCGGTCCACGACCAGCCGGTGAAGTCCGCCGTCACCGTCAGCCGGCGGCGGGCCCGGCCGGCTTCCTGGACCAAGGCCTGGCGGGCCCGCTGGTTGGGGACGCAGGGCGCGGCCAAGGCCACGTTGTCGAAGACCCGGTCGGGATCGAGGCTGCCTTGGGTCGTCCAGCCAGGCGAGGCCAAAAACAGCCGGGCCGCGGCGGCCACGGCCAATATTTCTTCCGTCTCCGACGGGGTTCGGCTCACCGCCGCCGCCTGCTCCAAAAGCCGCCGGCCCTCGGTCTTCAGGGCGGCCAGCTCGTCGTCGAGGCGGCGGGCGGAAGGCCAGCCCGTCGTCGCGGCCGCGGTCTCCTCGAGCTCGGCCTCCAGCCGGCGGGCTTCGGCCAGCAGGGACTCGATCTCCAGACGGGTCGCGCGCAGATCGGTCTCGGCCCGGTCGAGATCGCCGCGCGCGCGCGTCTGCTCGCGGCTGCGCGCGGCCTCGCGGCGACGAGTCAGAAAGGTCAGCCAGCCGGAGGCTTGGTCCGGCCGGCTTCGCTCCCAAAGCTCGGCGGCCTGCTCGAACGATTCTTGGCCCCGTGCCCACTCGTCCAGCCGCTGGCGTCCCTCGGCCTTGAGCCGCTCCAAATCCCGCCGCAAGCTGGCGAGCCGGGCCAAGGCGCGGATTTTTTCTTCCGTCGCCTTTTCGATTTTCTGGTGGGCCGTCAGCTTGGCGCGGGCTTCGGCCACGGCCCGCTCGCGCGCCTGGCGGCGCTCGTTGAGGCGGGCCGGCAGCGAAACGGCGGCCAGCTCGGGGTGGACGGCTTGGCGCGACAGGGCCAAGGCCTCGCCGGGTCGGGCCAGGCGGGCCGCGGCGGCCAGCGCCTGAGGCGACTCGGAGACCAAAAGGAGGTTTTCGTTGGGCGGCAGGGCCGCGGACAGCCTCGAAGCCGCGGCCGGGACGTCGAGGGCCCACACGAAGCTCACTCCGGCGGGCGGCGGGCCCTCGGGCAACGGCGGCCACAGCTCCGCCGGCCAGGGGCCAGGTCCGCCGGTCAGGCCCTCGATCATGGCCAAGAGCCAGCCGGCGCTGTGGTCCAAAAAAAGATCCAGCCCCGGCAAAGGCTCGGGGTTGGTGAAGGCCGGCGGCGGAGCGTTTTGGGGCTCGAAGCGCGCCGGCCGCGTCAAGAGTTCGGGCGGGAGGGGCGCCTCGAGCCAAAAAAGCGACTGGGGCCCGTAGGGCGAGACGGGCAGGGCGTTGGCCTCCCGCCGGCCCTCGGGGCCGTCGAACGTCAGCCGGCCGGAGGCGCCGAAATGGGCGCCCGGCCCGCCGAGGGTTTGAAAAGAGTACAGCTGGCCGGGCCCCGGCCCGGCCAGCGGCCGCGGATCGAAAAAGACGGCGGCCTCGGGCCTGCGCGGTTCGGCGGACGTGGGACTGCTCCTCGTCGGCCGCTTATTCGTCGGATTCGTCGAAGTCGTCCTCGTCGTCGAAGCCCTCCTCGTCGTCCGCCTCGTGATCGGGCGGCGCCTCCAGCCAGACGACGGGCGTGGGCGCTTGGCCGTTGACGGCCAGGTTCATTTTGAGGGCGTTGAGCAGCTGGGGCTGGCTGGTCGCCTCGGTCAGAGCCTTCCAATTCAGAGGCTCGGGCGGGCCGACGGTCAGCGCTATGGATTGGGGGTCGCGCAGGAAAGTCTGCGCGGCCGCGACGAGCTGGTCGGCGCCTTCAAAGCTGCTTTCCAAGGCTGGGCCGACGAACAGCTCCAGGCTGGCGGCCAAGGCCTCCTTGACGAGGTCCTTGTCCATGCCTTGCTCCTGGCCCGCCATGGCGTAGAGCTTGTCGACCAAGGCGCGGTTGACGATCTCCAGCTGGGCTTGGGCCAGGCCAAAAGAGGCGAATTGAGGGGAGAGGAAGATCGTTTCGGCGTCGCCGAGGGTGATCTGGCTCATTTCCTCGATCAGCGACGGCGTCAGCCCGGCGAAGACGAACGACAAGTTCAAATCGACGAGCTCGGCTTCGCCCAGCAACGGCGTGGCCCGCCAGGTCAAGGTTTTGGCGGCTTCGTCGTAGACGGCGTCAAAATTGTAGGCGAGGTTGAAGACGCTTTGCCCGAATTTTTGGCTGAATTCGGCCACTTCCGCGAACCTGGAGCCCGGCTCGGCTTTGGTCGGCAGCTCGATTTTGAGGCTTTCGAGGGCGAAGGTCTGCTTGGGCGCGAGCTTGCCGGCCTCGAAGGGGCCCTCGAAGGTCGCGGCGGCCATGGCGGCCTTCAGCTGGCCGTCGATGTCCAGGCTCAAATCCTTGGCGTGGGCGCGTTTCAAGGAATACGGGGCCACCAAAAGGTCGGAGAGGCGGTAGGCGTCGTTGTAAAAATTTGCAAGCTTAACGGGGTCATCGAGGCTGTCGAGGTCGGAAATCGCGGCGAGGACCGCCAGCTCCTCGAAACGCCGGAAAAGAGCGCTCAAGTCCAAGCCTTCCATGACAAACTCGCCCAGGCGCAAGTTCACGTCGACGCCTGGTTGAGCGGCTTTCGCCGCCTGGGGCTCGCCGCCTTCGGCGTCTTCGTCGTCTTCGGCGCTTTCGTCGTCTTCGGCCCCTTCGGCGTCGTCGTCATCTTCTATCAGGGCCTTAAAAATGAAATTTTTTAAACTCGCCTGATCAAATTTGAAATTTTCGCCCATGCCTTGCAGGCGCTGTTCGCCGATCTCAAAAGTGACATTGTTTTGGTCTTTGGTGGCTTGAAATTTGAGATCATTATAGGAAAGCTCGGTGGCCGAGAGGGCCAACAGGGCCTCCAGCGGGTCGTTGAGATCGGTCCAGCTCTCGCCGAAGCGAGGATTGACGGCCTCGGCGTGGCCGAGGGAGAGCGTCGCCGGCTCGTCGGTCGAGGCGATCTGCAGATCGCGGCTGACGACGCGCGAGAGCCTGACGCTCTTCAAAAAGCCCAGCAGGCCGGGACTGGTCTCCGGTCCCGAGGCCGCCAAAGTCGGGGCGTCGAGCTCGACGGACTTGAGCTTGATCGTGCCTATGACTTTTTCGCCGCTCGCGTCGGGCGCCTTGATGTCCAGGCCGTTGAACACGACCCGGCTCGCCAGGCGCGTCTCCGGGGCCGAGCGCCAGTCGGCGCGCGCCAGCAGGGCCTGGAGCTCTTCGGAAGGAAGACCTTGGTGGATTTCCAGGCTTTCCACGGTCGTGGGCTCCTTGAAGCTCGCGTGGCCCGGCTTGATGGAGACCCCGCGGGCGGTCAGGAGCTTGTCGAAGACCGACACGTCGATGTTTTCGACGCTCCAGCCTTCGGCCCCGAAGGCCTGGTCCATGAGCAGCCGAAAGGATTCGGTCCCTTCTTTGGCGGCTTTGCGCGAGATCGCCAGATAGCTGGCCAGCGCAATGACGACGACCGCCGCGACGGCGACGACGGCGAAGATTTTGGCCTTGCCGGGCTGGCTGCCGGCGGGCTTGAACTTTTGGGCTTCGGTGGAGCGCATGATGATCTCCGGATCGCCGCGACTGGCGGGCGCGGGCGGGGGTGACATTTCGAAAAATGGCTTTCGGTTCTTAAATGGCTTTCAATTTTTAAGCCGGCGAGAAGCTGCGAAAAGCTGCGAGCCCGGCCCCCTTGGGGGGCCGTTGGAGGGCCCTTGGCCCGAAACCAAGCCCTCAAGGCGGCGGCCGTCCGTCGGCGTCCCGGCGACGTTCAAGCAGAGCATAATATCATAATCCGCCGTTTGGACCAAGAAGGGCGCGGCTGCGCGGCTTCTTTCGGCGGGGCGGGCGCCGCCCCGAGGCCCGCGCCCCCTCCGCTTCGGAGGGCCTTAGGGCTTGGGGCGCTTGGGGGGCGGCGGGAGCCAGATGGCCGCCGGCGCGCGGCCGTTGACCGCCAAAGAGGCGTTGAGGCCCACGAGGACGTCGTACCTGACGGCCTGGAAAAGCGAGGTCGCGTCGGCGGCCCCGAGCAGCCCCGGGCCCAGGGCGGCGGACTCCCTCAGCGCGGACCAGGGAAAGCCCGGCCCGGGCCGCCAGGACAGGCGCAGGTTTTGGGGCCGGGGCAAAAACTCGGCCAGTTCGAGCGCGACGATTTCGCGGTTGAGGGTCCCCTTGGCCGGGTCGGGCAGGTCCAGCCAAGCCAAAAAGGCCGGCAAGGCCGCGGTCAGCACCTCGCCGGCCGGGCGGCCGGCCAGCAGGCGCCGTTCCAGGGACCGATACAGGCGCGGGCCCAGCCCGCCAACCTCGAGGCGCGCCTCCCCAGGACCCAAGGAGGCGCTCATAAGGCCCAGGGGGCCGCCGCCGAGGTCGACCGAGCCGCCGTGCAGGCGGACGACGAGATCCAGGGCGGCTGGCGCCGCCGGTCCCGTCCGGTTGGTCGGGTCCGGCGGCGCCGGGCTGGCGAGCCGGTCGGCGGCCGGCTCGCTGGGCTCCGTCGGCGTCGTCAAGGCCGGCCCGCCGTCGAGGCGGACCTCCAGCCGGATCTCGCTCCCCTCCGGCGAGCGCCGGAAGCGGGCCTGGGCGTCGCCCGACGGGCTGGCCCCCAGGCTTTCCAGCAGCGTCAGCCGCAAGGCCTGGCCCGGGTCGGCGATTTCATCCGGCGGCCAGGTCAGCTCCGGGACCAGCGTCTCGAGGTTGACCGTGAAGCCCGTCAGGAGCCAAAGCCGCTCTTGACTCCGTTCAAGGCTTTGGCGCCGCGCGGGGTCCGGCCGGGGGCCCGGCGCCGCGGCGGGCGGCTTCTCCGCCGGAGAGGGGGGGAGCGCGGCCTCCAGGGCGGCCGGCAAGTCGGCCTCGCGGCCGCCTTGGTCCGGCTCGAGGCGGCGGGAGTCGATCACGGCCCGGTTGAGGCTCAGCGCCTCCTCCGCGCCCAAGCTCAGCGAAAAGGCGGCCAGATCCAGGCTTTCCAGCCCGCCGGCCGCGGCGGCGGCCAAGTTGACCGTCGTGGGCGACTCGAGGGCGGCCAGGATTTTGAGCAAATCCAGGCCCGTCGCGGCCGCGTCGCCGGCCTGCCAGCGGCGGTCGAGCCCGTCGTCGATCGTCAGGCCGCTGAGCGACGCGCCGGCCAAGACGCCGCGTTCCAGGCCGAAGAGGGACAAGCCGTCGACCGACAGGCTCGAGCCGTCGTGAAGGACGATCTCCGCGTCGGCGGCCTTGAGGCTGGCCAGCTGCAGGTGGTCGAGCGAGCCGGTCCGCTGGTTGGCCCAGTCGATTTTGAGGCCTTGCAGCCCCAGCGAGCCGAAGCGGAGCTTGGCCGCGCCGCCCAGGGCCGTTTCTTGGGCGTAATGGCGCAGAAGCAGATCGCCCTCGGCCAGGACCGAAAAGGCCGCGTCCTCGAAGCCCAGCAGGGCCTTGAGGAGAGCCGTCCGGTCCAGGCCCGTGGCGCGCGCTTCGGCCAAGGTCACGGCTTGGGACGGATCGTCGCGCAGCGTCAGCCTCAGCGACCGCACCGTCAGGCCGTCGAGCAGCGGGGAGATTTTGGCCGACTCGGCCGCCACGGACGCGAAGGGCCCGTCGGGGAGCTGGCGATTGAGGAAGCGTTGGAGCAGCCAAGAGGGGCCCAGGGCGCCGGCCGCCAGGGCCAGCGTCGCGAGGAGGGCGGCCCAGCGCAGTCGGCGGCGGCCTGGTCGGGTGGAGGTGGGCATGAATCGTCCTATGCGGTCAAGGGGCGCCGGCGGTCCGAGGGGCCGGCGAGGCTCGCGGAAAAGGGGCGAGGGGCCCGAGCGGCCCGGCCACAGGCGAGGAACCCGGGCGGCCCGGCCGCAGGCGAGGGCCAGAGCGGCCCGCCAAAGGCGCCAAGCGACGGCCGGCTCAGTCGAGCTGGAGCGAGCCGCGGAGGTCGTCGAAGCCGGTCAAGCCATGGTCGCCCAGCCAGCGGCCGAGGCCCTCGATGGCTTTCAGCGGCGAGGTCGGATCGGCCAAAATGGCGGTGCCCATTTGGACGGCCGTGGCGCCCGCCAAGATGAACTCCAGCACGTCCTCGGCCGTGAAGGCCCCGCCCAGGCCGACCACCGGGACGGAGACGGCCCGGGCGCAAAGCAGCGTCTGCCTCAAGGCCAAGGGCTTGAGCGGGGGGCCGGACAAGCCCCCGAAGCCGCGGCCCAGCTTGGGACGGCGGGTTTCCAGGTCCACGGCCAGGCCTGGCAGGGTGTTGACGAGCGAGATGGCCGTGGCCCCGGCGGCCTCGACCCGGCGGGCCAGCAGGGGCAGGTCGGCGACCAGCGGCGGGAGCTTGACCATCAGCGGCTTGCCTTCCGCGGCGGCGACCGCGGCGGCCGTCAGGCGGGCGGCGGCGTCCGGGTCGGCGCCGAAGCTCAGGCCGCCGGGGGAGGCCAGGTTGGGGCAGCTGACGTTGAGCTCCAGAAAATCGACTTCGGATTGGGCCAGCAGGCGCGTCGCGCCCACGTATTCCTCCACGGCGCGGCCCACGACGTTGGCGCCGACCGTGGCGCCGGCGGCCTTCAAAGGCGGCAGGGCCTGTCGGACAAAGGCCTCGACGCCGATGTTCTCCAAGCCGATGGAGTTCAAAAGGCCGCCGGCCGTCTCGATGATCCGCGGCAGGGGATTGCCGGGCCAAGGCGTCAGGCTCAGGCCCTTGACCACCACCGCCCCCAAGCGCGCCGGCGGGCACAAGTCGGCCAGCTCGAGGCCGTAGCCGAAGGTCCCCGAGGCGGCGACGACGGGGTTTTTGAGCCTCAGCGGGCCCAGGCTCACGGCGAGATCGGCCGGGCCGACGGCGGGCGGCGCCGGGCGAGGGGCTTGGTCGTTCATCGGCCGGCCTCCCAGTCGATCGTCAGGCCGTCGAGCGCCGGACCTTCACGGCAGACCCTGACGCGGCCGCCGCCGGTCAGCGGCAGACTGCACGACAGGCATACGCCCAGCCCGCAGGCCATGAAGGCCTCGGCCCCCACCAGCAAAGGCGTCTGGCGGCGCCGGGCCAAGACGGCCAAGGCCCGCAGGAAGCCCGGCGGGCCGCAGCCGAAGATCGGCCGCGGGTCGTGGCTGAGGGCCTCGTCGAGCCGGTCGACGATCAGGCCGCGCCGGCCGTAGCCGCGGCCGTCCTCGACGGCCGCCTCGACCTCGCCGGCCCAGGATTGCAGCCAGGCGAGGTCGACTTGGGCCTCGGCGGTCCGTTCGCCGTAGAAAAGACGGGCGCCGGCGCCCAGCCGCTCCATAATCGAGGCCATGGGGGCCAAGCCGGCGCCGCCGGCCGCCAGATGCAGCCGGCCGGCGGCGAGTTCGGCCGTGCCCTCCAGGCCTCGGCCCAAGGGGCCGGTCAGCCGAACGGCCTGTCCGGGGCGGGCCGCGGTCAGCGCGGCGGTGGCCGGGCCGAGCCGGCGGATGAGGAACTCGACTTGGCCGGGGGCGCTGCGGTGGATGGAAAAAGGCCGATCCAGCAGCGGGACGGCGGGGGGCGGGGCCCAGGCCCTGAGCTTGGCGAAGCGGCCCAGGGCCGGCCAGGCCGGCTGCGGGGCGGGGCCGGGCAGCGACAGGCGCAGCAGAAAGGTTCGGCCGCCGACGTCGCGGACGGACTCGAGCCGGGCCTCGACGAGGGCCGGGGCGTCGGGCCTGGCCGAAACGGCTTGGGCGGTCAAGCCGGCGCTCCGGCCAGCAGCGCGAAGCGTTGGACGTCGCCTCGGCGGTGGCTGAAAAAGTCCGGCGAGCAGCGGGTGCAGACGCCGGAGAGCTGGATGTTTTGGGGCCGCAAGCCCGCCGCGGTCAGCTGGCTGAGGCTGAGGGCCTGGAAGTCGAAGCGGTCGTCGCCGAAAGGCCGAAATTGGCCGAATTCCGGAGGAAAATCTTGCGCCCAGTCGCGGTACTGGGCGCAGCACGGCCCCAGCGAGGGGCTGACGGCGGCCAGCAAATCGGCGGGGTTGAGGCCCAGCTCGTCGCGGAGCGCGGCCACCGTCCGGCCCAGGACGTTTTTGACCGAGCCGCGCCAGCCGCTGTGGACCAGGGCCGTGGTCAGGCTGGCGGGCTCGAAGAGAAGGATCCCCTGGCAGTCGGCCAGCCTGACGGCCAAGGTCTGGCCCGGCCGGCCGATGATGGCGTCGTAGCCTCCGCGAACCTGCTCGGGGCCGTCGGGCCGGTAAATTTCGCCTGCGGCCAGCGTCAGAACGCGATCGCCGTGGACTTGGCCCACCATCGACGAAGGCGGGAGCCCCAGGCAGCGCTCGGCCGCCCGAAAGTTGGCCATGACGGTCCGGTCGTCCTGGCCGGCGCCGAAGGAGAAGCTGGCCGGGCGGCCGTCGGGCCCCCGGGCGAACAGGCCGTGCCTGAGGCGGGGGTGGTCCGCGAACAACTCGAAGGCGTGGCGTTCCAATCCGTCAGTGAGCTTCAGCAAGCGGCGCGTCCTTCCGTCGAGGGTGTGCGTTTCGGAGCTTGGCCGCCCGTACGTCAGCCGGCGGCCCGTCAGACGGCCTGGGCGTGGAGGGCCTTGATCCGGTCGGCCGAGGCCCGCAAAAGGCTCAATTCCTCGTCTTCGAGCCCGATTTCGACGATGGACGCCCGGCCGCCGGCTTCGACCTCGACGGGCAGGCCCGCCGCGACGTCGGTCAGGCCGTATTCGCCGCGGCAGACCATCGAGGCCATCGAGGCGCCGCGGCCGGCCGACAGGGCCGTCAGCATCCGGCGCAGCGAGACCGCCGAGGTCCAGGTGGTGGTGCGTCCGGAGTTTTGGGCTTGCCAATGGGGATACCAGTCGGCCAGAATCTTGGCGACGGCGGCTTTGGCGGCCTCGTCGAGCCGGTGGGGGCGGCCGTCGAGCTTGACCGAGGACCAGACGAGCACTTGGCTTTCGCCGTGCTCGCCCAAAACCAGCCCGTCGAGGCGGCGGGCGTCGACTTGGAGGACGCGCGACAGGGCCCAGCGGAAGCGCAGCGAGTCGTTGAGGCAAAAGCCCAAGATTCGGCCGCGGTCCCAGCCCAGCCGGCCGTGGAGGATCATGACGAAGACGTCGACCGGCGCGGTGCAGGAAATGAGCGTCGCCTGGGGGCACAGCTGGGCCGCCCGGTCGGCGGTCTCGCGCACGAGTCCGAGGTTGGCGCCCAGGTAGTCGCTGCGGGAATTAACCTGCCGCCCGGTGGCGGCCGCGGCCAGCACCAGCGCGTCGCAGTCGGCCAAAACTTCCCAGTCGCCGCCGACGACCTGGGTGGAGCATTCCTGGCAGAAGCTTTCCCGCAAATCGATGATTTGGGTTTCCAGCCGGCCCCGATTGACGTCGACCAAAGCCACGGTTTCGAAGAGGTCGGTCAAGCCCGCATGGAAGGCCAGGGTCGAGCCCAGTCCGCCGGCGCCTCCGACGACGCCCAATTTCCTCATGCCGAAAAAACCTCCTGCGGTCGAGCCGCCGAAAAATGGACCGGCCGGCGCTTGGCCGGAGCGCGAAATGCGAATTACGTCTGATCGCCGGCCCGCTTTCCGCCGGCCCAGCCAGTTGGCTCCAGCCCGCCCAGCCGGCCTCCAGCCAGTTGGCCCCAGCCGGCCCGTCGGGCCCGCCCCGGGCCGCGGCGGGCGGCCGACGTGCGCGCCGAGCCAAAAAAATCCAACAAAGTCGCCCGCCAAAGCCGCCCCAAAAGCCGTCTTTGGCGGGCGGCTCAGGCTTGGGAGCGACGTTCCAGGGTTTGGACGATCATTTCTTTGGTCAAGCGGTCGGGGGCCCAGCTCGGCAGAAAGACCGGGCCGTCGTCGTTTTCCGCCACGGCCACCCTGGTCAGCAGACCGGCGTTTTGCAGGCAATTGATGGCGCGGCCCAAATGAGGCAACGGCTTATTGAGGTTTTTGGCCAAAGACAGAATGCTGGAGGGTTTGGGCGAATTGGCGTCGTCGTATGAGGCGATGATGTCCGTCATGACGTCGAGGGACAATATTTTGAGCTCTTCCCAAGTTATAGGGGCTAGAATGGCGTTGAGCTTCAAACCTGTCAAAAAGTAATCAGCCAAACGACGGGTAATTTCTCCGCCGAAGATGACGATGAGCCAGCTAATGTATAGCCAGACCATAAAAAGGGGCACCATCGCGAAGCTGCCGTAGATAGCATTGTAGCTAGTGATGGATATAATAATTTTAAGGTAGAATTTTTGAAAAATTTGAAAGATCAGGCCAGTGACGAAACCGCCGATGAGCCTTTCGCGCCAGCGGATGATGCCACGGCTGAAGTAGCTGTAGGTCCAGGCCAAGATCATCCACCAGATTAACACCGGAAAGACGATCATGACGGCCGAGGACACGGGCTGGAATTGAAGGTTGAAGGAGCTGGGCAGCGGCAGCAGAGACGCGTCGAGGCTGGCCAGAAAGATGTTGACGGTGCCGGCGGCCAGCAGGAAAAAGGGGATGACCATCATGATGGTTAGATAGTCGGTGGCCCGATGAATGGCGGTGCGGTTGCTGAGGTAGCCGAATATGCGGCTGAAGTTGACCTCCAATTGCCATAAAAGTCCATGAACCGACCAAAAAATGAAGGCCAGGGCCGAAAAGACCAATAAACTTCCGGAAAAGTTGCGAATGAGATTTTCGGCAAATTCGGTCATGGTGGCCAACATGGCGTCCTGAGCGCCAAAATTTTCCCAGATGGCGCGGTGCATGGCCTCTTCGAGGCCCAAGCTTCTGGCCAGGGCGAAGCAAATGGCCAAAATGGGCACCACCGACAGGGCCGTGTAATATGACAGGGCGGCGGCCAACAAAGGCCAATTGGTCAGCCCGGATTGGTCGATCCGTCGGTAGAGGTCCAGAAGTTTGTCCAAAAGCTTGCTCAAGGGTTGTTCTTTCCTGGGCGGTTTTGCGTCCTGCGGCGAGCCAGGCGGCGAGCGAAAAAAAGGCGCTCAGCCGTTGAAGCCTTCCAGCCAGTCTTTGAAGCCCAACGCCTTGAGCTTCTTGTAAAGGCTGGTCCGGTCCAGGCCGACGGCCTCGGCGGTCTGGGTCATGCTTTCGCCGTGGACTTGCAGCTGGGAGCGAAAATAAAGGCGCTCGAACTCGGCCTTGGCCTCGCGGTACGGGAGAGACATGTATTCGGGGCCGACGCAGGCCGCGGCCGCTTCCGGCTCGTCGCGCGGTTCGGCGTGGTCGCGATCGATGACCGGGCCCGGGGTGGTGATGGCCAGGCGCTCGATGGTGTTTTTGAGCTCCCGGACGTTGCCGGGCCAGGGCCGGTTTCGCAGACGGCCCAAAAAGTCCGGATCGAGCTTTTTGGGGCCCAAGTTGTTGACCGTCAGGCAATCGTCCAAAAATTTTTCGGCCAGCTCCGGGATGTCTTCGGTCCGCTCGCGCAGCGGCGGCACCCGCACGCTGACGACGTTGAGGCGGTAATAAAGATCGTTGCGGAAGCGTCCGCTCCCGATTTCGACCAAAAGGTCCTTGTTGGTGGCGGCGATGATGCGCACGTCCACGCTGACGGTCTTGGTTCCGCCGACCCGCTCGAATTTTTGCTCTTGGATGATCCGCAAAATCTTGGCCTGGGTTTTGAGGCTCATGTCGGCGATCTCGTCCAAAAACAGCGTCGAGCGGTTGGCCATGTCGAAGCGGCCCTGCCGGCGGTTGGAAGCCCCGGTGAAGGCTCCCTTCTCGTGCCCGAACAGCTCGCTTTCCACCAGCTCCTCAGGAATGGCCGCGCAGTTGAGCTCGATCATGGGCTTGTCGGCGCGCTGCGAGAGGCTGTGGATGGTGTGGGCCACCAGCTCCTTGCCCACGCCGTTTTCGCCGCAGATCAGCACCGAGGCCGGGGTGCGGGCCACCATCTCGACGGTTTTCATCAGCTCGACCATGGCCCGGCTGCGTCCAATCATCAGCTGCGGCCGGGAGCCGCGGGTTTTGAGGATTTGGTTTTCCGTCTCCAAGCGCCGAAAGCTCAGCGCCCGCTGGACCGACAGCAGGATCTTGTCGGCCGACAGCGGCTTTTCGATGAAGTCGTAGGCCCCGTTCTTGACGGCCTTGACCGCGGTCTCGACGTTGCCGTGACCTGAGACGACGATCACCGGCACCTGGGGAAATTCTTCCTTGATGCGCCCGAGCACCTCAAAGCCGTGCTCGGCGCCGCCCATCCACAGGTCGAGCACCACCAGGCTGGGCGCCGACACGTCAAGGCGCTCCAGGGCCTCCGGCGCGGAGGAGGCCTGGGAGACCAAATAGCCCTCGTCGGCCAGCAGGCCGCCTAGGGTCAGCCGGATGTCCTTTTCGTCGTCGACGACCAGTATTGTCTCGACCATGGGGCGTCCCGTCAAGGCCGGGCCGGAGGGCCGGGCTCAAGGTCCAGGGTCATCAGGACGGCGTCGGTGCCGTCGGCGTAGTAGCGGCGGCGCAGGCCCGTGCGCCGAAAACCCAAGGAGCGGTAGAGCCTCAGGGCGGGCACGTTGACGGCGCTGGCCTCCAGCCGCATCGAGACGACGTCGGCCCGGCGGCACAGGGTCAGCCAGCTCTCCAGCAGCCGACGGGCCAGGCCGCGGCCCTGGAGGTCGGGGCGCACGGCCAGGCTCAGCAGATAACCCTCCGGCGGCAGCAGCCAGCTGAAGCACTGGGCGGTCAGCCGTCGGTCCTGGTAGAGGCCCAAAATCACCGCATAAGGGCGCTCGAATTCGGCCAGGAAGTTGTCGAGCGTCCAGGGCTGGCTGAAGCACAGCCGTTCAATTTCCAAGACTTGGTCGAGGTCGTCTATGGGGATGCGGGTCAGTTCCAAATCACGTTTAGGAAGCATTTTTTAGAAATGGCGCAAAAGTTAAACAATTAGAGACTATAAATTATATTTAATTTTTTATTATTTTGTTATTTATAGGCGCTTATAAATTTGTTCCAATTCGTCTGACGTGGGTTAAAAATTTTTAATAAAATTTCGTTAGAGATTCCTTGGCTTGGTGTCCGAGAATAAATAGTAGTTTATTAAAAAATTATATTCAATAGGTTTTTGCAATATGATTTTTAAAATTCATATATTTGCTAAAATAACAACGGGCTATTTAGTCGTCTTGGTAATTTATTTAAGTAAATGTCTAAAATTTGATATAATAAGGCTAATCAATTTAGCATGAGTGCGGCTAGGACTTGAAATTTTTGCCGACGGTTGAGGGGCTTATCGCCAATCGATTCGAGCCAGCTCTCCATGGCGGTTAATTTGACCGTTTTAAGCCTGCAGACCGGCGGCGTTCTTTTGGGTCACGGGGCGGCGCGCGTTCCTCGACAAATTGCTTAGGCCGAAATGTCAAAGCGCCTGGAAGACGCAGCAGGCCGTCATCAGCGCGGCGAAGGCGAGCAAGCGTCGGCCGTGGAGGTTTTCGGCCAGCACGGTCAGCCCGGCCAAAGGCGCGAAAGGCTCGAATTTGGCCAGCGCCGCCCAGGCCGCGGCCGGCAGGCCCGCCTCGGCCAGCTTCAGCAAGCCCGCGAGCGCGGCTGCCGAGACGGCCAAAAAAACCAGGCTGGCGGCCAAGGTGACCAAAAGGCCTCTGAGATTGTACCACAACAGGGGCGGGCTGGCGCCCTCGAGCAGCTCGGCTTCCAGCCGGGCGACCATCCGGGTCGAGCGGGCCCGGGCCAGGCGCTCGACGTTGACGGCCAGATGGGCCAAGGGCGGCACGGCCGCGAAGAGCAGCGTCAGCGAGCCTGGCGTCGGGCGGCCGGCGGCCAGGGCGGCGTCGGGCCCGGTCGCCGGCGAGGCCGCCAAGCCCCAGGCCAGCAGGGCCGCCGAGACGGCCAAGCCGCCGTTGGGGACAATGAAGCCGCCCAAGGGCGGCCTGGCCAGCCACAGCAGCTCCGCCCACAGGCCCAGCGTCAGGCCGGCCTGGGGCTGGGCCGTGGCCCAGCCGATCAGAAAGCCCGTGGCGAGGGGGCGGGCCAGCATGTTGTGGCCGAAGGACTGCCGGTCCAGATTGAGCAGCGAGGCCGCCAAAAGGCCCCACAGAATCGGCGGCATGACGTGGCCTAGGCGGTCCGAGGGCGTCCGCCGGAGGGCGTCAAGTCCGCGGGGCAGAAGGGGATCGGCCGATCGCCCGGCACGGATTGAAAAAACAAATTGAGGCCCGCGCGGGCCAGCGAGTCGAGAATGGCCAAATCCGAGCTGCTGGCGAAGAAGCAGCTCGACAGCTTGCGGCACTCGGCGTTGGGCTGGCAGGCCTGGTTGCCCAGATTGAGGTTCTCCAGCCGGAGGCCTTGGTCAAGGGCCGCCTTGACGGCGGACAGGTCGCCGAAGAGCAGCAGCAGCCGTCGGTTGGCGTGGGGCCGGCTTTGGAGGATTTTCGGCAAATCGGCGGGCGCGGCGAAGCACGTCTGCCGGACTTGAGGCGGGACGGCGGCCGTCAGGATGCTTTGGGTCAGCGCGTCGGACAAGACGTCCTCGTCGACGACGATGATCTCCTCGATGCCGAGGTGGGGGACCCAAGCGGCGATCACCTGTCCGTGGATGAGCTTTTGATCCACCCTGGCCATGGTCAACGTCATGACGCCGCCTCGCCGGCCGGAACCGGGCGGCCCCAGGCGCGGCCGCCGAGGCCGCAGTGAACGTCTTCCGCGGTCATGAGCCGCGCCGGCCGAGCAGATCGCCGGCCATGTTGATGGCCTTGCGGGCCTGATCGCGGGTGTCGAGGGCCAAGTCATGCAAGGTCATGTCGGGCTTCTCCCGCTGCTGAAAAGCCCTCAGGAGCATCGGCAGGCTGGCCCCGGTCAGCACCTCGACCCGGCCTTCCTCCAAAAACGACAGGCTCACGTTGGAGGGGGTGCCGCCGAACATGTCGGTGAGGATCAGCACGCCCTGGCCGCTCTCCTGGGACTGGATGGCTCGGCCGATGAGGTCGCGCAGGTGGTCAGGGTTCTGGTTGAGCTCGATCGCGACGGTCCGGCAACGGGCTTGGCCGCCGACGATGAGTTCGGCGGTCTTGTGCAGTTCGGCGCCCAGCTGGCCGTGCGTGACGATGACGATGCCTATCACGTGAACCTCGAAAAAGCGTTGTCGCAGCCGGCCGAAAAGCCGCTGCGGCGCGACGGTCTAGGGTGGGGCTCAAGCCGGCCGGCCGGCGCGAGCCGGAAAAACGGCGTTTTTCAGCCGATTAGTTCGGATTATACCACGGAACGCGACGAGGCGCCAAAATTTTTAAGATGGTTTTCGAGGCTAGAGGCGGGCTTTGGAGGGGACGGCGGCGGACGTCGGACCCGCGGCCCATTGGGGGGCGCGGTTGGCCGGCCAGCGGCGAAATAGGAGGCGTCGTGTTAGAGGATATCGCGGTGGCGCAGCATCAGACTGCCGCTAAAGCAGTCTTTGAGGCGATCCCAAAGGTAGCCGGCCACGGCCACGCTGCGATGTTGGCCGCCGGTGCAGCCAATCGCGATTGTCAAATATGATTTGCCTTCTTTTTGGTAAAGAGGTAACAAAAAAATGAGTAAATCGAGAAGTTTTTCCAGAAAAACGGTGGTTTCCTTAAAATTGAGCAAATAATCCAAAATACGCTCGTCACGTCCGTCGAGAGGCCTTAATTTTTCCACGTAGAAGGGATTGGGCAAAAAGCGGACGTCGAGCATCAGATCCGCCTCGGGCGGCAGGCCTTTTTTGAAGCCGAACGAGAGGACCTCCACCGCCAGGTTGCGGCGGTTGTGGACCTGAACGAAGCGTTCCAACACCACCTCCCGGAGCACCGGGGCGGTGAGGTCGGAGGTGTCGATGATCAGATCGGCGATGTCCCGCAAGGGGGCCAGCCGCTCCCGCTCGAGGCGGATGGCCGAAAGGATCCCGCCGTCAGGGGCCAGCGGATGGGGGCGCCGGGTTTCGGAGAAACGCTTGACCAAAACCTGGTCTTGGGCTTCCAAAAAAACCAGCCGCAGCTCGTAGCCCAGCTCCCTGGTCTGGGCGAAGGCCTCGGGGTAGTGCTGCATCAAGGCCGATTCGCGGGCGTCCATGCCCACGGCCAGCCGGATGAAATCCTCGCTCTCCTTGCGGAGGGCCAGCAATTTGGCCAAAAGCTGGACCGGCAGGTTGTCGATGGCCAGAAAGCCGTTGTCCTCCAAGGCCTTGAGGGCCGAACTCTTGCCTGAGCCGGACAGGCCCGTGACGATGATTATCAAGCCGGGTTTGTGGGCGTCGGCCATGTTTTCCCGTCCTCAGGCGATCCGGTCTCGCGCGCCGGCCGGCGAGGGTCGGGGCGAGGCGGCCGCTCCGCCGCGGTTTATTTTTGCGGGCCAATTGTCTTTTTATGGTTTTACGTCAAAAAAATAACCCTTTTAAATATATAATAGCAAAATTTACGTCAAAAAATTTATTAGTTAATTGTTATGTTGGAGAGGAAAATTCATTAAAATTAGATGGCCGTTTGGTTAAACTTAGGTCAATGAAAAGCGGTTGGGGCATAAAGTCGGCTGGGGCCGCCTCATGGGGTCAGAATAAATTTTACAAGCCGGGGCCGCGAAAAGCAAGAGCCGCGCCGGACGAAAAATTGGCCCGGCCAGCGGGCCGCCGCCGAAGACGCGCGAGGGCCGGGGCGCTTGAGGCGGCCGGACGGCGGCTTTTTTCGGGGCTCAAGGCGGGCGGGAAGACGGGCTCGCCCGCGGGCGAGCTGAGGGCTCAAGAGGCGGACGCAGGCTCTTCGCCGGCCAGCAGCAGAAAAACGTCGAGAAAGCTTTGACAGTCCGGCGCCGTCAGCAGCGCGGAGACGTTTTCCGGGGCCTTCCAAATGCGTCCCAGCGCGGACAGCACTTTCAAATGCTCGGGCGACGGTCGTTGAGGGCTCAGCAGCAGGGCCAAGAGGCGCACCGGCCGGCCGTCGGGGCTGTCGAAATCGAGATTGAGGCCCGAGGCGGTGCGGGCCAAAAATAGGGCGGCCTCGCCGAGCATGGGCGTCTTGCCGTGCGGCAGGGCCACGCCGCCCCCCAAGGCGGTGGAGCCCAGCTGCTCGCGGCCGAGCACCACGTCGGCGACGGCCGAAGGGTCCAGGCCCAGCCGTTCGGCGGCGAAGCGGCTGAGCTCGACGATGGCCTGCTGCTTGTCCTCCGGCGCGAAGTCCAGCCACACCGATTCGAGGCTTAATATTTTGCCGAGATCCATGCCGCGCCCACTTTTTGCGCCCCGGGGGCGGTTGTCGGCGGCCCGGCGGCCGTCGTCCCAGGAGACGCGCCGGACTGGGCCGACGCGTCCCCGGTTCGAAAGGCGTCAAGCCCCTTTCGAGGCGGCGGCCGCGTGGTCTGTCAGCCGCGCAGCTTCAGCAGCTCCAGCGCGCCCGAGGCGTTTTGGTGCAGCAGCCGCAGGCCGCCGTCCTCGCGGTCGAGGTAGACCACGAAGGGGTTGACGCTGTGGGCCAAGATCTCGGCGGCCTCGTCGAGGGCCATCCGGACGAGGCTCACCTCCCGAACTCGATCGGCGGTCACGACGTCGCCCTCGTCGGCGAGCGACGGGCGGGGGCTCTGCCCGTTGCCGCCCGAGGTTTTTTTGGAGGCCGCGGTCTTGCCGTGGCCCTTGAGCTTTTCCCGATGGCGCTTGATTTGCTTTTCCAGCTTGTCGACCACCAGGTCGAGAGCCGAGTACATGTCCTCGGTTTGCTCCTCGGCCTTGATTTTCAGGCCGTCCGATGCTATGACGACTTCTGCGATATGCCTGAACTTTTCCACGGTGAAGATGACGTCGGCGTCCAGCACCGAGTCGAGATATTTTTCCAGTCTGGCCAGCTTGTCGCGTCCGTACTCCTTGAGGTGATCGGAAGGCTCCATGTGCCTGAATGTCACCGAATACTGCATAGGCTTCTCCTGGCGACTAAGGTTGGCGCCGCTCGCGCCTGGGCCGCCGGCGAGGGCGGCCGAAAGCGTCCGGGCCCGGCGGCTGAAAAGTTGTCGGCTGCCCTCTCGGGGGCCTGAGGCGTCGGCGGCTGGGGGCGGCGAATTAACCGCGTCATTATTAAAATATAACGTTTTTTTGCCTTGATGTCAAAAAAAGCCAGGCAAGCAAGAGGCCGGCTCGAGCGCCGAACGTCGCTGGAGGACGGGACGCGTTCGCCCGCCGGGCCAAGCAATCTGGCGGCCGGACTGTCGGCCCGCCGCCGGGTCGGCAGGCTGGCGGCTCGGCGGCGCCGCCAGGGCCGGAGCGACGGCGGGGGCGGCCAAGCGGAAAAATTTGACATATTGGGGGCAACGGTTTTATTATGATTTCGGGCAGGTTCTCTGCAGGTCGCTGGTCGGGGCGTCCCCGGGGCGCGGGAGCACTATGGTTGTTTTCGATATTTTGTGTCTAAATGGGCACCAATTTGAAGGTTGGTTCGCTAGTTTGGCTGATTTAGAAAATCAAATCGCCAGCAAGCTAATGGTATGCCCAATTTGTGGAGGAGATCAAGTTACAAAACTTCCTTCTACCTTTGGAATGGTTAAAAGTCGACCGAACGTCGCTTTATCGCAAGAAACCACTCAACCAAATAATCCAAATACTGAACAAGAAAAAATAACTGTGGCTTTTAACCGACTTAAGGATTTTTCTGAAAGATTAGAGAATGAATTTTATGATGTAGGTCCTAATTTTGCGGATGAAGCTATTAAAATGCACTATGGCGTTAGCCCCAGACGTAATATTCGCGGCATGTCGACTTTTACCGAAGAAAAACTTCTGAAAAAAGAAGGCATAGATTTTTTTAAAGTCCCCATGTTGGTCCGCAAGAGCACGGCCAATTGAAGAACGAACTCCGAGCCAGCTGAAAAACTCTGATCAGGGCCGAAGCCGGCCAGGTTTGACGGCTAGGGATTATTTGGCCTGTCATGCTGAAAAGCGGGTTTTTGCTCCAAGTCAACTTCGCCGCCGCCTTGGCCGCCCGTGGCCGGGCGCCCTGCGGGCGCGGCCCGCAGGGCGCAGACTTACTTAACCAGCCAACAGGAACTGCGGAAGTCGACTCCTTTATGGGCGTGCGGGCTTTCTGCGGTCTGAACTTGGGGAGGGGGGTGCGGCGGCCAATTTGCTGACCTTTTTCGGGCTCGGTCGTCGACGTCCGCCCAGTTTTCGACGTCGCCGGCCAATTTCTCAGCTCGGACATTAGCGCTGGCCCGGACTTTCGGTCGCCGCGCCGCTAGCTGCAGGTTTTTTGTCAAACGCAAAAGCCTTGGTCCACTTTAAATATAGCTAATTGTGCAAATAATTTGCATTTTTATGAGGGCCTTTGCTGTTGATTATTTTTCGGTGACACCAAATGACCAAAGTTGACAACTCAAAGCCTGAAAGTGATTTCAAATCAGATTTCAAGTCCAAGTATTTGTTGGTTGAACGCCAACTACGTGCGTTGGAGCTTGAAAGAGCAGATATGACGCAGGCTTTGAGCGATTTGTTCAAGGTCTTGGCTGACTATTTGGTCGGCCAAGGCTACGACGCCGCGGCGGCCGACATTTTGCGGAATCTTGAATTCGGCCTGCTCCGCAAGACCGACGCCCAGGCGCAGTGCGAAGAGGCCAAGGCCGCCGTATCCAAGCTCGCCTTCCGGCGCGTGCAGGAAACGCCGGCGTCCGACGACGGCTCGGCCGGTCCGTCGTCGGCCAGTCCGCCGCAGGAGGCGCTCGGCCTATTTCTGGATCAGCTGCAGGGCTTCCGCAACGGCCGCTACCAGTCTCTGGCCGACGACCTCGTCAGGATGCGCAACGAGAAGGCGCCGCCGGAGCACTGGGTCCAGTCTTTGCTGGCGCTGAGTTTCCGCCTGCTGCGGGATTACAGCGAAGAACGGTCTTTCATTTCATCGCGTCTTTCCGTCATCATAAAAAATCTAGTGCTCACGCAGAGAGAATTTTCTATATTTTTGGACCGCAGCATCGAATATTTCGACAATGACAACCGCAATTTCATCGACACTTTTTCCAGCCGTCTGGGCGCCATCAACGGCGGCTTGACCGAGGGCGCCGCCGAAGAGCCCGACAAGCTGCTGACCAGAGTCATGGAGGAGATCAACGCCCTGTTTCGGGCGGTGGAGCTGAAGGTCGAGCAGGACGAGAACCACCTTCAGGAGCTCAAGCGGGAGAAGGAGTCTTTGGAAACCCGGCTCGACGACGTCCGCCGCGACTACGATTCCTTCGTCACCCAGAGCCGCCGGCTGCTGAGCGATTTGGAGGACATCAAATCCATTTCCCTCAAAGACTCGTTGACGGGCATCTACAATCGGCGGGCCTACGACGAGCAGATCCGCATGACGCTCGACAATATGGCCGTCGGCAAGCTTAGCAGCTTCGGGCTGATAATTTTCGACATTGACCTTTTTCGCGACGTCAACAACAATTACGGTCACCAAGCCGGCGACAGCATCCTGGCTCACATGGGCCGCCTGGTCTCCTCGGCGCTGCGGTTCGACGACTTCGTCTTCCGCTACGGGGGCGACGAATTCATAATCCTGTTGCCGGAAGCCAACTTGCTCGACACCGTCCGGGTGGCCGAAAAAATACGCACCCAAGTCGAGACGGTGGAATTCGTCTTGTTCCGCAACTCCGACAAGTCGATCCACATCACCATTTCCATGGGCGTCACCGAAGGCGTTTCCGACGACACGGCCACCACGGTGCTGGCCAGGGCCGACAAGGCGCTCTACATCTCCAAGCAAAAGGGCCGCAACCTGGTGACGTCCAGCTGACGGCCGGTCGCGCGGCCCTCACTCCCGGTTTTTGCGGCGATCCTGCCTGGTCATGGTTTTCCACTCCGGCGCGTCTTCGTATTTGCCCTTCTTTTTGCCGTGGCTGACGGCCGGTTCGGCGTAGAGGCCGGGCGACGGCGCCGCGCTTGGGGGCGACGTCCGTTCGGCCTCCACGGGCTTGGCCGGCACGGGAGGCCCCGTCAAGGCTTCGGGCTTGAGCGCGTCGGTCAGCCACATTCGCTCGGAGTAGGGCGTCAAGACCGCGCCCTGGGCCTCGGCCAGCCGAACCGACACGGCGATCATGGTCGGCTCGGGGCAGAACCGGCTAGCCGCCTTGCGGGCCGCTTGCCGGTCGGGAAAAAGCCTGATGGCCGGTTCGGACGGTCGAGGCTTGAGGCCGTGAACCGACGCGTGGGCCCACGCGGAAGGCTTGAGGCCCAGGTGGAGGATTTTGGGCTTGGGCAAATTCGGCGGCAGTTCCGGCGGCAGCTGGGCCAGAGCCGGCTTGAGGCGGATGAAGGCGCCTCGGGCCTCCAGCGGGGATTCGTCGCCGGGGCGGTTTAGGACCTCCAGAATTCGGCCTTCGCCCAGGCTTCGGAAGCCGTCTTCCGCCCGCAGGGCGGCGAGGAGCTCCTTCAACGGCACGAAGCCTTCGGCGTCGGGCAGCAAGGCGAATTCGTCCGGGGCCACGCCCAGAGCGTAGCGGAGCATTTTTTCCAAATTGTCGATTTGCTGGCCGTGCTTGCTCATGCGTCACCTCGCTGGCCCGACTTGCGCTTGGCCGGGCCGTTCGTCTTGTCGGCCGTTTGGCTTTTCGGCCGCTTGGCTTTTCGGCCGCTTGGCTTGGCCGAGACGGCGCCGGCTCTCAGGTCGGCCTTAATTTTAGCACAAGGCCGGCGCCCTGCGCCGCCCCGTCGTCGAGGGCTTCCCTTTCAGCCAGAAATAAGCTATAATTTCCCTGCATGCCGTCCAGGGACAGAGAGCCGTCGCGTTATGTCCTGTATGGCGGAAACGTTACAGCTGTGTTCTTTTTTTGTTAAAACATGTCCTAACTCCATTAACTATTTGTCAACAGTCTCTGCATATTAAAGGGCGCGGCGTTTCGCTTCCCAGACGCGCCTTAATGAAGGTCATGCGGCCTGGACTCGCCGCCGGCGGTAAACCGCCGGGAGGGTCCCACCAAATTCCACGGCCAGGAGAGCAATTGATGATTGAAATCCGTTTCCACGGACGAGGCGGGCAAGGCGCCGTCACCTCGGCCGAGCTGATGGCCCAGACCGCCATCGGCATGGGCAAGTTCGCCCAGGCTTTTCCCAGCTTCGGCCCCGAGAGGCGCGGAGCTCCCGTGACGGCCTTCCTGCGCATTTCCGAGACCCCCATCAAGCTGCGAGAGAAGGTCTACGAGCCCGACGTGGTGGTGGTCCTCGACGCGACCGTCATGAACGTCACCAAGGTCGACCAGGGGCTCAAGGCCGACGGCGTGCTGCTGGTCAACTCCCATCATGGGGTCGAGGCCCTGCGTCGTCAGTACGCCTTCACGCAGAAGATGTCGGTCATCGACGCGCTGGGCATCGCCTTGGAGGTGCTCAAGGTGCCCATCACCAACACCGTCATGCTGGGCGCCTTCGCCAAGGTCATGGGTCAGGCCACCCCCGACGACGTGGTGGAGCCCTTTAACCACCGATTTGGGCCCTCCTTGGCCCCGAAAAATCTGGAAGCCTTTAGGCGGGCCTACGAAGCGGCCAATTTGGAGGGACGGGCATGAAAAAGCCAATTGAAGCCATCGTCAAAGCCGGGGATCTGCCCGTGGGCTTCACGGCCCAGCCGGGCAGCACCGTCGCCTTCAAGACGGGCGACTGGCGTTCCGTTCGTCCTGTGCTCGACCGCGAAAAGTGCATTTACTGCGGCTTTTGTTACTATTACTGTCCTGACGGAGTCTATCAGGACATGGGTGCGGAAAAATGGTACAAGCCGGATCTTGATTACTGCAAGGGCTGCGGGGTCTGCGCCCATGAATGCCCCAAAAAGGCCATCACCATGACCTTGGAGGAGGTGTAAACATGAGCAAACGCGTAGGCATAGAGGTTTCCTTGGCGGTGGCCGAAGCTGTGAAGCTGGCCGACGCCGACGTGGTGGCGGCCTATCCCATAACTCCGCAAACTCATATTGTCGAGCACCTCTCTGAACTGGTGGCGGACGGCGAATTGGACGCCGCCTACATCCCCGTCGAGTCGGAGCACTCGGCCATGAGCTCGTGCATCGGCTCTTCGGCCGCCGGCGCCCGGACCTTCACCGCCACCAGCTCGCAGGGTCTGGCCTTGATGAACGAGATGATCTTCATCGCCCCGGTCCTGCGGACCCCGGTGATCTTGGCCATCGCCAACCGGGCCTTGTCGGCGCCCATCAACATTTGGAACGACCACTCCGACATCATGAGCGTGCGCGACGCCGGCTGGATCTGCCTGTTCGCCGAAAACGGCCAGGAGGCCGTCGACATGACTCTGGCGGCCTTTCGCATCGGCGAGGACCCCCAAGTGAGCCTGCCGGTGAGCGTCAACATCGACGGCTTCACCCTCAGCCATTTCATCGAGCCGATCCTGCTGCCCGACAAGGCCGAAGTGGACCGTTTCCTGCCGCCTTTCAAGCCCGTCATCAAGCTCGACATCGCCCAGCCCATCTCCGTGGGCCTTTTGGCGCCCCCGGAGAGCTACACCGAGGCCCGCAAGGCCACCGACGACGCGCTTCTGGCCTCCAAGGCCGTGGTCAAGAAGGCCTTCGACGAGTACGAGGCCGTCTTCGGCCGCCGTTACCAGGTCGTGGAGTCCTACCGCGTCGAGGATGCCGAAACCGTCATCGTCGCCATGGGCTCGATCGCCGAAACGGCCTCGATCGCCATCGACGAGATGCGCGAGGCCGGCCAAAAGGTGGGCCTGGTCCGGCTGCGGCTGTGGCGGCCGTTCCCGGCCGAGGAGCTGGCGGCCGCCTTGTCCGCGGCCAAGAACGTGGCCGTGATCGACCGGCACATGGTGCTGGGCGTCGACAACGGCCCGCTGGGCCTGGAGGTCAAGTCGCTGTTGTACGACGCGCCCAATCGGCCCCGGGTCTTCAACTACGTCCTCGGCCTCGGCGGACGCGACGTCACCCGCGACGATTTCCGGGACATTGCTGCTCGGGTCTCCTCCTCTCAAGGCGTTCAGACCCGCTATGAAATAGTGGGGGTGCTCGCATGAGAGCCGCCGACGTGCCTTTTGAAAAAGTGACCGCCAAAAATTTCCCCAAGGGGCCCGACTCGCTGGCCTCCGGACACCGGGCCTGCCAGGGCTGCGGGGAAGTGCTCGCCTTGAGGCTGCTGCTCAAGGCCCTGGGGACGGAGTTCATCGCCGTGTCGGCCACCGGCTGCATGGAGGTCTGCACCGGTCCGTTTCCCCAGTCGGCCTGGCGCATGCCCTGGATTCACGTGGCCTTCGAGAACGCCGCCGCCGTGGCCTCCGGGGTCGAGTCGGCCGTCAAGGTCCTCCGGCGCAAGGGCCGCGGCCCCGACAAGCGGATACCCGTGGTGGCCGTCGCCGGCGACGGCGGCACCGCCGACATCGGGCTCCAGGCTCTCTCGGGCGCCCTGGAGCGGGGCCACGAGGACTTCGTGTACATCTGCCTCGACAACGAGGCCTACATGAACACGGGCATCCAGCGGAGCTCGGCCACCCCCTTCGGCGCCAACACCACCACCTCGCCCGTCGGCAGCAAGTCCAGGGGCCAGTACTCCTGGAAAAAGAACATGCCGGCCATCGCCGCGGCCCACGGGGTTCCTTACGTGGCCACCGCCAACCCGGCCTTCCACCTCGACCTGATGAACAAAATTCGTCGGGCCGTCGCCATTCCCGGGCCGGCCTACCTCCACGTCTACGCGCCCTGTCCCACGGGCTGGCGCATGAAGCCCGAGCTGGCCGTGGAAAGCGGGCGGCTGGCCGTCTCGACCAGGATCTTTCCCCTTTACGAGGTCCTCGACGGACGCTACGTCATCAACCGCAAAGTTGACAACCCGGCGCCTTTGACCGATTATTTCAAGGTCCAGGGCCGGTTCAAGCATTTGGGCGAAAAGGACGTGGCTTACATCACCGAGCGGGTCAACCAGGAATACGACAAGCTGGTCAAGCTGTCGGAAGCGTTTCCGGTCTAATTCGCGGTCGGCCAGTCGGCCGAACCTGGAAAAAGGGGGGCCAGGCCCCCCTTTTTTTATGACAAGACGGTAAATTCGGCCCAAAAATCTTCTTTGACTGTCTAGCTGGATATGGTAATTTATTGGCTTATTTTGGGCAAATTATACTCGCTAAACTCGCTAATATTTTTATATTTTTTAAAAATAAGCATAGAATAATAGTTAAATGATTGGCAGCAATATTATTATTTTATCTATTATAGAGCATTAAATATGATAAAACTATGCAAATTTCTGTATAGCGCGCATAATATAGTCTTTAGTAGAGTAATATATTCAAATAATAATTTATATTTTATTGAAAAATTTTTAAATAATACTAATTTAATGATATTGAGGTCTAAAAAATGGCAATATCAAGGGCGGCAAGTATTTAGTCGCCCCTGCAAAAGGACCTATCTACCCGGAATGGCAGGATAAATCCTGTGAAATGGCCCCCCTGGCCTCGCGTCCTCGAGTGGCAACTTAAGTCCTTGTAATCACTGGGAATGAGTCCAATCACCGGTCGGCAACGGCCTGAGCCTGGCCTCCATCAGCCCCGAAAACCGCCCTGAACAGGTAGAAATAGGCCAGATTGACAATCGAGCTGAGCGGGCCATCGCCGGCCTTTTGGAGATGGCCCCCGAGCTGGCCTCCGTCAAGGGGCCCGACGGCGCTTGGCGGGAGGTCAAGACGGCCGACATCGCTCTGGGGACGATCATATTGGCCCGGCCCGGCGAAAAGCTGGCCTTGGACGGCCGGGTGACGTCGGGCTTTTGGACCATCGACCAGGCCCCCGTCACGGGCGAGAGCCTGCCGGCCGAAACGGCCGGCAAGCCCGAGCCCTCCCTCAAGCGCCTTTTCGCGGCCTCGGCCATCGCCGTCGTCGCCGAGCTGGCCTCCATCGCCGTAGCCCTGCCGGTCTGGGCCACGGCCGCCATGGCTTTGATCGCCGTGCTGCTGGGGGGCTTTTCGACCTGGCTGTCAGGCTGGCGGTCCATCAGGCGCCGGAAGCTGGACA
>JAISZC010000179.1 GCA_031269485.1 Deltaproteobacteria bacterium
GGCCGGCCCGCCGCGACGGCCGCGCGTGGCGCGAACGGTTCGGCGCAGCGAACGGATCAGCGCCGCGAACGGATCAGCCCAAGGATAAGCCATGCAGAAACCGATCATCAGCACTTGCATCGACGGCAAATCCCACTCCTGGATGGTGGTGGCCGAGGAGAACGTCCAAAGCGGCGACATAATCAAGCTCGAGCACCGCTGGTGCAAGAAGTGCGGCTGCTTGACCCAGGTGGGCATCAGCGCCGAGGGTCAGCCGGTGGTCGCCGTCACCGAGACCGGCGCCCCGCATCTGGCGATCCCCAGAATATTGGACGTCATGATCAAGTGAGCGGCTCAAGCGGGCTGCGGGCGGGACGTCGCCCGTCCGGCGGTCCTTGGCGGCCCTTCAAGCTCGCGTCAGTCGCGCACGGTTTCCGGACCGCGCTCCAGGGCGTGGCTCAGTTCCTCGAAATCCCCCAAAAACGGCCCGGTCGTCCCGCCCGGAGGCGGAGCGGTTAGGGCCAGTTTTTTTCGCCTGCCATTTCGGCTTTGCGCGTCGTCGGCCCGGCCGCCCCTCGGCGGCCCGGCCTTTGCGTCCGCCGGCCGGGCCGCCTGAAGCCGCCCTCGCCCGCGGCTTGGACCGGCTTTATGACCATTCCCCACATCCGCAACGTGGCCATCATCGCCCACGTGGATCACGGCAAGACCACGCTGGTGGACGCGATGCTGTGGCAAAGCGGCCTTTTCCGCGACAACCAGCCGGTCCAGGAGCGCGTCATGGACAGCCTGGATCTGGAGCGGGAAAAAGGCATCACCATCATGGCCAAAAACACCTCGGTCGTCTACCGGGGCGTGAAGATCAACATCGTCGACACCCCGGGCCACGCCGACTTCGGCGGCGAAGTCGAGAGAACCCTGACCATGGTCGACGGGGCCCTGCTTTTGGTCGACGCCTCGGAAGGCCCCTTGCCGCAGACTCGCTTCGTGCTGCAAAAGGCCCTCGAGCGGCGTCTGCCCATCGTCTGCGCCGTCAACAAGATCGACCGCCAAGACCGTCGGCCGCGCGAGGTTTTGGACGAGATTTACTCGCTGCTGATCGATCTCGACGCCGACGACGAGCAGCTCGATTTTCCGGTTTTCTACACCAACGCCAAGATCGGCGCGGCCTGGACCTCCCTGGAAGCGGCCGAGGCCGCCTTGGCGCAATTGGCTCGGCCGGGCCAGCCGACCCCCGCGGCCCTCGATTTGAGCCTGGAGCCGCTCTTCGAGGCCGTCGTCGACCGCATTCCCGCCCCCGGCGGCGACCCCGCCGCCCCGGCGCAGTTTTTGGTCACCAACCTCGACTGGTCGGACTACGTCGGGCGTCTGGCCATCGGCCCCCTCAGAAACGGGCGTCTGCGGGCCGGCCAGGAGGTGGCGCTGCTGAAGGCCGACGGCTCGGCCGCCGCGCGCGCGACCCTCAAGGCGGTTTATTCTTACCAGGGCTTGGCCCGAACGGAGGCCGAGCTGGCGGAGGCAGGGGACATCGTGGCCCTGGCCGGCCTCCCGGAAGCCTTCATCGGCGACACCGTGGCCGACCCCGACGAGCCCCGGGCCCTGCCGCCCGTGGTGGTCGACGAGCCCACGCTGACGATGGAGTTTTCCGTCAACTCCTCGCCTCTGGCCGGCCGCGAGGGCAAGCTGCTGACCTCTCGGCAGATCAAGGCTCGCCTGGACAAGGAGGCTTTGTACAACGTCTCCGTTCGGGTCTCCCAGGCCGCCGAGGACAGCGCCGACGTCTTCAAGGTCGGCGCCCGCGGCGAGCTCCAGCTGGCCGTGCTGGTGGAGACCATGCGGCGCGAGGGCTTCGAGCTGACCTTGGGTCCGCCGCGGGTGGTGGTCAAGGAAATTGACGGCCGGCCTCACGAGCCTTTGGAGCTGACGGTGGTCGACGTCCCCGAGGAGCACGTGGGGGTGGTGACCGAAAAGCTGACCGCCCGCAAGGGCCAAGTCGTCAAGCTCGCCAACCACGGCGCCGGCCGCGTGAGGCTGGAGGTGGAGATCCCCGCCCGCGGCCTGGTCGGCTACCGCAGCCAGTTCATGACCGACACCCGCGGGGCGGGCCTGCTCAACTCGATCTCTCTGGGTCTGGCCCCTTGGCGGGGGGACATCAAAGGACGGGCCAACGGCTCGCTGGTGGCCGACCGGCAAGGCGCGGCGGTGACGTACGCCCTGTACCACCTCCAGCCTCGCGGGTCGATCTTCGTCAGTCCGGGCGATCCGGTCTACCCCGGCCTCATCGTGGGCGAAAATTCCCGCCCCGAGGACATTTGGGTCAATCCCTGCAAGGAGAAGAAGCTCACCAACATCAGGGCCAGCGGCTCGGACGAGGCGCTGCGCCTGACGCCCCCGCGCCGGCTGTCGCTGGAGGAGGCCATCGAGTACGTCCGGGAGGACGAGGTGCTGGAGGTGACGCCAAAGTCGGTGCGTCTGCGCAAGAAAGGCCCCGCCAAATGACCGGCCGCCGCGGGCAGGCGGCTTGGCCGTTTTCGGCCCTCTCGGGCGGCGCGGCCGGACGGCGGCCCCCGCAAGGTCCGGGCCTCGGGCGCCTTTTCAGCGTCGGTCAAAAAAAGTATAATGGGGCATGCTGGAGGAGCTTATCGTTGCCCAGGCGGAGTCCCCCGAGTCCAGTCGACGACTCTCGGCGTTCTGACCAATTCAAGCCTTAATGGTGCGCCATGGATTTTTTGCTTTCGTTCGTCGAAGGTCCGAACCTTTACTATTTGCTAGGCTTGGTTCTGGTCCTGGCCGTTTTGGCCCTCGTGGCCCGCAAGGCCAAGAGCAAAGGCAAAAGCTCGCCGAAGACCGACGCTCTTCCGACCCAAGAGAGTCTGGTCGACAAGAAGGTCGCCGCTCTGGCCGCCAAGGCCGCCAAGGCGGCCCAAAAGAAGGCTCAGGCCGCGGCCAAGGCGGCCCAGAAACGCAAAGGCAAGCAGCCGCCTGAGGCGGAGCCCGCGCCGCCAGACGACGGCCTGCCGGCTGTCGCGCCGGCTGTCGCGCTGGCCGTCGCTCCGGCCGCGCCCGTCTCGCCGGCCGCGGCGGTCGTCGCCGCGCCTCAGACCGGCGGCGTTTTTCGGGCCGTGCAGCTCAAGGCCGTCCAGGCCGTCCCGGGCGAGGCCGCGCCGCGTTCGTCTGCTTCTCCGCTGCCCCCGCCGGCGCCTCCGACCCCCAAGCCCGTCGAGCCGCCGCCCGCAATCAAGCTCGCCCCGCAGCCGCCTTCGCCGCCTCAACCTGTTCCGCCCGCCCAGTCCAAGGTCAAATCTCTGTTCGGCGTCAAGATCGGCAGCACCTTGCGGGGCGTCAAGCCGTCCGAGGACGCCGACCCGCCCGTTTCGCAGGCGGCCACGGCCACCCCGGCCGACGATTTGCGGCTGGCCGACCCCGACGTCGACCAGCCGTCGGAGCTCACGCCCGCGCTGGAGCCGCCTGACGAGCAGTCCGGCGACTTGGATAAGGCCGCGCAAGCCATCGAGTCGGCCGCCGCCGCCGTTTGGCATTCCATGGCCGAGCCGGCCTCCGTTTCGCCGACCGCCGCGCCGGATGTTTCGGAAGCTTTTGAGCTCGACGTCACGCCTCGCGACGAATCCGAGCCGGCCCAGCCAGCCGCGTTCGACGTGCCCGCTCCGCCCGCGGCAGCCGCGCCCGTCTCGAGCGCCTCGCTGGCGCCGCCGGCGCCTCCGGCTCCTCCCGCGGCGGCGGCTTCCCCGGCGGCGACGCCGACGATTCAGCTGGTCGAGGAGCCGCCCATGACGACGCTCGAAAGTCGCGGCGGCGCCCTCCAGGCCAGCTGCACGCAAATGACCACGACCATTCAGGTTGATCAGACCCAGCTGCCGCGCAACCTCAAGCCCGCCTCAAGCGTCGCGCCGGTCTCCGGCGGCGCCGTGACCGTCCAGGAACTCGATGCGGTTTACGAAAAAAATATCTTTCTGACGCCTTTGGAAATAGTTTATTATAAATTGCTGCGGTCAGCTTTTACTCAATATTTAATTTTTCCTAAGGTCGCTAGCCAAGCCGCTGTCACGATCGTGTCGCGCAATGCTGAGCACCGCAAGGTGGCTGAGAACGTTTTAGCCACCACTTGCCTCAGTTTTGTGGTTTGCGACGTTAAGCTCAACATCAAGGCCGTGGTGGAAGTGCTCGACGAAAACGAGACGCCTTCCAACAAGGAGCGGGCCCGGGACTACATCCTCAAGAAGGCCGGCTGCCTGCTGGTGCGTTTTTACAGCGGCGACACGCCGCCGGACGTCGAGTCTCTCAGACGGCTGTTGCTGGATTGAGCGCGCGGTCCGCCCAGCGCTGGTCGGCGAGGCCGGCGGGCCGACTGACGCGGCCCGCCTGTTTGGACCGCGGCCAAGCGGCTTTGCTCCCTCCAGCCCATTTTTAACCTTGACCCCATTTTTAACGTTGACCCAAAGTTTTTTCGGCCTCCCAGAGCGGAGCGAATCCGTTAAAAATTAGACCAGGTCCCCAAGTTGGGGCCATTTTATGCCAACCGACTATCCGCCACGGCATCGCTGGAGGTTCCGCCAGTATGCCACTACCATATAAATTTTAAGAATATAGGCCATCAAGATAATATTTTGATTCGGTCCAAGAATCCGGCCTGTCGGCCCTCAGAGCAGGGCAGCGGCCGGACGCCCCAACGTTAAAATGGGCCAAAAAAAGTCCGTCGTCGCCCAAAAAGCCAAAAAAACCCGTCGCCTAGGCTCCTGGCGGAACCTCGGCGACGGGTTTTTTTGCGGCTCATCGGCCGCTTTGGGGGAGCGCTTGGGGGACCGCTTCGCCGGACAGACTTATTCGTCAACCGCCGCCACGCAGTCGATCTCGACGTCCAACCCGTCGTCGAGACCGGCGACGGCCATGGCGATACGAGCCGGCGGCCGGCGGGGAAAAAATTCCCGGTAGACCTCGTTCATGGCCGGCTTGAGGGCCATGTCGCTGAGATAGACGTTGACCTTCAGCGCGCGCTCCAGCGACGAGCCGGCGGCCTTGAGGATGGCCTCGAGGTTGGTCAGCACCAGTCTGGTCTGGGCGGCGACGTCGCCGCGGACCGGCTGGCCGGTGGCCGGGTCTTCCGCGGTCTGGCCCGAGACGAAGACCAGCCCGCCGTGTTTGACGGCTTGGGAATAAGCGCCGGGGGGCGGCGCCTGATCGGTGCTCACGACGTCCATGCTGGACCTCACTTCCGGAATAGCCGGCGGGGAAAATCGACCAGCTTCTCGCAGCCGGTCTCGGTGACGACGATGGGCTCGCTGCATTCGAAGCCGAAGCGCTCGAGCCAGACGCCCGGCATGACGTGGATGGCCATGCCGGGCTTGAGGACGTTTTTGTCGCCCGGCCGCAGGCTCACGGTGTGCTCGCCCCAGTCCGGAGGATAGTTCAGGCCGAAGGCGTAGCCCATGCGCGACTCCTTGACCACCTTGGAGCCGCTGATGGCCCGCCGCCAGCAGGCCTCGACCTCCTCGCCGGTCACTCCGGGCCTGATGAAAGCCAGCGTCTCGTTGAGGCCGTCGATGACGCCTTGGCCCAGGTCTTCGAGCTCGGCGGGCGGCTGGCCGATGACGAGGGTTCGCGAGAGCGGGGCGTGATACCGGCGACGATTGCCGGCCAGCTCCAGCAGCACCAGATCGCCTGTCTCGTAGCGGCGGTCGATCCACGAGAGGTGGGCGGCGGAGGTGCGGATCCCCGAGGGCATGATGGGCATGATGGCGGCGTAGTCGCCGGTGAACTCCTCCGTCCCCGACAGCTGGGCCTTGACCACCTCGCCGGCGGCGTCGCCCTCCCGGACGCCGGCCTCGATGACCTCCACGGCCTTGGCCATGACCTTTTCGACAATGCGGGCCGCCTGGCGCAGGCAAGCCACCTCGGCGGGCGACTTGACGAGCCTGACCCAGTTGACCAGGAGGTTCGCGTCGAGGATCGTCGCCTGAGGCAGGCTCCGGGTCAGCGACTCCAGCGCCGCCCCGGTGAAATAATAATTGTCCTTCTCCACGCCCAGCCGTCGCTTGTCGGCCGACAGCTCCCGGAGCAGATCCGCCGCGAACTCCATCGGGTGGCGCAGGTTGGATTGAACGTAATGGTCGGCGTAGCCGCGGATGGAGTCGTCCGACAGCCAAGTGGTCAGTCGGGCCCCGTTCGCGTCCTGCATGCGGCCGAACCAGACGGGTTCGTCGCGATCGAGAGCCACCAGCAACCCCTGGTGGACGTAGAAGGACCAGCCGTCGTAGCCGGTAAGGTAGTTGAGGTTGGCCGGGTCGGTCACCAGAAGGACTTCCGTTCCGGCCCGGTGCATGCTTTCTTTGACGGCGGCCAGTCGCGCGCGGTATTCGTCGAGGCTGAAGAAAGGCTTTTCGTTCATGGCGTCCTCCCCTTGGGGCGGTCGGCTCCAAGTTTTTGTGCCCAAAATCCAAGCGTCCAATGCCGCCAAGCAGCCAGGCGGACAAAAAAACCAGAAACGTCAAAAAGCCGGCGCCCTGTCGCGGACCCTCAGGCCCCTGGCGGCGGTCCGGGGCGGTCCGGGGGGACTGGAGAGGCTTTCGGCGGCCGGCCGCCTCAAGCCGTCCCGCGGCCGGCGCCGGCCAGTTCGTGGAGCCGCCAGGGGTCAAGGTTGCCGCCGCTGACGATCACCGCCAGCGGTCCTGGACCGGCGTAGTCGATCTTGTCGGCCAGCAGGGCGGCCAAGCCCACGGCGCCGGAGCCTTCCGCCAGCAGGCGCTCGCGCTCGAAGGCGTGGATCATGCCGCGGGCGATCTCGTCTTCGTCGACCAGCGCGCTTCGCGTCAGACAACGCCTGGTCAACTCGAAGGTGTAGCGGTTGTCGAGGCCCACGCCGCCCAGCAGGGCGTCGGCCAGGCTGTCGACCTCGGGGATCTCCACGGGGCGGCCGGCCTCCAGGCTTCTGATCATGGCCGGAGCGACGGCCATGGAAACCCCGAAGGTTTGGACGGCGGGGTTGAGGGCCCGCGCGGTCAAGGCCGCGCCCGCGAACAACCCTCCGCCGGAGAGAGGCACGACCAGGCCGCCGAGGTCGGGGAGGCGCTCGAAGATCTCCAAAACCGTCGTGCCCTGTCCGGCGATGACGTGGGGGTCGTCGAAGGGCGCGACCATGGTCAGGCCGCGCTCCTTTTGGAGCTCGAAGGCCTTGACCATGGCCTCGTCTTGGCTCTCGCCGTGGACCACCGTCTCGGCGCCCAGGGCCCTCAGCGCCTCCACCCGAAAGGTCGGGGCCCGCCTGGAGAGGCACACCGTCGCGGTGACGCCCAGCTGGCGGGCCACGGCGGCCACGGCCCGGCCGTGGTTGCCGGTGGAGAAAGCGACGACGCCGCGGCGGCGCTGCTGGTCAGTCAGCGACAAAAGCTTGTTGGCCGCGCCGCGAATTTTGAACGAGCCGGTCAGCTGGCGGTTTTCCAGCTTGAGCCAGACGGGCGCCCCCAGCCGGCGGCTGAGGAATTCGTCGCGCCGCAGCTCGGTGTTGAGGATCATGCCGCGGAGGCGGGCGGCGGCCGCCAGCACGTCCGGCAGCCCGGGAACGTCGGCAGGCAGGGCCCGCGGCTCGGCGGCCGCGGGCCCCTCGGGGCGGGCTTCGGCGGGTTGGGCTGCGGATTGGCGGACGGCGGGAGCTTTCAGGGTCATAAGGTCGTCTCCAGATAGGCCAGGGAAGTTCGCAGCAGCCATTCCAGGCCGACGGCCAAGGCGCGCTCGTCGAGGCGAAACTTCTCGTTGTGATGGGGGTGCACGGCCCCGGACTCGACGCTGCCGGCGCCGATCACCGCGAAGACCGAGGGGACCCGGCGCGAGAATTCGGAAAAATCCTCGCCGCCCAGATTGCGGCACTGGGCCAAGCCCTCGGCCGAGCCCAGGGTGCGGACGGCCGCGGCCCGGCCCAGGGCGGCCATGGCCGGATCGTTGATCAGAGGCGGCTGCGAGCAGTAAAAGACGACTTCGGCCTCGGCCCGGAAGGCCGCGGCCAGACGCTCGGCCAGCTCCTTGAAACGGGCCCTCGGCCGATGCGGGCCGTCGTCGGCGCCGTCGAACAAATAGCGGATGGTGCCTTCGAGCTCGACTTCGGCCGGGATGACGTTGGCGGCCGAGCCGCCCTGGATGCGGCCGAAGACCAGCGAGAAGGGCAAGAACGGATCAAGCTCGCGGCTGGAGAGCGCCTGGACCCCGTTGACGATTTGGGCCGCGGCCAGGATGGGATCCACGGCCAAGTGGGGCGAGGCCGTGTGCCCGCCGCGTCCGCGGACCTTGATCAGGAAATGATCCATGCCGGCCCAGGTGGCGCCGTCGTCCACGGCGATTTTCCCGAACTCCAGCGGCGCCCACAGGTGCAAGCCCGCCGCGGCCGTCACGTCCGGGTCGCTCAAAACTCCTTCTTCGATCATCGCCAGGGCTCCGACTTCCTCCTCGTTGGGCTCGAAGACGAATTTGATCGAGCCGCCCAGCCGGTCGGCGCAGCCGGTCAGGAGCCGGGCCGCGGTCGTCAGGATGGCCGCGTGGCCGTCGTGGCCGCAGGCGTGCATCACCCCGGGCGTCTCGGAGGCGTAAGGCAGGCCCGTGGCCTCTTGGACGGGCAGCGCGTCGAGGTCGGCCCGCAGCAGCAGCGTCGGCCCGGGCCGGCCGCCCTTGAGCACGGCCGACAGCCCCGTGCCGGTGACCCGCTTGACGTCGAGCCCCAGGTTTTTCAAAACCTCCTCGATCAGCGCCGACGTCCGGCGCTCCTGGCGGCCCAGCTCGGGATGGCGGTGCAGATCCCGGCGCAGGGCCGTCAGCGAGCTGGCGGCGTCTGCGACCAGGCGTTTGATCGCGTCCATGGCTTGTTCCTTTTTTTTTTTTGACTTTTTTTTCTTCGATTGACCTTCGGCCGAGCCGTCGCCGGCCGGCGACGGAGAGCGTTTTATTTCCGCGGCGCCAGCCCGCGGCGTAGCTGCCTTGGTCTCGGCCCTTGGTTTCGACTTTTTGACCGCGGCGTTTGAGCCGCGGCTCTTGGTCTAGGCGTTTGGCTCGAGGCTTTTCGCCGCGGCCTTTGGCTCGAGGCTTTTGGCCTCGGCCTTTGGCCGCGGCGTGTGGTCCCGGCCGAATCCTCGCCGATTCTTCGTTTGCTTTCCGTTCGGGGCCGCCGCCTTTCGGCGGCCCGCCCAGGGCCGGCGGCCCATGGGCGGACTTCGGCTACAACTCCGGCGTCAAAATGCCTCGGGGGAAGCCCATTAAAGGCTCGCAGCCCGTTTCGGTGACCAAGAACGGCTCGCTCGACTCGAAGCCCAGATCGTCCTCCCAGATGCCTGGCATCAGATGGAAGGTCATGTTGGGGCCCAAGACGGTGTGATCGTCGGGTCGGAGGCTGACCGTGCGCTCGCCCCAGTCGGGCACGTAGCTGGCCCCGATGGAGTAGCCCAGACGCGAGGGCTTGACCACGCCCCGCTTGGAGACCGTCGAGCGCCAGCAGGCCTCGACCTCCCAGGCCTCCACGCCTGGCTTGACGAAGGCCAAGGCGGCCTCCACGCCCTCGAGCACCGCCGCCGCCAGATCGGCCAGTCGCCGGGGCGGCCGGCCCAGATAAACCGTCCTCGACAGAGGGCAGTGGTAGCGGCGATGGACGCCGCACAGCTCCAGCAGAACCAGATCGTCCGGCTGGTAGATTCGTTCCGGCGCCCAGCCCAGATGGGCGCAGGTCGTGCGCTCGTTGGAGGGCATGATGGGAAAGATGGCCGGATGATCGCCCGGCACGCCGTCGACGCCCTTGACGCAGGCCGCGTAGACGGCCGCGGCCGCGTCGCGTTCCAGCCGGCCTGGCCGGACGGCGTTCGTCGCGGCCTCCATGACGCCGCGGCAGACCACGGCGGCTTGGCGCAAATAGGCGATCTCCGTGGGCGACTTGATCAGGCGCTCCCAATTGATCAGTCCGGTGGCGTCCGCCGTCGGCGCCTGGAGCTCGGCCTCGAGAACCTGCAAGCAGCGGCCGGTGAACCAGTAGTTGTCGTGCTCGGCTCCGACGCGCTTGTTCAGCCAGCCGAACTCCCGCAGGATGGAAGCCACGTGGCTCATGGGGTGCTTGGCTGGATTTTGGACGTAGTCGTCGGCGTAGGGCCGCAGGCTGTCGGGCGACAGCCACGTGGTGAGCTTGGCGCCGTTGGCGTCCATGCCTCGGCCCCACCAGATTGGCTCGGGGCGGTCGAGGGCCACGATCAGGCCCTGGTGGACGTAGAACGACCAGCCATCGTAGCCGGTCAGCCATTTCATGTTGCTCGGGTCGCTGGCCACCAGCACGTCCAGGCCCTTTTGGGCCATGGAGCGCTTGACCTTGGCCAGCCGCTCGTGGTATTCGGACAGCTCGAAATCCATGAATGCTCCTCCCTGAAGGCGGACGTTTCGCCTGGTCAGCTCCAGCCGCGCCAGAGCAGCGCCGCCCTGATGCGCCGCAAGGCCTTGATCCACGCGCCGCGACGCAGGCTCGTGCCGAACTCCCGCGCCGCGGCCCGGCTTTCGGCGTAGGCCCCCACGAGGCGCTTTTCCAACCTTTCCCTGACCGTCGCCAAGGGCCACCAGTCGTTGGACAGCCCTTGGGTCCGCTCAAAATCGCACACCACCGCTCCGCCGCAGTTGGCCACCACGTCGGGCACCACCGTGACGCCCCGGCGCTCGAAAATTTCGTCGGCTTCCGGCGAGACCGGAGCGTTGGCCGCCTCCACCACCAAGCCGGCCTTGACCCGGCCGGCGTTGGCCGCCGTCAGCACGTCCTGGACGGCCGCCGGCACCAGAACCTGGCAGTCCGTCTCCAAAATCGTCTCGGGATCGGCCGGGCGTCCGCCCGGAAAGCCGGGCACCCGTCCGGTCTTCAGGACGTGGGCGGCCAAGGCGGCCACGTCCAGCCCTGCGGGGTCGGCGACCGCGCCATGGACGTCGGAGACGGCCACGATCCTAAAGCCCCGCTCGGCCAGCGTCAGGGCCGCCACCGAACCCACCTGACCGAAGCCTTGGACGACCGCGGAGGGGTTTTTCAGGCCCAGCTCGGCGGCGGCCAGGCCGGCCGCCGCGGCCACGCCCCAGCCGGTGGCTTCATGGCCGCCGCGGGAGCCGCCCAGCTCGAAGGGCTTGTCGTTGACGGCGGCCGGGGCATGGAAGCCCGAGATCTGCTCGTATTCGTCGAGCATCCAGGCCATGGCCCGGGCGTCGGTGCCCAGGTCGGCCCCCGGCACGTCGCGAAAGGCCCCCTTGGGCGTCAGCCGCCGCATGAAGCCGCGGATCAGCCGCTCGTACTCGCCTTCGCTGAGAGCCGCCGGGTCGGCCTCGATGCCGCCCTTGCCGCCCCCGGCCGGGATGTCGGCCACGGCGTGCTTGACGCTCATGAACAGCGCCAAGGCCTTGATTTCACCGGGGGTCAGATCGGGCCTGATCCTGGTGCCGTCCTTGGTGGGGCCCACGGCGTCCTGATGCCGGCAGCGATAGGCGACGAAGATTTTCTTGCGGCCGTCGTCGAGCCGCAGGGGCACGGTGAACTCGGTGAAGCTCTGGGGCCGCATCAGGCGCTCGGTCAGCTCCGGCTCCAGCTTCATGATCTCCGCGGCTCGGGCCAAGTTGCATTGGGCCTCGGCCCATACGTCGCTCATGTCGTCCTCTTTTCCGCCTCAAAGATTAATTTTGGGTTAGGCCGAAAGCCTTGCAGCCTTCGGCGGACGGTCGTCTTCGTTCGCGGGCGGGCCGTTCGGTCCGCCAGCCGAAGGCGGCCGGAGTTTCAGTCGGCTTTCGGCGTCGGTCCGCGCCCTGAGGCCGGGCGCGGACAGACAGACAGACAGACAGACAGACGGACCGACCGGTCGGTCTGTTAAATCAAGCCGTCGGATCAGGCCGGCCTCCAGGCCCGGCCCAAGGTTGGGGCCTGGCGCCAAGCCGGAGCGCGGTCCCAGGTTGACCGTGCCCTGGATGCCCCCTTGGACGGACCGACCGGTCGGTCTGTCAGGTCAAGCCGTCGGATCAGGCCGGCCTCCAGGCCCGGCCCAAGGTTGGGGCCTGGCGCCAAGCCGGAGCGCGGCCCCAGGTTGACCGTGCCCTGGATGCCCCCCTGGATGCCCCCTTGGATGCTCCTAGGACGGACCGACCGGTCGGTTTGTTAGGTCAAGCCGTCGGATCAGGCCGGCCTCCAGGCCCGGACCAAGGTTGGGGCCTGACGCCAAGCCGGAGCGCGGCCCAAGGTTGACCCTGCCCTGGATGCTCCCTTGGATGCTCCTTGGACGGACCGACCGGTCGGTCTGTTAAGTCAAGCCGTCGGATCAGGCTGGCCTCCAGGCCCGGACCAAGGTTGGCGCCAGGCGTCAAGCCGGAGCGTGGCTTGGCCCGGCCCGAGCCAGCTCACTTGGCCTCGAGGGCCTCGCGCTCCTTTTTGAGCTCGTCGAGCAGCCGGCGGCCTTCAGGTCCGGCCATGTCGACGAAGATTTCCTCGATCTTCGGGGCCAAGGCCCGGAAGGGGGCCTGCTCTTCGGGCGTGAGCTCGTAGAAGACCAAGCTGGGCTTGATCTTGGCCATCTTGTCGCGGCGTTCATTGTTCATCCGGTCGGCCGCGGCGATGGTGAACTCCACCGAGTCGGCGGCGGCCTGGACGATGGCCTGCTGCTGGGCGGGCGTCAAGGCGTCGAACCAGGCCTGATTGACCACCATGGTCGAAACGAAGGGCATCTCGAAGGGGTTGGTGAAATAATCCTGCTGCTCGTAGAAGCTCATCTCCTCATGGGCGAAGAGCGGCTGGATGTTGGCGTCGAGCTGCTTGAGCTGAAGGGCCGAGTAGATCTCGGCGTAGGAGACTTGGAGAGGATTGGCGCCGTAGGCCTTGTATATTTCGCCCAAGATCGGGTCGCTCATGATGCGTATGCGCAGGTTCTTGAAGTCGGCCAGCGTTCTAAGCGGCTTGTTGGATGACCACTGCTGCCAGCCTTCAGGGAAGATGGCCAGCAATTTCATGCCGTTATTTAGATAGGCTTGGCCGAGTATTTCGTATAAGGCTTTGCTGGAAGTCATCAATTTTTTGTTGACCTCCATGTCGTTGGACCAGATATAGGGCACACCGAAGATGCGCACCATGGGAATAAAGGAGCCCAGGTGCGAGGTTGGCAAGTCGAACTGTATGACGCCGTTCATGACCTGCTCGGCCATGTCGCCAGCGTCGCCCAAAACGTTTACAGGGTAAATTTCTAGCGACAACTCAGGAAAGGACGCGGCCAAAAGCTCCTTAAAATGCTGAGCGTAGGTGTCCTGGACGCTACCGGAGATTTCCTCCATGCCCATTTTGGCTTCAATTTTTTGGGCCCAAGCAGGCGCGGCGTACAAAAAGGCAGCGATGAGGCATAGACATAAAATTTTAAGAACTTTCATTGAATTCCTCCCGAAATTGAAATTTAATCGTCCGGAACCGGCCGGCGACCCGGCGTCGCGACCGGTCAAAAGATGGCTCAAGCTGCAAAAAAGTTCGTCTTCAGTTTGATGGCCGACAGGGGGCCTGGACACCGGAGCTCGAAACTTGAGATTTCGGCCTGAAGGCTGATTGCCGTTTGGTCAAAGAGGGCGTGGCCCCTCATCGGAAGGCCAAGTCCCGGAGCCATAAGGACAGGCTGGGAAAGACGATGATTAGCGCCGCCGCCAGCAAGAAGGCCGCGAGAAAGCCCCAAATGCGCTTGATGGTCGAAAAGTAGGACTGCTTGAAGACGGCCATGGCCGTGAATATGTTGCAGCCGAACGGCGGCGAGACGGCGCCGATGGCCGCCTGCATGGTCACGACGATGCCCACCAGCACCGGGTCCAGGCCGGTGGAGAGCACCAGCGGGTGGAAGATGGGCGACAGAATCATGATGGCGACGATGGAGTCCACGAACATGCAGGCGATCAAATACGAGATGGCCACCACGGCCATGAGGTGGACGGCCGAGGGGGCGGCGCCCAGCACGTCCGGCAGGATTTGGTCGGGAATGCGGGCGAAGCCCACCAGCCAGGAGAAGACCGCGCCCATGGCCAGCAGGATGAAGACCACCGCGGTGACCATGCCGGTGGACAAGGCGATGCGGTAGATGTCCTTGAGCCCGAGGTTGCGGTAGATGAGGACCTCGACGACGAAGGCGTAGAGCACGGCCATGGCCGAGGCTTCGGTGGGGCTGGCCAAGCCGGCGTAGATGGAGCCCAGCACCACCAGCGGAAAGCCCAGCGCCAGCGTGGCGCGCTTTAAGGCCGCCAATCTTTGGCGCCAGTTTGACCGCGGATGGGGCTTGACCTTGAGACGGCCGGCGGCGAACCAGCAGTAGACGGAGAAAAGGGCGAAGACCAGCAGTCCCGGCCCGACGCCGGCCACGAAGAGCTCGCCGACGGAGCTGCCGGTGACCACTCCGTAGATGATCATGGCGATGCTGGGCGGGATGAGCAGCGCGATGCCGGCGGAGTTGATCAAAAGGCCCGTGGCGAAGGACTCGTCGTAGCCGTCTTCGATCATGCGCGGCCGCAGCGGGCCGCCGATGGCCACCACCGTGGCCTGGCAGGAGCCCGAGACGGCCCCGAAGACGGTGCAGGCGGCCACCGAGGTGATGGCCAGCCCGCCGCGGATGTGGCCCAGAAAGCTCAGCACCAGATCGGTCAGCCGGCGGGCGGCTTGGCCGCTGGAGATGATGTCGGCCGCGAAGATGAACATCGGCACGGCCACCAGCGACAAGGGCTTGACCCCGGCCAGCATCTGCTGGGTCAGGTTCATGGGGTCCAGGGTCGGATAAAAAATTTTGACCGTGACCAGCGGGGCGACGATCAAGGGCGCCATCATGGGGAAGCTCAGCAGCAGCAACCCGATCATCAAGCCGAAGAGGAGCCACAACATCGTCACCCCTCCTTGGCGGCGGCTCGGCCGTCGTCCGCGGGCCGGCCCGATTGTTGAGCCGCGATTTGCCGCTCGAACTCGGAGAAGGCCTCAGGCTCGTTCTCCAGCAGGTTCGAGTAGGATATCCAGGCGCCCGGGGTCATCAAGTTGCGGGCCACGGTCAGGGTGTACTGGACGCCGGTGAGGAAGAAGCCCGCCGGCATGACGAACCAAATGTACTGGACCGGGATTTGGAGGATGGGCGAGACCCGATGGAGGCTGGCCACTTTCAGCACGTAGCGCAGAGACAGCCAGGCCAGCAGAAACATGACCGCGGCCGAGAAGACGGCCACGGCGACGGCCAGGGCCTTGCGCGGCCGACCCTTGAGCGCGTCGCTGAGCATGGACATGCGGATGTGCATGCCGCTTCTGGCCGAGTAGCTGCAGCCAAGGAAGGTGATGAAGAACATCAGAAACTGGCTGAGCTCCTCGACCGAGATGATGCTGGAGTTGAAGCAGCGCAGGACGACGTTGAGGATCAAGATGGACGCCAGCCCCAGCACGCTCAAGGCGAGGGCTTTTTCCTCCACGTGACGTACGATGAAGTCCACTCTTTGAAAAAAAGCGGCCGCAGTCGATGGTTTGGTCATGGCGGTTCCTTCCTCTTTTGGCCGGCCAAGACTTGGCGCTCGCCGGTCGGTCAGATCGCCAGAGCCTCGGCCGGATCGGCCGAGGCTCGCCGCCAGGGCGTCAGGCGGCTCGTCAGTCGACGCTCGGCAGAGCCAGATCGGCCGGCCCTTGCTCGGAGAGCTTGAGCTCAGGGGCTCTTCTGGCGACGATTTCCCTTAAAATCGAGCCGATCTTCACCTTGGCCCGGATCAGCTCGTCGTGCCGCTCGGCCGTGATCCAAGGCTTGTAGATTTCGGCCTCGGAGACGCCTGGCTCGATTTTGAAATAGACCGGCGCGGCCACGCGGGCGATCTCCGGGGCTTCGTAGGCCCGGTACATGCCGCCGAAGGCGTCGACGATGATCATGTAGACGTCCATGGGCATCTTGACGGCCGCCCGGATGGCGCCGAGGATCGGCAAGCTCACGTCTGAGATGGGGTTCATGGTGTCGGCGCCGAGGTCCTCGAGGAGCTTGGCGCCGGCCGGGCTGCACTGGCCGCCGAAGACGGACCATTTGAAGATCGTCTCTTTGGGGATGAAGCCTTCGGCGCGCATTTGCGACGCCAGGCGCAGCACGCCCTCGTCGTAGACCAGAAAGCCGCGGACGCCGGCCTCCAGGCAGCGCATCAGATCCTCGATCCAATAAGAAACGTTGTCGCTGCCGCGCAGCCGGGGGCCTTGGGGCGCGCCTTCCGGATGGCCCATCTCCTTGGCGCCGACGTCCCAGCTCTTGCGGTGGCCCACGACCATGACCAGCTCGACGCCTTCGCCGCGGGCGTGGTTCGCCAGCTTTTTGACGTCGTCGTACGTCATGTAGGTCGAGCCCCCGACCGTGCAGATGGCCCGGTGGACGGGCAGCTTGTATTTTTTGGCCTCCTCGATCATGGCCTTGAAATTCGAGTAATGCTCGATTCCGGCGATCTCGACGCGGTAGCTGGCGCCGTCGGGAAAGGACAGGGGGCTGGTGGGCAGGGCGTAGGCGTCCCGGCCGGGCAGCCCTTGCTTTTCCATGAATTGCTGAATTTCCGTCAAATGCTTGGCCTTGAACATGGCTGCTCCTGCAATAGGTAAGGGGTTGAGCCGGTCCGAAGGACGACCGGCTAGTCCGAAGATTAGGTCCGCGTAGGGGCGGGTTGAACCGACTTTATTCTCTATGCGTGACCAATGTTCGATTTAAGAACAGCATATTCGATTTTTAGCGGCCTGTCAAATTTTTTTTTGGCCCGTCGGCAGATGGCTGGACGCGAGCGCCGGCGTCGGCCCGGCGGGCCGATTATGGCCGTCGGCCGGCCGATTGCGCGGCGCGGCCGGTCAGAAGGTGTCGGCCGGTCGAGCCGATCTCTGGACCGGAGCTGAGCGTCTGTTCGCTGGACAGACTTCTTGTTCGTTATTTGAGACGTTATAATTTTTACAGAATAAAGCAATTTTGGCGCCGCCAGCCCGGCCGATCCGGCGTGGACCTTCTGGCGGCCTTCTGGCGGAGCCGGACGTTGTCGGCCGGCTTCGAGACGCCGCCGGCCGGCGCGAAAAACCGCCGGCGAGGGGGTTTGACGGTCTCAGTTTTCGACAAAAAAGAAGTTGTTCGGCGTTCAAAAAAAACGGCCTTGACGGAGGCGACGGCCTTTCGGGCGCCCTGCGGGCTCTCGGCGGCGGCCTGCGGCGCGTCGCGGGGGCCGTCGCGGGCCTTGGGACGCGCGAGGCGCTTTTGCTCTGGCAAGAACCGGGGGGTTGTTTTATAATTTCGCGATGTCTGGCCGGCCGTCGGACTCCAGCGCGCTCCGGCCGTCGGAGCTGCTCCCGCCAGGAGCCCGCCCCAAAGACCGACCAGGAGCGGGTCGAGGCGAAACGCCTGGACGGCGCGTCTTCTTGGAGGTAGGCTTTGACCAACGACGCTGACGGCCAAAAAAAATATTATCGTATTTCCTCGCTGGAAAAGGGCCTGAAAATTCTGGAGTCCATCGTCGAGCACGGCGAGCTCACCGTCACCCAGGCCGCCAATTTGCTGGAGATCAACCGAGCCAGCTCGCACCGCTTCATTGCCACCTTGAGGGATCTTGGCTACGTTCGCCGCACCGACCGCGGCAACTACGAGCCGACCTTCAAAATGCTGGAGCTGGGCATGGTCCAGGCCGACAAGTTCGAAATCCGGCGCCTGGCCAAGCCGGTGATGCGCGATTTGGCCGCCGAGTTCGACGAGACCGTCAATTTGGGCTTGCTTGACCACGGCGACGTCGTCTATCTCGACAAGGTGGAGAGCCGCGAGCTGCTGCGCATGGACTCGGGCGTGGGCACGCACTGCCCCCCGCACGCCACCGCCTTGGGGAAGGCCATGATCGCCTATTGGCCGGCCGCGGAGCTGACGGGTTTGCTGGACTCGCTGGAGCTCAAGGCCTTGACGCCCCGCACCATCGTCAACCGCGGCCAGCTCGAAAACGAGCTGGCCAAGATCCGCAGGCAAGGCTACGCCGTCGACGACGAGGAGCTTTCGCTTCACTTGTACTGCGTCGCCGCGCCCATCTTCGATCTCAACGGCTTTCCCTCCTACGCCTTGAGCGTCTCCGGGCCCGCCAGCCGGCTCAAGACCATGAAGGACGTGCCGGCCAAGCTCGTCAAGGCCGCCAGCCAACTTTCCAAGCAGCTGAGCTTCAGAGGCGGCCTGCGCCTTTGACGACGCCGCCCATCTCGCCCCGACGGACCGGGTCGGGGCGCGCGGGTTTTTTCAGGCTTGTTCATGTCGCGAACGCCGGTCACTTCATAAGAACGCCGGCCTTGGTCCGGCCTCCTTTCAGGTCAAGAGCCATGAGCTTCAACAAGGGATTGATTATGGCCGCGGCTTCGCCGCTGGCCTTTTCGGCCTTCAACGTTTGCCTGCGCTACATTTCGGAGCACGCGACGGTTTGGGGCATCATGTTCGTGCGCGGCTGCATCGGCGCGTTGCTGGCCGGCTTGGCCGGCGCGTTGCTGGGCCGGAGGCTCTGGGGGCGACGGACGGGGCTTTTGTCGCTCGTGGGCCTGACGGGCTGCTTTTCCACGGCCTTGACCATCACGGCCATCACCTTGGTGCCATTGTATCAGGCCATCGTCGTTCTTTACCTCTACCCGGCCATGGCTCTGCTTTTTTCGGCCCTGCTCAACGGCGATCGCGTGGCCGTCCGCGACGTCGGCGTCGTGGGCCTGGCCTTTCTTGGCGGGGCGCTCCTTTTGTGGCCCGACCGGGCGGCCGGCTTGGAGCTCAAGCTGGGGCACCTCATCGGCGTTGCCGGCGCCATGTGCTACAGCCTGGGGTACGTGCTGACCGCCAGGCTGGGCCGCGACAACGCCGGTCTGGAGCCGATATTTTTTTACAGCATGTGCATGGCCCTTTTGGCGCTGCCGTTGGCCCGGCTCTTCGGTTCGGGTCTGGCGATAGACTCCGTCCGGGAGGCGGCCGTGGTGGCCGCCGCCGGCGTGGTCGGGTCGCTGGGCCAGCTGCTGGGGTATGCGGCCCTGCGCTGGCTGCCGGCCTTCAAGGTCGGCGTCGTCGGGACGCTCGAGGTTTTTTTCGGGACCTTGTCGAGCTGGCTGCTCTTCAACGACCCCATGACCTCCAGATCCCTGATCGGCGGGAGCGTCGTCGTTTTGGCGGCCTTTCTGGTCCAAAGCCGGCCGGCGATCGCCGACAGCCCGACGCCGGCCTGACCGTCGGGCCGGCCTGGCGGGGTTTAGCCGGCGCGAAACGCCGGACCGACCGACCGGTCGGTCGGCGCGGCTGGGGGACGCCAGTTTCCCGGGCTGCGCGGCCCGACGCTGGCCGCCGGCCTTCAAGGTCGTAGTCGTCGGGAAGCTCTAGGTTTTTTTCGGCGCCTTGTCGAGCTGGCTGTTGGTCAAAGCCCACTGACCGCCGGATCTCAGATCGGCGGGACGTCGTCGTTTTGGCGGCCTTTCTGGTCCAAAGCCGGCCGGCGATCGCCGACAGCCCGACGTCGGCCTGACCGTCAGGTCGGCTTGGCGGGGTTTCGCCGGCTCGAAACGCCG
>JAISZC010000234.1 GCA_031269485.1 Deltaproteobacteria bacterium
CCGGAGCGTTACGAGGTCGCCGTCTTCGACCCGGCCGTCGATTTGCCTGAACTGGTCCGGCAGGCCGACCGCTTCGATTTGGCCTTTCCGGCTCTCCACGGCCCCTTGGGCGAGGACGGAACCGTCCAGGGCCTGCTGGAGCTCGCGGGTCTGCCGTACGTCGGCAGCGGCGTCTTGGCCTCGGCGCAGTGCATGGACAAAGCCGCGACCAAGGCCGTATATCGGACTTTGGGCCTGCCGGTCGTCGAGGACCTTGTCAGCCAAGCCGGCGAGGCGCCTCAGGCCGCGGCGGCCCGCGCCGCCGCGGCGCTGGGTCTGCCGCTGGTCGTCAAGCCTCTCAATCAAGGCTCTTCAGTGGGCTTGACCATCGCCGCCACGGTCGAGGCGGCGGCCGAGGCGCTGATGGAGGCTTGGCGGCTTCACCCGACGGCCCTCGTCGAGCGCCACGTCCAAGGCCGCGAGTTCACCGTGGCCGTTTTGGGCAACCGCCGGCCGCAGGCGTTGCCGCCTATCGAGATCGTGCCGGCCCCTGGCCATGTTTTCTTCGATTACCAAGCCAAATACGAACCCGGACAAGCGCAGGAGATTTGCCCGGCGTCTTTGGAGGACGTTCAGACGGCCCGGATATCCGAGCTGGCCGTCGCCGCTCATCGGGGCTTGGGCTGTCGCGGCTTGTCGAGGACCGACTTCATCTTGGACGGCGCCGGCGAATTTCGTCTCTTGGAGACCAACACGCTGCCCGGCTTGACCGCCAACAGTCTCCTGCCCAAGGCCGCGGCCGCGGCCGGCCTGAGCTTTGCGGAGTGTCTCGACGAGCTCGTCAATCTGGCTCTGAATTGCAGTCGGCGCTTCGAGTGATTGTTTTGGCGTTCGGCCAGGCCCTTGCAGTCGGCGCGACAAAAATTGTTGTCCTCAAAAAATGCTATATTGCAGACTACAATTGGCCTCGCTTTTTGATTAAGCAACCTCAATAATTGATAAAATTTTTTTAAGCTAAAATAGAGCCGCTTGTCCGGCCTTCGTCGTCTGGAGGCATAAACACGGGGCCGCCGGCTCTTGAGAGCCCTAGGACGGCGAGACCATGCCCTGGCTCCAATTATCCCTAAAACTCCATACAAATATTAAGCAGGCGTGACATTTAACGTGGCGCTTCTGGCCGCGCGTCTGGCGCGCTCCTCAGGAGGCAGTCAAATTGCTCGAGAAGGCGTCCGCGGCTTTCACGGGCTCCAGGCTGTCGGGCTTGGGATTTGACGGCTTGGCGTCGCTTTCGGTTCGTCGGCCCCGCGTTCGAGGAGGGCGGGCCGCGCGAGAGCGCGGCCCGAAGGCGCGAGCGGGCTAGGCCGGACAGGGGGCGATGACCGGCGGTCTTGGAGGCCCTGCTGGCGCCGGCCGCCGCCGAACCGCGGGCTCAGTTCCGGGCGTCGTCGGCGGGGGCAGGCGCCAGAAAGCTTTTGAGGGTGTCGGTCAGCACGGCGACGTCGATCGGCTTGGACAGGTGGCCGTTCATGCCGGCGGCGAGGCATCTTTCCCGTTCCTCGCTGAAGGCGTGGGCGGTCATGGCCACGATGGTCAAGCCCTGATACTCGGGCATGGCCCTGATGCGCTTGGTGGCCTCCAAGCCGTCCATGACCGGCATTTGGAGATCCATCAGCACCACGTCAAAAGGCGGCCCCAGGCTTTTTTTGGAGGCCTCGGCCAGCTGGTCGAGAGCCGCCTGGCCGTTGCCGGCCACCGTGACTTCGAGCCCCATCTTGGTCATCAGCGACTTGGCCACCAAGACGTTGACGTCGTTGTCCTCCACCAGCAAAACCCGCCGGCCCTCGAACTCGGGCACGGGGTCGATCTTCAGGCGGGCGCCTTTGGCCTTCGGGGCCGTTTGGGCGGTCCGGCTTCGAGCCGCCTTTTTGCCGCCAGTCGGGCCGTCGTGGCCGCCGCGCGTTTCTCCGCCTAGGCCCGGCTCGCCCGGCTTCGGGGGCCCCTCCGCTTCGGCCGCCTCCTCTTCCTCTTCCTCTTCTTCTTCCTCGTCCTCGGACCTTCCGCCGCCGCCAAATTCCAGCCGCGCGTCGGACTGGGCGGCTTGAGGGTCCAGCTCGAAGAGCGTGGTGAAGGTCACCGTGGTGCCTTCGTCGAGCTGGCTCGCCAGGGAGACGACGCCGCCCATCATCTCCACCAAGCTCTTGGTGATCGCCAACCCCAGGCCCGTGCCGCCGTAGCGGCGGGTGGTGGAGGCGTCGGCCTGGGTGAAGGCCTTGAAAAGCCGGGCGGTCTGCTCGGGGGACATGCCGATGCCGGTGTCCCGGACCGAGAATTGCAGGCGGCACTGGTCCTCGGCGCGGCTCAGCAGCTTGATCATGACGGTGATGGCGCCTTCTTTGGTGAATTTGAAGGCGTTGCCGACAATGTTGATGAAGACCTGGCTCAGGCGCAGCGGATCGCCCAGCAACGCGTCCGGCAGGCCGGGCTCGATTTCGAAGCGCAGCGCCAGGCCCGTGCGGCGGCTTTGCTCTTGGAACATGATGGCCACGTCGCCAATGGTCTTGGACAGTTGGAAGGGAATTTTCTCCAGCGTCAGCTTGCCGGCCTCGACTTTGGAGAAGTCCAAAATGTCGTTGATGACGCCCAGCAGGGCTTGGGCGCTGCGGTTGGCGTTGTCGGCGTATTCGGTCTGCTGAGGGTCGAGGCTGGTTTGGAGCAGCAGGTGAGTCAGGCCGATGACGGCGTTCATGGGCGTGCGGATTTCGTGGCTCATGTTGGCCAAAAATTCGCTCTTGGCCTTGTTGGCCGCCTGGGCCGCCTCCAGGGCGCGGGACAGGGCGGTGACGTTGTTGAGGATCAGCATGAAGCAGGCTTCGCGCTCCGCGTCCGGCTTGGTCTGCACGGCCAGGCGCTTGAGGGTCAGCGTGAAGTTGTCGGGCTGCTGGTCGGGGGCCGCGAGGGTGATCTCCGCGCGGTGAACCTCGCCGCTTTGACCCGAAGGGCCCAGCAGGGCGGCGGCCTGGCGAGGCAATTGGGCCGGATCGCCGGAGCCGGCCAGCCGGCCCAGCAGATCCGTCAGGCCGACGGACAGCCCCAGAGACTGCAGCAGATCCTCCATGGCCTTGTTGGCGTAGATGGGCCGCTGGTCGTGGCCGAAGAAGGCCAGGGCGTCCGGAAGGGCGTCGAAATGCGAGCAGATCACGTCCATGGTGGCGTTGAAGGACGTCACGATGCGATTGTAGTCGCCCTGATGTGCCGCCGGGTCGGCCCGTTCCTTGAGCCGGCCCCCGCCGGCGACCAAGGTCAGCCGGCCGACTTCGTCGAGCACGTTTTTGACGGTGCGGCTCATGTCGCTGAACGTGCGGCTGAGGCTGCCTATCTCGTCGGGGCGGTCGGCGAGCTCCGCGTCGATCTGCTCGTCGAATTGTCCCCGGGCCAGACGGTCCGCGTTTTGGCTGATGCGCGACAAAGGGTTGAGGATCAGCCAGTTGAGAACTTCCTTGAAGATGAACGAGAAGATCAGCACCGCCGTGACGGTGATCAGCAGGACCGCCGATCCGGCCTGCCGGGCCTGGGACATGAAATCGGCCCGGCTGGCCGTGACTCCCAAGGCCCAGCGGGTGCCGCGGATGGGCGAGTAGCTCACGAAGGCGGGGCCGGCGGAGGTCTGCAAGGGCTCGGCGCCTATGCGGCCTTCGATCATGCGCGCCACCAGCCCTTGGACGGCCGGGGTGGGGCCCAGCATGTCCGCCAGAGCCTGGCGGCTGTAAACCGGGCCCAGAGTCAGGTTGGCGACGACGTCGCCTTCGTCGTTGACGATGAAGGCCATGCCGCCGCCGCCGACGGAGATGTCGCCGACGACCTCCCCCAGCAGGTCGTAGACGTAGCTGCCGATGAGGTAGCGGCGAACCGAGCCTTCCCGGTCCGGCAGGGGAACGCCCATGGCGATCTCAAGCCCGGCGCTGCCGACGGCGGCGTCGTCGATGACCAAATTGTTGGTGGCCTCCAACAACCCCATGAGCTTGCGCCGCGTCAGGCGCATCGGGCTGCCCGCGCTGCCGGAGATAAGCCCGCCCCGTTCGCTGTAAACCCCCAGCCAGACAAGCTCCGTCGATGCCATGGCCTGTTTGATGGCCTCGGTCTCGCCGATGGCCGAATTGTCGCGCATGGCGTAAAAGCGATCGGCCATGGCGTGCAGGTTAGCCTCCACGCTTTGCGCGGCGGTGCGGGCTACGGGCTTGAGGACGCTCAATAAAATCTTTTCGGCCATGGAATTCATGTAATAAACCATGAAAAATACTAGGCCGAAAGTTAGCACGACCACTAGTTTTAGGGTCGTCAATAAGAGTCTGCTGGCGATGCTGCGACGCGGGGGAGCGTCCGTCACTTGTCAACCTCGATAATTCGTGGCCATATTCGGCCGCTGACTAAATTATAATGAGCTAAGAAATAAAAACTAATAGTCATAAACAAATTAACGACGATTTGGAGACGTTGCATTTTGAACTATAAAGGAAGGACAAGACTGCATTATGTAGAGTGTCAGATTAAAACTAACATTAAATAATTTAATATCAAAATTTTAAATATATTCTCCTAAAATGACGATAAAGTTTTTTATTTTGTTATTTCTTTATTTCTTTCTTTATTTCTTTATATCGTTTTTAATGTTTTTAAAGATTTATTATGAAATAATTAAGATAAAAATGATCCCTTGATAATAGACGTCAAAGCTTGACGCTTTTGGCTCTGACCTGGTTTGGGCCAAAAGGTCAGAGCTCGTTGGGGAATTGGTTGGGCGGCAACTCCACCAGGGCGACCTCTTCGCGGCCAAGGCGGCTGTTGTCCACGGCCGCTTGAGCCAGGGCCACGAAGACGGCGTGGAGCCGTCGGCCGCCGGGCATGGGCTCGATCAAGTCGGGCTTTTGCACCGCGACCAGCGAGTTGGCGTAAAGCCGCTGCCAGGCGTTGGCGTTGACGCCGTGGGTCCGGTGGGTGTGGCGCTGCAGGACCGGATCCCAGCTGCGCAGCAGGCCGCTGACGTTGCGGGCGTTGAACTCCGCCGTGGTTATCTCGCCGTTGGTCACGGAGATCGTCAAAAACTCCTGCCAGCCTTTGTCGTCGAGGCCCTGAGCCATGGCCGTGAAATAGCCGTCTTTCAGCCCTGTCGACGGCGCGGAGTTGCAGGCGGCGACGAGCAAGACGAGCAGCCAAGCCGCCGGCCGGAGCGCGAGCTTGGCTTTTCGTCGGGCCGTCGGCGGGCTCGGTCTACGGCGGTGAGGGCTCGGTTGGGTGCTTGGAGTCGGCACTCGGTCCTTTCAGGGCGGTCCGCGCCGGGAGGAGGGTCGGACCGCCGCCGGCGCGGGTCAAGAAAGACGAAAAAATACCAATTGAATTGCTTAACTTATCACTTAAAAATATGTCAAACAATTGCAGGTTAATTATTATAAAATATGCTAATATTGGTATTAGTCTATATTTTATATTTTAATGTTTTAACTCGGCGATTAATAATCATAATTGTCGACGTTTTTGGCCGTAAACTCCAGCCGGCGGGGCAAGAGGACCACGCCTGAGTTCGGAGACGACCAGGCCTGAGGATCGAGCACGGTGTTGGGCATGACCTCCACCAGGCCGATGTCGGGGGCATGGAAGACCTGTCCGACCTTGATGGTCTCGCCGGAAGCCAGCCGATAGGCGAGGTGGCACACCAAAGCGGCTTGCAGCTGGCAATCCCACAAGCCCCAGCGGTCGATCACGCCGGCCTTGGCGAACTCCCGCATGGCCTTGGGGGTCGCGAAGCCGGTGACGGTCACGTCCTGGGCCGTCAGGCCGGCCTCTTGGAGGGCTTGGGCCTGGCCGGGCAGCGAAGTGGAGTCGTTGCAGATGACGACGTCGATGTCCGGGTGCTCGGCCAGCACCTTCCGGCCCATGGCCAGGGCCAGCTGCGGATCCTGGCGGCTGTAGTAGTTTTCGGGCTTGACGTTCGTCCAGTTGGGGTAGGCCTCCCGGATGTAGGCCTCGCCGGCCTCCCGCCACGAGTTTTGATCGGACGTCGAGGACTGCGAATAATGCCAGGCGTATTTGATGGGCGCGGCGGTCGGATCCTTGCCGCGCTTGAGCAGGCTCTTGGAGGCCATTTCGACGAGCATCCCGCCCACTGGGTCGGCGTGCCTTGCGAGACCATGAGCTGGCGGCTTTGGGGAGAAACGTCGGAGTCCCAGGTGGTCACCTTCACGCCTGCGGCCATGGCCTTCTTCAGCGGCTCGTTCAAGGCCTCGGAGTCCACCGAGGAGATGGCCAGAGCCTTGACGCCGTCCTTGACGGCCTGATCGATGATGGTCACCTGAGCGGCGGCGCTGGCCACGGGGCTCCCGCGGTAGTCCACCAAGAAGCCGTGCTTGGCCGCGTAGTCTTGGGCGCCTTGGTTGGCCGACTCGAAAAAGGCGTTGCCGGTGACTTTCGGCACGAGGACGACCGTGATTTGGCCGGCCGGGGCCTTGACCGGCCCGGCCTCGGGGGCGCTTTCGGACGAGCAGCCGAAAAGCGGCAGGACGGCCAATCCGACGGCCCACAAGATTAACATATGTTTCGCTTGGCGGCCTAAGCTCTTCCGCGGCCGGCCGGCTTCGCCGGTTAGGCGGGTCCGGTCCGACGACGGACAAAATTCAGACATGTGGTCCCTCCTGGCCGTCGAAAGCTGATTGCCGACAGTTCGGCATCGAGCCGGAGACAGAAATTTAGCTTTATATTAAGACTGATCAATATGCAAGCACCTCTTTTAAGCTTGACGGCCTAAATAATTCTGTGACAATAGCAGACGTCAAAAAATGGCTGATTTTGCCTTTGACTTGAGTTTTGTCGTGAAGGACAAAAACGTGATGGTCCAGCTAGGCGTCCGATCATCAATGGATAAAATCCGCAAGGGGCGAGCCACGGGCGTCTCGCCTCGGGAATGTTGAACGCCGGCGCGCGACCCGCTCCGTTTCTCGCGGTTCCGCGCTTGTCCGCGGCGGGTCGAGGTCTTCAGCCGGAGCCCAGTTGGCCTGGAACGGAACATATGTTCGGCAGGGCCAAAGGGCTTGGCCTACCTCGGCGACTCGGAAAGCGGCGAGCTGCTTCGGTCCCTCAACAAGGCGGCTGGCGAACGGCTGCGAACATGGCGTCAAAAGGCGGCGTTGGAGGGAACCTTGAATGCTCCCTGGCCCTGGGGCGTTCGCTCGGGCCGGCGTCATCCGAGCAGCGTGATACGGTCGCGCCGCTCGGCCGGCCGGCTGACTCATCGTCCGTCGGTCCGCTTCTTCGCCAGGTTGAGCGAGACGACGCCGGGCGACCGAATTGACTGCGGCGCGGCACGACGATTTTATCACGTTTGGCCCGGCGGCGTCCACACGGTCCGTCGAGCAGCTTGAACTCCGGACGTTCGTCGTCATCGGCGTGGCGGTCTACGGCGACCGGGACTCCAAGCCAAGGCCTCAAGCCAAGCTTTCAAGCCAAGGCCTCAAGCCAAGCTTTCAAGCCAAGGCCTCAAGCCAAGGCCTCAAGCCAAGGCCTCGAGCCAAGCTTTCAAGCCAAGGCCTCGAGCCAAGCTTTCAAGCCAAGGCCTCAAGCCAAGCTTTCAAGCCAAGCTTTCAAGCCAAGGCCTCAAGCCAAGGCCTCAAGCCAAAGCTTCGAGCCAAGCTTTCAAGCCAAGGCCTCGAGCCAAAGCTTCGAGCCAAGCTTTCAAGCCAAGGCCTCAAGTCAAGCTTTCAAGCCAAGGCCTCAAGCCAAGGCCTCAAGCCAAGCTTTCGAGCCAAGCTTTCAAGCCAAGGCCTCAAGCCAAGGCTTCGAGCCAAGCTTTCGAGCCAAGCTTTCAAGCCAAGCTTTCAAGCCAAGGCATCAAGTCAAGGCCTCAAGCCAAGGCCTCAAGCCAAGGCCTCAAGCC
>JAISZC010000024.1 GCA_031269485.1 Deltaproteobacteria bacterium
TGGGCGGTCACCCGACCTGGCCCAGAAAGGACGCGTCCATGAACGCACAGTCGAAAGGCAGCCAACTGCCTGATTCCAGGGACAATGACAGGGTCAAAATGCCGGCGCTTTGCCGCAGATCACCGCCGCCGAGATGTTGAACATCACCCCGCGGCAAGTCAGCCGAAGGAAGTGAACGCCGACATCAACTTCGCCCGCTCGCCGCAGGCCAAGGCTTCAACCTCGACGGCCTCCTCTGCGAGCAGGAGGTCCGGACCGTGTACAACGACCTCGCCATTTCGCTCAACACGCGGAATTTCCAGATTGTCCCTCGCGCCGAGGACGGCAATTTGAGGCGGAAGAAAGTAACCGTTGAGCTACTGTAGATATTTTATAGCTAATGAAATTAAATTATGATTGACTAATCATCTTTTTTTTTGGCATAAATCAACCGCAACTGGCCAAGCAAAAACGGCCCCAGCTTCGACCGGCGGCTAGCCGCCGGTCGAAGCTGGGGGAGGATGCTATCCCTTGCCACCATGACCCCACTGGTTGCTTTGGACATTTTCGCTGTGGCCAAAAACCGGACATTTTTGCTTTGGAATGACAGTTTGGCCGGCCAAGACGCCTGCGCCGGTGCCTGACTGCAAGCCCCATTGTCTCAAAACTGCAACCCCCATTGTCTCAAAAAGGGCCGTCCGTTGTCAAGCGTCTGGCGGCCTCGCGCCACCTGGCGCCGCACTCAATTCCACTCGGCGATCAGACGAGCGTCCAGAGAGAGCGCTTAGTAGAGGGTGGCGGAGCGTCGCTCCGCCACCGTGAGTGGCCTAAAAATCGAATTCGTCGTCGTTCATGGGCAAGGCTTCGGTCGCGGACTTTTTGGCGACCGGCGCTGGGATGGCTTGTCTGGGTTTGACCGGGCGGCGGGCTTCTGGCCGACGGACCGGCCGGCGGGCGGCTGCGACGCCGCCCGCCGCCCCGCGCCCGTTGACGATGGTCGTAACTTCATCCACGGCCCCCATGAGGTTGGAGGCTTGAAGCGACAGTTGGCTGGCCGCGCTGGCCGACTCTTCGGCCGAGGCGGCGTTGGACTGGGTAACCTTGTCCATTTGGGTCATGGCCGTGGTGATTTGGTAGATGCCTTGGGATTGCTCTTTGGAGGCCTCGGCGACGTCGGCCACCAGCTGGCTGACCTTGGCCGCCAAATTGGCGACCTCATGGAAGGTTTCGGAGGTCGAGTTGACCATCTCCGAGCCGGAGCTGATGTTGGAGATGGTGGCCGCGATGAGGTCGGCGGTGTTCTTGGCCGCGTCGGCCGAGCGGATGGCCAGGTTGCGGACCTCGTCGGCCACCACCGCGAAGCCGGCCCCGGCCTCCCCGGCCCGGGCGGCCTCGACCGCCGCGTTAAGGGCCAAAAGATTGGTCTGGAAGGCGATCTCGTCGATGGTCTTGATGATCTTGCCGATCTCGTTGCCCGACGAGGCGATTTGCTCCATGGCCACGGTGACGCCGCCCATGGAGGTCTCGGCCTTGTTGACCACGACGGCGGCCTGGCTCATAAGGGAGTTGCACTCTTCGGCGTTGTCGGAGTTGCGCTTGGTCATCGATGAAAGTTCTTCGAGAGCCGCGCTGGTTTGTTCCAGGGAGGCGGCGTTCTCGGTGGCGCCTTCGGCCAGCGAGTTGGAGGCCGAAGACAGCTCGGCGGAGGCGCTGTCAACTTCCCGGGCGCCGTCGGCCAGCGTGGCGATGATACGGTTGATTGGCGCGGTGATGCTGCGGGTGAGCAGAAAGCCCAGCGCCAGGCTGATGAGCAGAGCCGCGGCCACGCCGATGATCTGCACGTACAGGGCCGTGCCCAGAGATGCGTTGGCGTCCGCCGCGAAATCGTTGGTCATGTCGGTCATCGCCCGGCTGAGGTCGTCGACGTTTTTGAGCAGGGAGGCGCGTTGAACGACGCGCTTGGCTGAGGACTCGGTGGAGGCCGCGAAGGTGTCGCGCAAAATGGAGATGGCTTTCAGGCACGACTCGGCGGCGGAGACGATTTTTGCGGCAGTATCGCGGTTGACGGGCAAAACGGTGTCGTTGAGAAGTTGCTTGGATTTGGTCACCGCGTTTTGGGCGGCGGTCACCGACAGCGTGAAATGCTCCACGTCTTGGTAATAAAGGCCCCTGAGCATCTGGATGTACATTTGCGCGCCGTCCGCCTGGATGTCTATGCCGCGCAGAAGCAGATCGAAGCTTACGTCGGCGGTCACGCCGCGTTGCTTGGCGATCTCCGCCGCGCGTCCCGCGGCCATGGCGGCTTCTGGCGCCGGAGCTTCAGGCGCCTGGGCGACGACCGCCGGAGCTTCAGGCGCCGGGGCGACGACCGCCGGAACTTCGGGCGACAGGGCGACGGGCTCAGGAACTGCGGTCAGCTCAGGCGTCTGGCTGTAAGTCGGCGTCAAGGCGGTGGAGGCCGAGTCTGGGCCGGGGATGTCGGCCGAACGAGTTGAGGCGAAGGACCAATCTGAGTCCGGGTTCGCGACCGTCTCGAAGTCGCCGTAAGCTAGCGGAGACTCAGGCTGGACAACGGCCGGGGCTGGCGGAGACTCAGGTTGAACGGCGGCCGGGGCTGGCGGAGACTCAGGCTGAACGGCGGCCGGGGCTGGCGGAGACTCAGGTTGAACGGCGGCCGGAGCTGGCGGAGACTCAGGTTGAACGGCGGCCGGAGCTGGCGGCTCCTCCGCGACGGCGGAGGTCAATTGTTCTCTTACAACGGTGGTTTGATTATCAATATAAAGATCAACATTTTCTATAAGCACTTGATAAGCTTTAATCGCCTCTCCCCGATTATTGATTACTGTTTGATTATATTTTGGGACCAAAAATGAAATTTCATGATATTTATCGTACTGATCTTCGGCATTTCTTTTTAAATTTATGATATTAGGATTTCTAGCTGCAATTCCTTTGTTTAATAATGTATCGAAATCCGCTAAATGTTGGTTGCCTGCTTTAGTTAAAGCTTGAGCTGCCTGCCAAGTTTCTTCTTTTGTATTATAACTGTATTCTGTGACATTGAGAGCCTCTAATGTTACAGTTAACTGAAGGGCGGCAATCAGGTCATTGCCAGGCATGATTTCATCTCGCAAACTGGTCGTATTCTTGCTGATTTTATTAATTTCAACTATAGAAATTGCACTAATAATTATAAAAATAAAACAAATAAAAACATATCCTAAAATAATTTTGGCTGCAAGTTTCATTTTAATTCTCTCTCTCTTATTAAGAAAAAAATAGTCGAGACTAAAGGCCATAGTCCCGTTGTTATTTGACTTATTGTTCTAAGGTCTCGTCGATGCTTAAAAGATTGTTTTGATAGAGTTTTAAAATGGCCGGGAGACCCGGCACGACGACTTTTGCCAGTAATTTTTCGGTTTCCTGGTGAACCGCCGCTTCTTCGTGGGCTCGTTGAGCGGGATCGAGGCTGAAAAGCTCAATGAAGCGGGCGAATCGGGCCACGTGAAGAAATTCATGGGTCAGCACGTAGCACAAAAGCGGATAGAGTCCTACCGACTCACGGTTGACTGCGGCCAAGATGGCCGGATCGTAGAGGCACACGCGCCAATAGTCCGAGCGACCGCCTGACGCATCAGGCCCCCCTCTGGCGTATCGAAAAAGCTGAGCCAAGACGTCGGTGCGTTTTTCGGCTTCGGAGAGCTGCGGATAATGCCGGACGTCCACTGGCCATTGCCGAAAATCGTAAAAATTCAAGCCGTAGGCCTCGGAAATCAGCTCCCCGGCCAGGTGGGCGGCCGAGTCCAAAACGATCAAATGTTGGTGGTCGAAGCAGGCGGCGCTGGCCATGGCGTGTCCGGTCATGCGCCGCCCTCCTGATCAGAAGCCCAAGTCCTGGTTGATCAAAAGCACGTGTATGCGCCCGTCAGGGCACGACCGGTGAGTGACGACGGTCACGCCGCAGAGGCGCTCGGCGCCTCGGCAGTCATGGCAGGCGAAAGTTTTCGCGCAGGGAGTGTTCATGCCAAGCCTCAGGGCGTTGAGGGCGGCGGCCTGGTTTTTGGCCCGAGCCAGCGCCGCCGGCAGGTTGTCGACGATTTTGTTGCGTCCGACCAAGACGGCCACGTTTTTCGGCCCAAAAGACAAGGCGGCGACTCGGTTGCCGAATTTGTCGATGTTCACCAGCTCTCCGTCGACCGTCAGAGCGTTGACCGAGCACACGAACAAATCCGTCAGCAGCGTGCGTCGGCTGAGCTCCTGCCGCTCCGGAGGCGACAGGGCCGGATCGTTGCGGTCTATGACCTCAAAGTCCGGCAAGGCCTTGAGCCTGGCCGTCAGATTGGACGCGGCCAAGGTGGCCGAACCGCCGAAGCCGGCCGATTTGGCGCCGAACTGAAGCCGCAACGCGCCCAGCACGTGCTCCTCGGCCTCGGCCAGGGTCTG
>JAISZC010000096.1 GCA_031269485.1 Deltaproteobacteria bacterium
CAAGCCGCCAAGTCGCCAGGCCGCCAGGCCGCCAGGCCGCCAGGCCGTCAGGCCGCCAAGCCGCCAAGCCAGCCAGACCGCCAAGCCGCCAAGTCGCCAGGCCGCCAAGCCGCCAAGTCGCCAGGCCGCCAAGCCGCCGGCTTCATGACCAGCGGCCCGGCGCTCGCGGCGGCGCCACTGCTCCTTGACAATTCAAGTCCGATGAGCTACATTTAAGACATGCCATGACCGCACATTAATACTTTATTGATTTAGAATATGCTTTATAAATAATTATTATGAGATTCTTTATATATAATTTACACGCTTTTGTTGCCCTCTGGTTGAACCTCCGGAGTCGCCGGCGACCAAAGCCCGGCCTGTCCTCTTTTCGGCGTTGGGCCGCGGCGGCGGCCTTGGCTGCGTCCGCCCTGGCCGCGTCGCCTCTGGCCGCCTCCGACGCGGCCGCCTTTTGCCCAGACCGCCGCTGGCCCGGCGGCGCCTTTGAGGCCGTCCAGCTGGGCGTGGACCGCTGGCCCCAAGGCGACATGATCGATCTCAGGCTCGACGACGGCAGCCAAGTCATGATGCGGCTGGCCGACGTTCTTCCGGCCGGTCCGGGCCGGCCGGGCGCCCGCGTCCAGGCGTCCTTCGAGGTGCAGCAGCGCTGGGCCCCGACCGCCGGAGGCTTCGGAGTCATTTGCCAAGTCGACGACGTGGTCGTCGACGTCCGCGTCATCGGCGATCAGCCGGTCCGGCCATCCGGCTGGCGGGACGTCTGCCCGGCCAAGACCCTCGACCAAGGCTTTTTGGAAGGCTTGTATCTTGGCGCCGGCGTCTGCGATTCCGACACCTGCCAAACATCCTTCAGGCTCGAAGACGGGATCGAAGTCCATCTGCACAGTTCGCCCGGCCAGGCCTGGAAGCTCTTCGGGCCGCCCGGCCGCCTGGTGCGGGCCGAATATGAGCTGCGCAACCGTTGGCTCAAAGAGCCCATGTGCTGGCACCCCCGCCGACTGACGGGCGGCCGGCCCCTGAGGTGAGGAGCTTCCGTCGGTTCGGCTTCGTCCGGCGCTGGACTTCGCCCGAACCCTTCAGGTAAAATGTGGGCGTTTGCAAAGCGGCCTCGCCTTCAGTCCGGCCTCCGTCCTGAGCCGAAGACGCGCGGCCCCGCCCGGATTGCGTTCCGCGTTCGCCTCTTCGACCGCGTTTTTTTAGGAGGACGGCCCAGATGGCCGACAAGCATCCGCCGCAGCTCGTCAACCTCATTGAGCGCCTCGGCAAGCTCCCCGGGCTGGGGCCCAAAAGCGCCACCCGCCTGGCCCTCCACTTCCTCAACCGCGACGAGGAGGAGGTTCGGGCTTTGGCCCAAGCCCTCGTCGCCATCAAAGAGGAAATCGGCTTCTGCTCCACCTGCCACAACTACGCCCAGACCGACCCGTGTCCCATGTGCGCCGATCCGTCGCGCGACCACGAGCTCATCTGCGTGGTCGAGACGCCGGCGGACCTGCTGTCCATCGAGGGCTCCGGGCTTTTCAACGGCCTTTATCACGTGCTCGGCGGGGTCTTGAGCCCCTTGTCCGGCGTCGGGCCCGGCGAGCTGCACATCCGCGACCTCTTCGAGCGGCTGCAACAGGCCGAGGCCCAAGAACGCCCCGTGCGGGAAGTGCTGTTGGCCACCGGCGGTTCGCCCGAGGCCGAGTCGACCTGCGTATATCTCGGCCAGCGCCTCAAGGAGCGCGGCCTGCGGGTGACTCGTCTGGCCCGCGGGCTGCCGATGGGCATGGATCTTGAATACGTCGACAACGGCACCCTCAAGCAGGCCCTGGAATTCCGACGCGAGGCCTGACGACCTTTTTTTTGGCCCGGCCGCCGTCCGGGCCAAAAAGATTGAAGCCGGACCGCGCGACCGGTCTTGCTTTGAAAGGGCGTTGACTCGCCAGACTTGATCGAGGCGCAAAAACCTCGGCCAGGGCCAAAATCCTCAAATTTTGACGCCTATTGTCAAGGCGCTGTTTTAGCCGTCAAGCTAAAAATGGGTTTTTTGCACGACGCCCAGACTTGATTGATTGATTGTGGCGCAAGAACGTCATGCCCTGCCTGACGATCCAACTAATCCCACAAACATCAAAAAAGGGCCTTCACCAGAGCGGTTCCGCCATTTCCGTAGGCGCGGCCACGGCCGCCACGTTCGGCGGCCGGCGGACAGTTCGGCTTCGCGTCGGCAGGGAACCGCGTCGGGCCGGCGGCCGGGACGCTTGGTCGCGCCGTTCGGCTCGGCGGAGCCGGACCGCCTTGGGGTTCGGCGAGGCCGGGAGTTTCCGGGCTTTCGACCGAACGCGGCTCGACGGGCCCTGACGGAACGGGCCGGCCGCGCCGAGGCCCGAAGACGGCCCCCAAAGGCGGCCCGGGGCCGCGCCGGCGGCCAATTGCCCCGATCGACGGCTGGGGACGCCGTCGCCAAAATTCAAAGCCTGATTTTCGCCCCGAAAAACTGGACTTGAGCGAGGATTTTAGGTAGAATCTGGCCGTCCCGACAAGCGGCCGCCTCTCGCTCCCGACCAGCCGCTTCTTGGGCATTTTCAGACCGCCCCGTCCTCAGGGAGCGGACTTTTTTTACCTGCGCCGCCCGTCGGGCGGCCAGCCGCGGAACTCTCCGCCAAGGCTCGGCCAGATGCCAGTCAAGAACAAGCCGACTCCGGCTTCCAAAAAAACCCAGGCCGCCAAGCCGTCCCAAGACGCCAGGCCATCCCAAGACGCCAGGCCGCGCCAGGACGCCAAGCCAAAAGCCGCCCGGCCCCAAGCCCCCAAGCCGGCCGCGCCGGCCAAGCTCGACGGCTCCAAGACCATCGTCGAGTTCATGAAAAAGGCCGGCGTGGAATACGTCTTCGGCTACCCCGGCGGCGCGGTCATTCCTCTCTACGACGCCCTCTACGGCTCAGGCCTGCGGCACGTGCTGACCCGTCACGAGCAGGGGGCCATCCACGCCGCCGACGGCTACGCCCGCGCCTCGGGGCGCGTCGGCGTGGTCTTCGCCACCAGCGGCCCCGGGGCCACCAATCTGGTCACGGGCCTGGCCACGGCCCACATGGACAGCGTGCCCCTGGTGGCCGTCACCGGCCAGGTGCCCACCACCTCGCTGGGCAGCGACAGCTTCCAGGAGGCCGACATTTACGGCATCACCATCCCCATCACCAAATACAATTATCTGGTCAAGGATCCCCGGACGTTGCCGGACGTGCTGGCCGAGGCCTTTCATCTGGCCGGCAGCGGCCGGCCCGGGCCGGTGCTGGTGGACGTCCCCAAGGACGTCCAGATCTCCCTCATCGAGGCCGGCGAGCCCAAGCCGGTGGACATTCCCGGCTACTGCGAGTCGCCCGAGCCGGATCCGGCGGCCCTGGAGACCTTGAGCCTGGCCTTGGGCCTGAGCCAGCGGCCGGTGATCTACCTCGGCGGCGGGGCCACCATCGCCGGCGTCGCCAAGGACATCTTGACGCTGGCCGAGCGGCTGGACATGGCCGTGGTCGCGACTTTGCAGGCCAAGGGGACCTTTCCCGACGATCATCCCCTCTCGCTGGGGCTGCCGGGCATGCACGGGGCCAAGTACGCCAACTTGGCCATCAACGAGAGCGATCTCATCGTGGGGCTGGGGGTGCGCTTCGACGACCGGGTGGTGGGCAACGTCCGCCGTTTCGCGCCCATGGCCCGCATCGCCCACGTCGACATCGACCCGGCCGAGATCGGCAAGCGCCTGCCGGTGGACGTGGCCGTGGTGGGCGATCTCAGGCGGGTGCTGGCCATGCTCTTGGCCAAGGTCAAAATGACCCCGCGGCCCGAGTGGCGCCGGCGCCTCGCCGAGCTCAAGCGCCTCCATCCCATGGTCGTGCCGCCCAGCCAAGGGGCCATCAAGCCGCAGGCGGCCATCAAGGCGCTGTCGGACCGCTGCGCCGGCGAGGCGGTGCTGGTCACCGACGTGGGCCAGCATCAAATGTGGGCCGCCCAGCGCTTCATGTCCAACAAGCCGCGGCATTTCCTGTCCTCGGGCGGCTTGGGCACCATGGGCTTCGGGCTGCCGGCGGCCATAGGCGCCCAGCTGGCCCGGCCCGGCGTTCCGGTGGCCCTGATCGCCGGCGACGGCGGATTTCAGATGAACATCCAGGAGCTGGCCACGATCAGGCAATACAACCTGCCCGTGAAGATCATGGTCATCAACAACGGCTGCCTGGGCATGGTGCGGCAATGGCAGCAGTTTTTCTTCAGCCGGCGCTATTCGGAAACGATTTTCGAGTACAATCCCGACTTCGCGGCCTTGGCCCGGGTCTACGGCTTGGCGGGCCGCCGCATCGAAAAGCCCTCGGAGACGATTGACGCGGTGGCCGAGCTGATGGACGCCCCTGGACCGGCGCTGCTGGAGGTGGTGGTCGAACGCGAGGAGAACGTCCTGCCCATGATCCCGGCCGGCATGGGTCAGACCGACTTTTTCGAGGCCGCCGAGGAGGACGGGCAGTGAAAAAGACGCTCTCGATTCTGGTTCAGAACCGGCCCGGCGTGCTCTCGCACGTGGCGGGGCTGATCACCAGACGCGGCTACAACGTCGAGTCGATCGCCGCCGGGCCCACGGAAAACGTCAAGATCACCCGCATCACGCTGGTGGCGGCCGGCGACGAGCCGGTGCTCGATCAGATCGTCAAGCAGGTCCGCAAGCTGGTGGACGTCATTTCCGTGGAGGTCATGGACCCCGAATCGATCACCGGGGAGCTGGCCGTCGTCACCGTCTCGGCCGAGGGCGCCAAGCGCGGCGAGCTGATCAACCTCATCAACATTCTGGGGCTGACTCTGACCGACGTGCGCGAGGACAGCCTGACCGTCATGGCCGCCGGGCAGGCCCTCGCCGTGGAGATGGCCTTGACCAGCCTGGGGCCCTTCGGCATCAAGGCCTTGGCCCGCACGGGCCTGGTGTCCCTGACGAGGCCCACCGGCCGCCAGGCCAAGGAGGACGCGCCTTGAGCGCCAAGCCCTCGCCGGCCTCCGGCGCCTCCGACGTCCGGCCGGCGGCCCCGCGCCAGGCCGCGGTCGCGCGCCGCACCAAGGAGACCGACATCCGGCTTGAGCTGACCCTCGACGGCGGCGCGGTGGAGCTCGATCTCGACCGCGAGTCGAGCTTCTTCGGGCACATGCTCGACACCTTGGCCGTCTACGCCGGCTGGGGCCTCAAGCTCGCGCTGAGGGGCGACCCGCAAATCGACCTCCACCACAGCTGCGAGGACGCCGGGCTGGCGCTGGGCGAGGCGCTGGCCCTGAGCTTGGGCGACTTCGCCGGGCACCGCCGTTTCGGCTCGGCCCTGGCGCCCATGGACGAGGCCTTGGCCGAGGCCGCCCTCGACGCCGGCCGCCGGCCTTATCTGCATTTCGAGGTCAGCTGGCCTCAGCCGACCGCCGGCCGCTTCGAGCTGTGCCTGGTCGAGGAGTTTTTCCGGGCCTTGAGCCAAAAGGCCGGCTGGACCCTGCACCTGACCGGCCGCCGAGGCCGCAACAGCCACCACCTGTGCGAAGCCCTTTTCAAGGCCGTCGGCCTGGCCGCGGCCGCGGCCCTGGCCCCGCGGGCGGGCGGGCCGTTGTCGACCAAAGGGTTGGAACAGTTCTCTTGACACCTATCCATACCTAAATATCCATTATGGGTACCATTGTTGCCATAGGCGAAGCTGCAAAAGCATTGGGTGTTTCCATTACTACGCTTCGGCGCTGGGAGGCGGCGGGAAAGCTGACGCCTGCTCGAACGACTTCCGGACATAGGCGTTATGA
>JAISZC010000138.1 GCA_031269485.1 Deltaproteobacteria bacterium
TGACGGGCCGAGGCGCGGAGACGGCCGGCGGACCGGCCGTCCAGGCCGTCGCCGCCTTGGAGACGGCCGTCAAGACGGCCTTGGAGACGGCCTTGGAGACGACTGTCCAGGCGGCCGTAGAGATGGCCATGGAGACGGCTGCAAAGGGCGGCGTAAAGAGCGGCGTAGAGACCGGCGCAGAGGCCGGCGTGACAAAGGTCGCCGAAGCCGCGGCGGCCGCCCTCGGGCCGGCTCGCCGACCGGCTTTCAGGCCGGTTTTCAGGCCGACTTTCAGGCCGGACTTCAGGCCGAGCTTCAGACGGATTGTCGGGCCGGCTTGCAGGCCGGCCAGGAACTTGGCGGTCCGGCGGCCAAGCCTCCAGGCCGGCCGACGGCGTCGCCGAAGCTAAACGTTGAACTGTCACAAAGCCTCCTTTGACTCCATATCAGGCTTAAATTATGAAATTAACAAGATTAAGAAGCTTATAAGGCTCATGAAGCATTTTTAAGATTCTTGGTTGGCCCAAAGGTTTTTTGGTCGTCCAAAAGATCTCGGTCCGCCTCGAAAAGGGCCTGGGACGCCGCGGTCCCGCAGAGGTCCGCCAAAAAACCCTCAGCAGGCTCGTCCAGCGGGCGCCGCGGCCATCCGGCGGTCGGCGCCCGGAGAGCCGCGGCCGCCCGCCCGTCTTCCTCCCGCTCGCCCTCCTCCCGCCCGTCTTCCTCCCTCTCGCCTTCCGCCCTCTCGCCCTCCTCCCTCTCGTCTTCCGCCCGCTCGCCTTCCGCCCTCTCGCTCTCCTCCCTCTCGCCTTCCGCCCTCTCGTCTTCCTCCCGCCCGTCTTCCGCCCTCTCGCCTTCCTCCCGCTCGCCTTCCTCCCTCTCGCCGTCTTCCGGACGGCCTGTCGCCAGCCAAGCGTCGGCCGGCCAGTCGTCCCGGCCGCGCCCAAAGCAGCTCAAGCACAAGCTCCCAAAGGCCGCCGGGGCTCTCAGGCCGCCTTTCTCCCTCAGCCAGGCCCCCAAGGGCCGATAACGACGGCCGCGCAGCAGCGACCAGCGCCACACCGAGGTCAACGCGCCCAACAGGGCCGGCGCGGCCGCCAGAGGGAGGCCCTCCGGCGCCCCGGCGGCCCAGAGGGCCGCGCCGCCGACCGTGCCCGCCGTTGCAAAGGCCGCCAGACGCAGCTTGAGCTCGGTCATGACCCGCCGGGCGTCGGCCGGGCCGTCGATTTCCCACAGGCGAGCCAGCTCGCCAAAAGTCTCCGGGCGACGGCCGCCGCCGCGGCGGATCAGCTTGAGGCGCCGCCCGAGCTCGCGGGCCGGCGCGACGAAGAGCGACGCGGCGGCTTGGGCCGGCCCAGTTTTTCTCAGGCTCAGGCGGGCCGAGAGCCATTTTTTCAAGCTCATGGTTTTTTCCTTTCGTCGAAGTTGACGCCGCGGACCAAAACGGCCGCGAGGGGCCGGGCGCCTGCCTGGGCGGCGCTTGAGGGGCGCTTGAGGGGCGCTTGAGCCGCCCTTGAGCCGCCCTTGCCGGCTTGCTCTTGAACTTTCTTGTCTGGCTCTTGAGCGGCTCTTGAACGGCTCTTGGCCCCCTCTCGCCTCCTGGCCCAGCCTCGTTGGCCTCGCCTTCAGGCCCGACCACAACCCAGCCTCCCGACCCAGCCTCCCAGCGCCGTCTCCAAACGCCGTCTCTGAGCTTTTCACGGCCCCTTCGGCCCGCCGCCGGCCGGGCGATGCCCGCCTCCGGCCGCCGGGCGCACCAGGCGACCGGCCGGGGCGCCGGCGGACAAGAAGCCCACTTGGACCCGCCGGGCCTCCTCGATCTCCTCGGCCCGGCTGAAGCGCTGGCCCACCCAGACCATGACCCGCTCGGGGAGATGGACGGCCAGGCCAAAGAGCTTCCAGGCCGCGGCGGAGACCGACAGGCCCAAGACCAGGGCGAAAGCCAAGAAACCCGAGAGGCCCAAAAAGCTGTCGCCCAGCGCGGCGAAGCCGAAAACGGAAAAAATCCCCCCGATGGCCCGCCCGAAGGCGCCCAGCAGGCTCAGAGCGGCCAAAAACCCGAAAACCATCAGAGGCGGGCGGATCAAAAGGTTCAGCAGCGCCCAGTAGCCGTGGCGGCCGGCCTGGCCGGCCCAGCCCTCGCCGTCGGGCAGGGCGTGGACCGCTCCCCACAGAGGGGCGGCGGCCAACGCCTCGACGACCATGACGGACCAGGTCAGCACGCCGGCCAGCCAGATCACGAAGGGCAAGGCGGGGAGAAAATAGGCCAGGAAGAAGCCGTAGCCCATCAAGGCCAGGGAGGCCAGCAGCAGGTAGGGCCCCAGGGCGGCGGCGGCCCCGCCGGCCGCCCCGGCGGCGAAGCTGGAGCTCGAGCCGGAGAAGAAGGCGGCCGCGTGCCCCCACACGGTGCCGGCGGCGCCGGCCGCGCCGCCGGCCAGGGCTTGGGCGGCGACGTTGAGGCCGATGACCGTCTCGGAGGCGGCCGTCAGAAAGCGGCCCAGGGCGGCCAGCTCGGCGACCGGGTCGCCGGCGGCCAGGCGCTCGACGAGGCGCGAGAGGGCGTAGCGGCCCAAGGCGCCCGACAGGCGGTCGGCGAACCAGGCCGTCGAGGGAAACTCGGCCGCCGTCCCCTCGGCGGAGGCGGCCCGCTCGGGGCGCCAGGCGCCTTTGAGGTAGCGGGCCAGGCGCTCGTCGACCTCCGCGAAGTCCTCCAGCGCCGCGGCTTGGGGGTCGACCGCGGCGGCCCCGAAGACGGCCGGGGCGTGCAGCAGCGCGCCGGCCTTTTCGTTGAGGCGGGCCATGGTCCAGTAGTAGGCCCCGGCCGCGGCCCAGCCGTTGACCTCGGCGGCCTGGGCGTATTGACGCAGCTGCTCGCCGAGCTCCTGGGCCTCCAGGCGGCCGGCCGGCGCCAGCCAGGGGGCGACGGCCGCCAGATAGTCGGCGGACGCCCGGGCCAGCAGCCCCGACTCGGCCAAGGTCGTCTCGTGGTCGAGACTCGCCAGGGAGGCGGCCAGGGGCGCCAAGGCCGCCGTCAGGCCCCGGGCGGCCGAGAGGCGGGCCCGGCACAGCGTCTCGTCGGGGGCGCGGCACGGCAGGCGCAGCCGGCCCAGATCCCCCGGCGACAGGCCCGAGCCGGGCGGGACGGCGGGGGTCAGAGTCAGAGTCCCGCCCTGCGAGCCGGCGGGCGGCTCGAAGGACTCCTCGGCCAAGGGCCCGGCCAGGGGCAGATCGAGCCGCTGGCGGAAATACTCCTGGACGGTCAGCGCCTTGAGGAGGCCCTCGGCCAAGCTGCGGGCGTCGTCGGCCGCCGACTCCGGGGCGCCGAGCGACAGCCGGCCGCCGCTCTCCACGAAGCTCTCCAGCCCCGCGGCCCAAACCCAGTTGGCGACGTTGACGCTAAAGCCCACGCTCAGCAGCAGCCCGGCCTGGAAGAGCGACAAGCCCTTGACGGCCGGCGCCAAAAAGGCCATGGCCCCGGCGAAGCGCAGCGGCGTCCACAGGCTCGACCAGCGACGGCCCAGGGGCGCGCCCTCGCAGGCCGCGCCGGCGGCCCCTTGGGCCACGACGAGGATGAAGAGCAGCGAGACCGCGGCCAGCGCCAGCCAGTTGAAGGCCGACAGCGCCGAATGGATCAGCGAGGCGGCGGCCTCCAAGCCCTGGGCGTCGTCGAGCCGGCTCCAGCCCGGGCCCAGCAGGGCCTCCAAAAGGCGGGCGCTTTGGTCGCCGGCGGGCGTCTCGGTCGTCAGGGGGAGTTCAGCGATCATGGTCTTCCTCCGGCGGAGCTCGGACGGACAAGGGAGCTCGGACGGCCGCCGAGGCGGCTGAAAATAGGGCTCAAGAAAGAGGCCAAAAAGGCTCCAGAAAAAGGCTCCAGGAAAAGGCTCCAGAAAGGCCGAAAAACGGCGGACGAGACGGCCGGACGCCCGAAGGGCGAAAAACTATTCGACCGCCGCGCCCGTCGCCCGGCGGCGCTGGAGGCGCAGCGCCTCGCCCCGGCCGGCTTCGAGCTCGCTGAGGCCGCTTAAGGCCGCCATCAGCGTCAAATTCTCCAAATGCTCGTTGCGCCGCCGATCCAGCTCCAACCTGACGGCCTCCATGGCGGCCAATTCCCTCAGCAAGCCCGCCTCCGTCAGGCGCGGCAGGATCTCCTCGTGCCAATTGGCCGAGGCCAGGCGTTGGCCCGTCATTAGCCGCAGCAAGGCCGTCTCGGACAGCCGTCCCTCGACGAGGCCGGGCGGGGGGCCCTCGCCGCCCATCTCCCGCCAGCGGTCGGCGGCCCAGGGGGCCAAGCCCTCCACCGACGGGGCCCGGTCGGCCAGGCGTTTGGCCAAAACGCCCTGATAAAGCTCCTGGCGGGCCTCGTAGTCGTTTTTGAGGGCCGCGTAGACCCGGCCGGCCGGGGTCCGCAGCAAGGCCTCGGAGGGCTCGGCGGGCGGCAGAGGGTCGGTGAGCTGCTCCAGGAGCCGCTGCGCCTCCTCAAACTCCGCCCAGGTGAGCGTCAGCCCCGACGACAGCAGGCCGAAGCGGGCGGAGGCCAGCTTGGGCGAGGGGGCCCGCGCCGCCTC
>JAISZC010000023.1 GCA_031269485.1 Deltaproteobacteria bacterium
GCGATGATAGGGCGAAACAACATCCTGATTTGCTTTGAGGAAGCCCGCAATTGGATTTTGGTCGAGTCGGACGACGGACAATACGAGGTGAAAGAGACTTGAAGCCGTCCGGCGACTTCGGTTCTTGGAGTGAAGCGACGCCCCTGCTTGTCTCGAGGGCGCATCTGACGGTCGGCGAGTCGCCTCGCCTGACGACGAGAAAGAGGCGTCGGCTCTGACGTGCTGGAAGATCGTCTGGCGACGGCCTGGTGCTCGGCCGTAAAACAGCATAGGGGACGATATATGTGGGCATGTGGTTATTTTTGTTGCAGTAGCGGCAATATTATAGATGATATTAATTAATATATAAATAATCGCGCCTGCAAAAGGGCCTATTTACCCGGAATGGCAGGATAAATTCTGTGAAATAACCTCTTTGGACTCGCATTCTCGACTGGCAACCTAAATCCTTGTAATCACGGGGAAAGGGTCCAATCGCCGGTCGGCAACGGCCTGGCCTCCATCAACCCCGGAAACCGTCCTGAACAGATAGAAATAAGACAGATTGACAATGCCTGCCTGTTCAATCTTATCTCATTTTTTCGAAAATAGCCTTCACCAGAGCGGTTAAGTAATTTCCATGCCAACGGTTTTTCAAGCAATGTCCGTTCCAATAAGTCACTTGCAATTTCCATTTCAACGCTCTCTAGCAATTTTCATGCCAATATCTCTTGATTAGAAGAAAAAATATTTTTTCGGGGTAAATTTTACTTGACAGGTCTCTTTATCTGGTATAATATGGATCCAGCAACCCGATACCGCCAGCTGGGAATCCATCGCTCTCAGGCCGGCCGCAGTTGCTTAATTGGGGGAAATTGAAGTCCATTATGTACCGATTTATTGATAACAAATTAGTTTTATCTAATATTCTGGACATAAATAACTAAGATGCTTTTAAAGAGCTTGATTCTGATAGCGAACTAGATATATTCGAAAAAAGATTGATTGGAATATTTTAAAGCAATATTTTATATATTTTTATTCTAAAAAAATAGAACGACCTGGCAAAAAATCAGTTTAATGATAATATTAGCGCTACTTCAATATTTATATTAATTAAGTGATTAAGGAGGACTTAAGAATGAAAAAATCTTTATTACCAAAAATTTACGAGAGAAACTAGTTTTAAATGAAACTGTCCTTGTATTCAATCTACGTTATCAAGATTAAAAAAAACAAATCGGAAAAGAAGGAGTTAATGTAATTTTAAAAGATATAGTAACTTTATTTGGTAAGCGTATACTTAATAAAGATATAATATGCGATTCTACAGTTCATGAAAAACATATAGCTTATTCAACAGATATTAGATTGGTTTGCCAAATTATCTTTCATTATTGAAAAATTGCTAAGCATTTATGGTTTAAATTTCGCAATAAATTTATTGATGAAGTACGGACAATACGTAAAAAAATATGATTTGCTAAAAAAAAATAATAGCGCCTAAATTAAAATAGAACGATTAAACTCGCTAAAAAATATTGTAGAACGATTAATCCATGATTTAAGATCAAAAATGGAACCTTTTATTAGGCTTTTTTTGACTAAAAATTATCATTATTTTTCATTAAGTATTCAAGTTTTTATTTAGGCTGGTTGCATTATGTTAACAATAATTGCCACTACTTTGATCTTAAGTTCTATTTTTGGCTTGATAGTATGTTTCATAAATTATATCAAATCTTTTATTAATAATGTTCATTTTGAAGGCTAAATATTGTCATGAATTCTATAATTCCTTCAGAGCCAGCTATTAAGTCCTATTTTTTGGGTAAAGGCTTCAAAGATTTATTGGCAACGATAAAAGATTGTTGGCAAAAAAATTTAACCTCTTATAATATTTACTTAACAAAAGCTCAAACTTATTCATTATTATCATTTGAAGCTCTTATTTATGGTGTGGCTGCTTATTCAGTATTAATTCCTGGTTCAATTTTCTTTATAATTCTATCTATTATCCATACTCTTATATTATCCCTTATATTCCTACTCATTTATATTTGTTTCACATCTTTATGGGGAATTGAGCGTATATACATGTTAATACGCTCATTTTTTATGGCCTGTCCCTATTGTCACAAACGCAATATCATACCAGAATATATATGCGATAAATGTGGGGCCGTGCACGCTCAACTCATGCCCAACAGTTACGGCGTCACCACTCATAGATGCGTCTGCGGCCAAAAACTGCCGGCCACTTTTTTTCTGAATCGCGGCCGGCTGGCCGCCCGCTGCCCGGCCTGCCACGCCGCCCTCGCCCGGGAGCATGTCGAGTCCAAACGCCTTTTCTTGCCGGTCATGGGGGGACCGTCGGCCGGGAAAACCGCCTTCCTCTACAGCGCCGTCAAGCAATTCATCATTCTTAAGGCCCCCAACTTGGGCTTTGAGGCCGCCTTCTTCGACCCTCGCAGCAAAAGCGCCTTCCAAGGCGCGATCAGTCTGCTCAAAGCCGGACGAGCACCCCTCAAAACCAATAATCTAATCCCAACGGCCTTGAATTTGACGTTAAGCAAGCGAGGACGCTTAAAATTTTTGCTGTATTTTTACGATCCGGCCGGCGAGGCCTATCAAATGGCCGACATGCTGGCGGGCCATGGCTTTCACGAATACTTGAGCGGCATGATCCTTATCGTCGATCCTTTCGCCATAGAGGCGGTGCGGGTTCGTTATCAAAGCGAGCTGCTCTCTCATTGGAAACTTTTAAATCCTTGCGAGCTGCCCATCGAAGAGACCATCGACCGGCTGCTGCTGACGTTGACGGACAACTTCGGCTTGTCGAAAACCGGCAAGGTCAAGCAGCCTTTGGCCGTGGTGCTCAACAAGGTCGACGCCTTCGATCTCGAAACCCTCGTCGGCGAGACGGCCGTGGACCGGGCGTTGGCCTCGATGGCGAGCCGGAACGCCAGGCGAACGCTCAAGCGTCATGAAGTCAGAAACCAGCTCGTGAGCGCGCAATTGGCCGCCTGGGGGGAAAAGGCCTTCGTAAGGCGGATCGAGGCCCGCTTCGGCCATTACAGGTATTTTTCCTGCTCGGCGCTGGGCCGGATGGCGGACGGCCGCCCCAAGCCGCTGCAGGGCCGCGGCGTGCTGGAGCCGCTGATGTGGATCCTCGGCCGCTCCGAAGCCGGCAGCTTTCCGCCGGGTTGCTGAAGGCCGGAGCGCGCCCAATCGTCCGGCGGGGCGGCCCGCGCAGGCCGGACGCCGCCCGCGGCCGCTTTGCAGACGTCTTTCCGGCCTCGAGGCCGACCGGACCATGCCATGCAAACCAAGACCTTTTACCGTCTCGTCGCGCTGGTCGTCGTCGTCATTGTCGCCGGCGGCGTCGCGTTTTTCGTCGCGGACGACGAGCCGACTCCCAAACGGCGCTTCGAGGCGTCGACCAAGACCGACGAAGGCTTGGCCGCGGCCGAGGCCGACGACGGACGGCAGGGCGCCATCAACCGGCGCGGCGAATGGGTCGTCATGCCCGCCTTCAAAGAAATCAAGATCGAAAGACCGTCGTCCCAATGCCTTGTTCTGGTCTTGGACGACGACTGGTGGACCTTCAGAGGCCCAAGCGGCAACGCTCCCGCCTCCAAGCTTTTCACAAACGTCTCCCCCTTCGCCGCCAGCGGCCTGGCGTTGGCCGAGGACTCCGACGGCTACGGGCTGATCAACGCCCGCGGCCATTGGCTCTCGAAGCAAAGATTCTCCGACGTCGATGCGGCCGCCTTCGTCGAAACCGGCCTGACGCCCGCCTGCCAAGAAGAGAAATGCGGCTTCCTCGACCAGGACGGCGCTTGGTTCGTCGCGCCAAGCCCGAGTTTCCGTCTCATTTTGCCCTTCGCCGCCAACGGCTTGGCCGCGGCCCAGATTTGGGACGGCCGCTGGGGCTTCATAAACGACCGCGGCGAGCTGGTCATCGCGCCCGCTTTCCTGAACGTCCGAAGCTTCGCGCCCGACGGTTGGGCCAGAGCCCAAGCCGAAACCGGCCAATGGGGCTTCATCGACGCAAGCGGCGAATGGGTCGTGGCGCCTAAATTTTGGCGCCTGGAGGACTTCCGCTGCCATTGAGACGGCGGACAGCCGGGCAAGACGCCCAGCGTCCCGCCCGGCGTGACGCCGTCGTGACGCCGTCGTGACGCCCTCTTGGCCGCGCCGTCCTGAGACTGCGGAGCCAACGACAATTTGAAAAAAAAAAACGATACTTTGCAAAAAAGCGATAATGTCAAATTGATCAAAGTGCAAAAAAAAAAACTAAGTCAAGGCCGGAATACTTAATTTTTAACGCCTATTGTCAATTTATTATTTTTTTACAATTACGTTTAACAACTATTTAACTTTTTATCGCTATCAGCGCTATATCATGTTCTATTCATGTTCTATTAAACTTATTAACCAATTAAAAGTCTTTTTAAGTCTCATAAAAAAAGCAAAATATGGATAATAATTGAATGTTATAGCCGAATATTGGATTGTTGCGCTTTGAAAGATAATTGAACCGCCAGGCCAGGGGCAGCGCTTAGCCACGCTCAGGACCGTTTTTGGGGCGAGCGCCTCTGGCCCGACCCTCGCCGACCAACCGGACGCCGCCATGCAAACCAAAACCTTTCATCGCCTCGTGGCGCTGACCATCGTCGTCCTGAGCGCCGTCGTCGCCTTTTTCGTCGCCAAAGGCGCGGACGACGACGCGACGCCCGGCCGTCGCGCCTCCGCGGCGCGGACCGACGAAGGCTACGCCGTGGCCGAGGCCGACGACGGTCGGCGGGGCGTCGTCGACCGCCGCGGCGAATGGGTCCTCAGGCCCGCGTTCAAAGAGGCGAGGGTCGAGGGCCCGGCCTCGCAATGCCTTTTCCTGACCTTGGACGACGGCCGGTGGACCTTCAGAAATCCGCGCGGCGACGAAGCGTCCGTCGCCGAGCTCGTGAAAAAAATCGGCCCCTTCGCGCCCAATGGCCTGGCCGCGGCTCGAACGGCCGACCAGCTTTGGGGCTACCTCGACCTCAACGGCCAATGGGCCATCGCGCCCCAATTCAGAAACGCCGCCAAATTCGGCCCCGACGGCCTGGCGATGGCCAACGCCAACGCCAACAACGTTTGGGGCTTCATCGACGCCAGCGGCCAATGGCTCTTCGCGCCCCAATGCAAGGACGTCGCGCCTTTCGCGGCCAACGGCCTGGCGGCGGCCCAAAGCGACGCCGGCCTATGGGGCTACCTCGACCGCCGCGGCCAATGGGCCGTCGCGCCGAGCTTTCAGGCGGCCCGGTCTTTCGCGGCCAACGGCTTGGCCGCCGTCCGGGCGGACGGCAAATGGGGCTTCATCAACCAACGCGGAGAATGGGTGATACCCCCCCAGTTCCGCGACGTCTCCGCCTTCGCCGCCGACGGCTCGGCGCTGGCCGAGGACTCCGACGGCTACGGGCTGATCGACGCCCGCGGCCATTGGCGCTCCAAGCAAAGATTCAAGCTCGTCAGCGGGGCCGCCTCCTTCGCCGGCTTGACGCCAGCCCCCAACGACGACAACGAATGGGGCCTCTTCGGCCGGGACGGCGCTTGGGTCGTCGAGCCCCAGCCGGCGTTCCGCTTCATCGGCCCCTTCGCCGCCGTCGGCTTGGCCGCGGCCATGGATCCGCAAGGCCGCTGGGGGTTCATTGGCGAACGCGGCGAATGGGCCGTCAAGCCCGCCTTCAAGGACGTCCGGAACTTCGCGCCAGACGGCTGGGCCAGGGCCCAAAGCCAAGCCGGCCAATGGGGCTTCATCGACGCGAGCGGCGAGTGGGTCGTGGCGCCGAAGTTTTGGGGCCTGGAGGACTTCCGGTGCCATTGAGACGGCCGTGGGACGCCCGCCAGGCCGCCTGAGAGGCCCTAATCCGCCGCCCCTTGGACGTCTCGCGCGGGAGAGACCGAGGCCCAGCCGAAACCGTCCGCGGCTGGCTCAGCTCTTTTTTTCGGCGACCCCCAGACGGCCGGAACCTCTTTTCGCTCGGCAGCCCGGCCCTTTCCGGCAACTCGCCCTGGTTCTGCCCCTTCAAACTTGGACCAGACGCGACAAATCCGGGACAGGCCCAAAAGCGGCTGGCCGAGACATTTTGGGGCCAAGCGCGGCAATGCGACTTTTCAGAGCCAATCGGCGAGACTCTCCGAGTCAGGCCGACCGCCAGCCGCCGCCAAAGTCTTCCAGCCTCAGGGCCGGCGGACCGGGCGACCGGCCGCCCGTCCCGCGCTCCGCCGGCGGCGTCTCCTCCGCCAGCCACTCCCCGGCGGTGAAAGGCCAGACGGCGGCCAAGGGCAAGGCGTCGAGAGCCTCAAAAAGGCCCGAAGGCCAAGGGCCCGCCAGTTCAAGCCCGCCGGCCGCCGTGAAGCCGCCCAAGCCCGCAAAGCCCTCGGGGCCCTGCAGCCCCAGCGGCAAGGGGCCGGCCGCCAAAAGCGGCGTCCAGCCCAAGGGGACCTCCAGACGGCGGGCGGCCGGCGCCAAAAGGCGGGGGAGGTAGTCGAGCATGTAGACGCCGCCGTGAGCCCGCAGGCCGTGAGCCGCCAAAACCAAATAATCCAAAAACAGCCCCGGGACGATCCGCCGGTCGGCCAGAGCCTCGGCCACGCCTCCCGGGGTCAGGGGGACCTCCAAGCCCGGGCCGACGAGGCTCGCTTGCCGCCCGCGCCGGCCCAAGGCCAACGAAAGGCGTCGGCCCTTGGGATCGACGCCCCAAAAAAAGAGCGTCCCCAAGGCCGGAGCGCCGTCGACCCGCCGGTCCGACGCGTCCAAGGCCAGCAGACTGGCCGACCAGGCCCCTCGCCGGCCGGCCAGATCCGCCGTCAGCGCCTCGCGGACGCGGGGCTCGAACAGCGTCCGAGCGGCCGGGCTGTCGGGCCGCGCCAGATCGACGACCAGGCAGTCGGCCGCCAAAGCTTCCAGCTCCAGCTGCACCAGCGGCGGCGGCGGCGCCGCCGCCGCTGGCCTGAAACGGGCCGCCCAGACTTCCGAGGCCAGCCAGGCGGCCTGGGCGGCGAAGCTGGGCCAGGCCAAAAAAGCCGGCGCCAGCAGAAACCGCTCCAAGAACGCCGCGGCCGCCCGCCGCTCCGGAGGCGACCAGCCGTCCTCCCGAGGCAGGCGAGTCAGACAGGCCGTCACGGCTTGGCGGGTCAAGGCCGGAGCGCGGCTGACCATGATCTGGTCCTGGGAACGGGGAAAAAGACGGAGCTGCAGCCGCCGCCCGTCGGCCCGCCGCCGGCCCAGCAGCAATCCCCCGGGGGCGGTGGGGTTGTTCAGAGGCACCGCGCTGGAGGCCAAAGCGACCGTCGGCCGGGGCTCGCGGTCCAAAATCGCCGGCAGGCCGAACAGCAGCCCGCCTTGGGCCAGCTCCGGATGCGTCTCGAGGCCATGGTGCCCGGCGGCCAGGACGGGCCGGCCCTGGGCCAGCGCGTCGACCGCGGCCTGAGCCGTCCGGGGCTGGCGGCCCTCGGAGGCCAACCGGGCCGCGGCCCGCAGCAGCGTCGCGGAAGGGCGACCGTGCGGGGCGTTGAGCAGTCGGGCCGTTTGGCCCAAAGTGGTCGCCCCGCGGCGCCGAAAAAAATCGACGGCCCCCGGCAGGAGCCGGGCCAGACGCTCTTCGGCCGCGGCGAGAGCCGAGCTTGAATCTGGCTCTTCCTTGAGCCGCTCCCGGAAGGCGTCGCCGGACCTCCCGCCAAGGTCGTCGCCGGAGCCGTTCTGAGCGCCGGCCACGCCGGTCACGCCGGCGCCTGGGAGCTGGAGGGCTCTTCCGCGCTCCGGCCAGCCGCCTGGCCTGTTCCCTGGCCCGCTCCTTGGCCGGCTGGCCCGGCCGGCCGCCAGCCTGCTTCCTCGCCTGTCCCCCTCCCCGAGCCCGGCCCCGCGCCGGCCCGGTCGCCCGTCAGCCCATAGGCCAAGCTCGCGACGATGGCCGCCACGCCCAGCCCCGCCAGCCCAGCCCCGCCCCAGAAGCTCCAGGCCACGCCCAACGCCAGCGGCCCGGCCATTTGGCCGACGTGGCTGAAGGCGGAGTACAGGCTCAAGGCCTGGCGGGCGCCGATCAGCTCGGTTTCCTTCAAGCTCAGCAGGCGGGTCGGATGTCCGCCTTCGGTGACGGCGTTGGACAGGCCCAGCAGAGCCACGGCCGCCACGGCCCCGGCCAAGGTCGGCCAGACGACGAACGAGCAGGCCGACAGGCCGATCAGCAGGCCCGCCCCGGTCAGCCAGCGGACCTGGCGGGAGCTGCGGTCAAACAGACGGCCGCACAGCGGCCCCAAGACGATGACGGTCAGCGAGACCAGGACGTTGAGGCGGCTGACCATCGTCGTTCCGTAGCCCAAGGAGGCCAGGCGCAGCGGGAGGAAAAAGTTGAACAGGCCCACAAAGGCCGCCTCCGAGGGCAGCACGCTGAGCAGGATCAAGGACCAGACCCGGCGGGAGCGGACGAAGAGGCCCAACGCGTTCGGCCGGACGGCGGCGGCCTTGGCGGCCGGCCGGCTCTCGGACCGGCTCTCGGACCGGCTCTCGGACCGGCTCGCCTGGCCCGCGGGCAGCAGGCCGGCCGAAACCGCGGCCAAGAGCCCTAAGACGGCCGCCGCCGCCCAAAAGACCGCGTCGTAGCCGTAGAGATCGGCCGCCAGCCCCCCGATCAGACAGCCGCACAGGCTGCCGGAGTAGATGCCGGCGGCCAGATCGCCCATGGCCTCGCCGCGCTTCTCCGGCGGAGATAATTCGGAGGCGAGGTAATGGGCCGCGATGTTGAAGGCGCCGTAGCCCAAGCCCGTCAGGCCGCGTGCCGCGACGAAGGCGAGAGGGCCGGCGGCCCGGCCGCTGCAAAACGAGCCCAGCGCCAGAACGACCAGGCCCCACATGAGCAAAAGCTTGGAGCCGCCCAGGCGCTCGGTCAGGCGGCTGCCGAAGATGATGGGCAAGCTTCCAAGACAAACTTCCAGGACGATCGGCAGGCTCAAGAGAACCGTGCGCGGGAGACCGGGCCAACTCGAGGTGACGGCGTCCATTTTGAGCGGAATGAAGCTCAGCGACAATTCGACGGCCGCCAGGCCCACGAAGACGACGAACCGCAGGGACTGGGCCGCCTGGCCAGCCCGTCCGCCTCCGGCGGGGGGAATCGCGGTCATCTCGGAGTCGGAGCAGTCTGCGAGGCCGGCGGCCGACTTTTCGAGAGCGTCCAGGCTTTCAAGGCCCGCCGGGCTTTCGGCCGGCTTTTTGAGGCCGGCCAGGCCCGCGGCGAAGGCCCAAAAGCGCCAGACGGCCGGCCGACGGCGCCCGGAGAGGCTCATTGGAACGCCGCCGCCTGTTCGTCGTCGCTTTCCGCAACGTAGAGCTCGTCGCTTCCTCCGACGTAGAGCTCGTCGACCGCGGCCAAGGCCTCGAAAGACGGATTCCAGCCGATGTCAATGGCCGTTTTGAGGTTGAGGGCCATGGTCAAGGGCGCCAAATATAATTGGTTGAGGCTGCCCGGCGAGCGGCCCGAAAGAACGGCCAGCACGGTTTCGGCCACGAAGCGGCCGGAGCTGACGAAGTCGTCCTCCGCCAAGCTCATCAAGACCCCCAGCTTGGTCTCGGAGGGGCCTTTCTGGGAAAAAGTCGGCCGCCGCTTGGCCTTCATGGGCGCCATGATGTCGGCCATGCGGCTTTCGATCATGCCGTTGGACACCGTCAAATAAACGGCGTCGGCCTCGTCGCTGAGCCGTTCGAGGCAGTCGAGGAGGTTGCGGTGGCTTTCCTCCTTGTCGGGAATTTCCAGCTCGGCCAAGCACGGCCTGAGCTCGAAGCCTAGCTCGGCGGCCAATCGCTCGATGGTCGCCGCCCCCATGGAGTCCCGGCCTTCGGGGGTGACGTCCAGGGGAACCCCCAGGGTCTTGAAGCGGAAAAAATTGTGAAAAATCGACAGCTGACGCTCAATTTTGCCGGCCTCGACCTGAACATGGACATGCTCCAAGCCTGAGCGCTCTTCAGTTTGAGACAGGCCGGCCGCCACCGGGTCGGTGGCGGTGATGATCAGAGTCGGCGTGCTGTGCTCCGCGGTGCCCATCTGCCCCCCGGCCGCGGTGCCGAAGGCCAGCACCAAGTCGACTTCGCCGGCGGCCAGGCGCCGGAGCACGGCCTGCTTGATCTCCAGCAGGCGCTCTTCGTCCCAGCCGGCCGAGTAGAAGCCGTCCGGCAGAAAGGCCAGCCTGCCGCCGCCGGCGTTGGCCGCAAGCCACCTCCAAATGGAAGAGGCGTCGTCGTCCTGCGCCGGCATGGGCGCCCGCCCGTCCTCGATGAGCTGCAAATTCTCCAAACCATGCGCCAGGCCCAGCAAGTTCATGGCGTAGTCCCGCCAAGGCCCGCCCTCGACGTAGACGACCCGCCAGGGCTGGCCGTCCTGGGGCGCGGCCGCGGCCGAGCCGGCGGACGGCCCCTGCAGGAAGGCCAAAGCGGCCAGGCCGAGCAGCAGAGCCAAAAAGCCTCCGCGTCGTCGACCGGCTGGCCCGGGACGCCGGGCGGCCAGCCAAGAAAGTTTCGATCCGCAAGGCCTCATATCTCCTCCTGACGCATGGTCTTCCGATCAGCCTCGACCGGCCATCAAAAAAGTTCGGAGGCGGCAAGCCGCCTCCAGGGCCTAAATTCAGGCCAAGCCCATTTTCTTCAGCTTTTTTCTCAAGCCTTCCCTCGACAGTCCCAGCTCCTTGGCCGCGTGAGTTTTGTTGCCGCCGCAGCGCCTGAGCGTCTCCACGACCGCCAAGCCGTACAAAGCCTTCAGCGGGCCCGTCCTTGACGCGAGGCTTTCGGGGCCGGACGCCTTGGCGCCGTCCTTGGAGACCGCCATGGAAGCCGTCTCGGAGGCCGCTTCGGCTGCAGGGGCTTCGGCGGCGGAGGCCTCCGTCGGCGCCTTGGAGACCTCCTTGGCGGTCGCTGAGGCCGCAGGGGCTTCGACGCCGGGCGCCTGGTCGGCCAGCCGGGACAAGCCAGAGGCGCGCGACAACCTCGAGAGCTTTTCGCCAAGCTCGTCGGCGGACCTGTCATCGACCTTTTCTCCGGCCTTTTCTCCGACCTTTTCCCCGGCCTTTTCTCCGGCCTTTCCGACGTTTTTCTCCCTGCCGTCCGCTTTTCCGGCCCGGTCAAGCGAGACGGACTCGCCCGGCCTCGCCAGCTTGGCGGACAAGTCCTGAGGCGTCAAAGCCGGCCCCGCGGCCAAGGCGGCCGCCCGCTCCATTTCGTTGTTTAGCTCCCGAACGTTGCCCGGCCAGTCGTAGGCCAGCAGCAGCGCCTGGGCCTCCGGCCCGATCTCCAGCTCCGGCCGCCCCAGACGCGTGGCGTGGAGCCTCAAAAAATGCCGGGCCAA
>JAISZC010000007.1 GCA_031269485.1 Deltaproteobacteria bacterium
GGGCGGCTCAGACGCCGACGCGCTGGCGACACCAGGCGCCTCCGGCTTGGGCGGTTCCATCGCTTGAGCTGCGGTCACCTCGACTGCGGGCGGCCCAGCCGCCAACGCAATGGCGTCCCTGGCGGCCTCCGGCTCGGGCGGTTCGACGGCTTGGGTCTCCCCGGCCGCCAACGGCTCGGTTTCCGACTCGACTTCCGGCTCTGCAGCCGACGCGCCGGCGGCGCCGGGCGCCTCCGGCTCGGGCGGTTCGGCGGCTTGGGTCTCCTCGGCCGCCGACGGCTCGGTTTCCGACTCGACTTCCGACGACTCGACTTCCGGCTCGGTTTCCGGTTCGGCTTCCGGCTCTACGCCAGACTCGCCGGCCTCCGCCGGGCCCAAGTTCTCGTCCGCCGGCTCGGCTTGAGGAGCGCCGACGGCGGTCGTCGTGTAACTTTCAAAGGCCAAGCAGCACATCAACCGGCCGCAGACCCCGCTGATTTTGGCGGTGTTGAGCGACAGCTTCTGTTCTTTGGCCATTTTGACCGACACTGGGGTAAAGGAACTCAAAAAACCGGAGCAACAAAAATGTCGGCCGCATAGACCCAGTCCGCCAACCATCAAAGCCTCTTGCCGCACACCTATTTGGCGCATCTCAATGCGAGTCCTGAAGCGGCTGACTAGATCTTTGACTAGCTGCCTAAAATCAACCCTTTCATCGGCTGTATAGTAAAAAATTGTCTTAAAATTGTCGAAGCTGATCTCCACAGCCACCAGCTTCATTTCCAAACCTTGAGCGTTGATGCACTGCTGGCAATATGCGAAATCTTCCCGTTCCTTGAGCTGGTTTTCGGCCTGGCGGGTCAGGTCGTCGGGCGTCGCCACCCTCAGCAGGCGGCGGTCGGAAGGCAGAAAGACGCCCCGCGATTCTTGGTCGGCCGGCCAGATCAGGGGCTTGGAGGAGACCAGGCCCAGACGCAAGGCCTCGCCGTCTCTGACGATCACCCAGTCGCCGATGTCCAGGAGCAGTTCCGCGCAGTCGTAGGTTTGAACGCGTCCGCCGTAGCGCATGCGCACGGTCACGGTGCGGCGGCAAGGCTGATCCAGCACCCGGGGGGCGTCGTCGCGACGGATCTTGTGTCCGCGACGGCGACCATCGAGGGGGAAGCGCTTGGGACGCTTGTCTTCCTTGGCGTTGTCCGGCGCCATGACCATGCGCCCTCCAAACGGCATTGCCTCCCGCCCAACCGGACGGCGCCCGACAAGGACGCCAGGCGCCCGTCGGACCGCGATAAATTCAGTCTAGCACGTCAAGCCAGTAATTTTCAAAAAGCAGATCCAGCCTCAGAGACCTTTGGAGGCCGTCGGCCAGCTTGGACGCGGCCTTTTCGGCCGTCTCGAGCTTTTTGGCCGTCGCCCGCAAGGCCCAGGCGGTCTGGGTCCGCGACGGCGGGGGCCCCAGCAGCCGGCCGGAGTCGCCCGTGACCGCCAAGACGCCCACGTCGCGCCACCACAGCCTGGCCGCGTTGAGGGTCAGATCGAGACGGGCGGTCTTTATGGTGGTCTCCTCGACCTTTTTGAACTTGTCGAGCTCGGCCATCAAGTTGGCCGTCCAGTCCAAGGCGGCCAACAAGGCGCCGCCTGGCTCGAGGGCCGCGCCCATCAGCCTGTCGTAGCTTTCCCAGACGCTTTGGGCCTGGGCGGGATCGAGATCGAGCGCCGCCCCCAGCGCCCCGCCGGACAGGCCGGCCGCCAGGGCAGCCTGGAGAAGGGTCAGGCCGCGCCCGGCCAGCGCCTGGAGGGCCAGAGGCCTGGGCGGCGGGTAGAATTTGATCGCCACGCAGCGCGAGACGAGCGTTTCCATGACTTTGGCCGAGGATTCGGCCGTCAGGACGATGACGGTGTTGGGCGTGGGCTCTTCGAGGGTTTTGAGGAGCGCGCTGCCGCTGACTTCGTTGAAATGGTCGGCCCCCCGCACCAAGGCCGCCTTCCAGCGACCTTCGTAGGGCCGATAGGTCAGCGAAGTGCGGATGGACCGGACGTCTTCGACGGCGATCTGGCCTGTCTTGCCGACGCCCTCCAACACCTGGACGTCAGGATGAAGGCCTTCGGCGATCTTGCGGCAGCTCATGCAGCGGCCGCACGGCGAAAAATCGGCCTCCGGGGCCAGGCAATTGAGGGCCTGCGCCAAGGACTTGGCCATGCTGAGCTTGCCCGTGCCCCGAGGGCCGACCAGCAAAAGGCCGTGGGGCAGCCGGCCGGTCCTCAGCATGTCCGACAGGACGGTCTTGACCTGCTCGAGGCCCAGCAGTCCCCACGCCATCAGAAGAGCCTGGGAGGCGGAGGCGCGTCGGGAGACGGCTCGGTCTTTTTGGGGCGGGCTCGGCGGCGGGGCTGTTCCTCCGCGGCCGACTCGTCGTCGAGGGCGGCCTCATCCGGAGACGAACCGTCCGGCGCTTCCGCAGGCCCGGCCGCCTGAACCAGCTCCGGCGCCCCCTCGAAAGTCGCCTCGGACGTCGCCTCAAACGTCGTCTCGCCGTCCTGGTCGGCCGTCAGGCCGCCGGCCGGCCACGGCTCGGGCTCAAGAGCGGCCAGAGAAACGGCGGCCTCAAGTTCCGAGGGAATCGTCGGCGCCGCATCCGGCCAAGGCTCCGGCCCCAGAGCGGCCAGCAAATCTTCGACGCCGTCGACCGACCGCTCAAATTCGACGAGCGGCTCGTTGTCCGACGACGAAACGGGCGCCGGCTCGGCGAAATTCGTCTCGGGCTCGGCGACGAGCGGCTCGGCGAAAGCCCGCTCGGACGCGGCGACGGACGGCGCGGCAACCTCAAAAAAGGCGGGCGCGGCGGAGGGAGTCGTCTTCGTGGCGAGGGCCGGCTCGGAGGCGTCTGGCGGCGCGGCCGCGGACGGCGCGGCAGGTTCGGACGCCTCAGGCCACTTTGGGGTGGCCATGAAACGGGTGTCCATCAAGCGATGGTGGCTGGTCCAGGTCCATTCGCTGCCGTCGAGCTCCTGAGCGATATGATCGGCCGCGGCGTTGAGCTTGGCGTCGAGCTCGTCAAGGTAGTGCAGCGCCAAGCCTTCGACGATCTTTGGCGTGACCGGGGAGCCTTTGTCGAGATCGCCGTGGTGGGACAGCAAAAGGTGCTCCAAGAGCAGCAGCTTGTCCGGCGGAAAGTCGGGCAATTCGACGGCCAGCTTTTCCAAAAAAAACGCGCCCATGGCCACATGCCCCAGAAGACGGCCTTTGAACGTGTAGTCTGGCGCCTTGGCGGAGGTGAACTCCCAGCATTTGCCCAAATCGTGCAGGACGGCCCCGGCCGTCAGCAGATCGGCGCGCAAGGCCGAGCCGTAGTGGGCGGCCGTCAGGGCGGCCAGCCGGCCCACCGAGAGGCTGTGCTCCAAAAGGCCGCCGAAGTAGGCGTGATGAAACTGCTTGGCCGCGGGCTGGGTCCACAGCGCCTCGGTTTGGGGATGGCTCAGCGCGGCCTCCAGCAGGGCCCGATAATCCGGATCCCTGATTGAGGCGGCCAAAGCCAGCAGATCGGCCTTCATCGCGTCCAGGGGCTGGGCCGGAGCGCGGACGTAGTCCGTCAGCCGCCACTCGTCCGGCATGAGCAGCTCGGCCTCCATGACGATCAGCTGGGGGAGGCC
>JAISZC010000061.1 GCA_031269485.1 Deltaproteobacteria bacterium
CTGCTCGCTCGCTCGCTCGTCTCGCGGGCGATCAGCCGCGACGGCCAAAGGCCGTGCGTCCGCCCAAAAACCATTCGTCGCGAGTCCTCCGAGTCCAAGCCGCAAAACACAAGCCGCCAAGCTCGAGCCGCCACGCGCCCTGCCCCGGATTCGGGACGCGGTCCGCCTGAAGGCGGCGAGCGTCAGGCCCGACAGGACCGCCCCGCCGAAAACGCGGCGGACCGCCAAGCGCTGACCGCAACCAGATAATTGGCGAGCCGGAGACGCCAGCGGGCTGCGGCGCCAGCCGACTTTCAGGCGGCGGCCAACCGAGTTTTTGGGGCCAACCCTGATCGATGGGCAAAAACCCCGGTCAGGGCCAAAATAGTCAAGCTTTGACGCGTATTATCAAGGCATTATTTTATTAGTCAAGCTAAAATTGGGTTTTTGCACATCGAGCAACCCTGGCGCGGCCGCTCCAGCAAAGCCTCGCCCAAACGAGGCCACGGCCAATTTATTTTTTTTTATTTATTTATTAATTCATTCATTCATTCATTCATTTATTTAATCAATCAATCATACTATCCATCATTCCTCATCCATCATTCCTCATCCATCATCCAATCTAATCTTCAAAAACAGATAAAGACTCAATAAAAGCGAAATAACACTGTATAGCCTTATTTAATTCTTCATAACTAACATAATTATTATGTGCTATTAAATTACGTAAATTTCGCCACTTAAAAGCTAATTCTTCCGCTTTATATAATAGATTTCGATATTTATATTGTACCGTTTGCAAATTATATTTAATAAAATAAGCTAAAGGCGTAATTTCAGACAAAATATAATCGCGCTTGTCGGGATCGGCCTCGTATTTCTCCCACAGCCCCGGACCCAGGCATTGCTCCAGCCCCTGACACAGCAAAAAATGCACCTGATCGACCAGCGGCAAAAAGATGTCCCGTTGGCCCAGACGCACGGCCCGCAGCAGCTGCTCGTCGTCCAGCAGCACGGGATGGGGAAAGGAGCTGAAGGCGCGGTAGGCGCCCGACAGCAGCCCCTCGGCCCACAGCCGGCGCTCCTCGAGCTTGGTCGGCGGCGCCGAGGCCTCTTCGGTCAGCCGCGGCCGCAATTTCAGCTCAACGGCCTTGGAGGCGCGCCGGCGGGCGGTCTCCTGGAAGCGATGTCGGCCCAGAACGGCCTTGACCGCCTCCAAATCCTGGGGCTTGGCGGCCATGAAGTCGCCCATGAGCTCGAAGTCGTCAAGGCACAGGGCCCGGCAAAGGGCCTGGAGCCACCAGCGGTCCGTCAAATCCTCCGCCGGCCGGCCGGAATCGAACCGGCCGGCCGCGGAGCGCTTGAAGGCCCATTGGTGATCGACCAGATCGGCCTGCCCCCACCATTGATGGACGCCGAGCCCTTCGTCGGCGGGGACGGCGGGGAAAAGGGGCGAGACGGGACACAAAAAGACCAGGCCCGAAGGCTCCCGTCCCTGACGGCGGCCGGGGAACTTGGCCCAGCGGCGCAGATCATCGGCCAACCGCGCCTGGACTTCGGACGAAAGCTCGTCGAGCTCGACCAAGGCCGCGAAGCTGAGCCAACCCCGATGGCCGTCGAAGGCCGCCCGCAGCGCCTTGAGACCGTCTTCCGCCGGGCTCGGCTCGAAGCACTCGTCCTCCCAATTCCACCCGCGGCGCACCAAGTCGGCCAGATCCGCGCTTCGCCGGTCGGGCCGCAAGCGACGGAAATCGGTCAAGCCCCGGACATGGAGCCGGTCGCGGAGCTTGTCGAGAAAAGAGCCCTCCAGCAGCGGCCGGGACAGGATGCACACCGCGTTCTTGCCCTGGCCCAGCTCCGCGACGAGACGGTCCAAAAAATCCGACCCGCTGGGCGCTTCCCAAATCATTCGGCGACGCGCAAGGCTTCGGCGAAATGACGATCGAGAGCGTAGAGGCAGTCGGCGCTCCCCCCGGCGGACCCGGCGCCGTTGGTTGGCTCGTCGGCCGCTGGCTCGACCAGCCTCAGCTGGATCAGGCCCTCGAGCAAGGCCCCGGCTCGGGCCTGATCCAGCTCCAAGGGGCGGCCTTTAAGCTCGGCGACCAGCACGTCGACCAAAAAATCGAAGGAGGACGGCGCGCTGCGCCATTCGGCCAGGCATTTGAGGCTCCGCTCGTAAAGGGGGCTGCCGCTGGGCCCGGCCAAGCGGACCACGTCCACGCCGCCTCCGTTTCCGGAGCCCACGGGCCCCTTTCCAGCCCCGGCCCCGCGCCCGTTCCCAAACCCGGCCCCGCGCCCAAACGCGGCCCCGCCGCCTCTCTCCAAGCCCCAGGCGGCCTCCGGCGCCGGCCGGCCCGGGTGCTCCTGGCTCAGCCGGCTTCTGAGCTCCGGCAGCAGCAGGCAGGGCCAGCCGCCAGTTTCGTCCAAAAGCCTTTTGGCCTCGACCCCGACGAGGTTGTTGCACTCAAACCAGTGCTCCAAGCCGTTTTCGTTCCAGCGCTCCAAAAACTGAAAGCGCGGCCACCGGGCCCCGGCCAAGTCGCCCAAGGGCTTGGTGAGCTTGTAGGCGAGCCAGGCGTTGGGGTGCACCAGACCCACTATTTTAAAGGAAGCCTTGAACTTCGACTGCCTGTTGACCCACTTGGCGGCGTCGCCGACCAAGGTCCAAAAATGCCGGGTTTGCTCGGAGTCGATCAGCCAAATGACCGCCTCGGCGGCGTCCTTGACCCGCCCGTACTCTTTGCGGATGGCGTCGAGCTGGTCGGCGGCGCTCAAATCGTGCTCGCTGCAGATGACCCGCGGCGGAGTCTGCCCGTCGTCGAGAGTGGCCAAAGCCTCGCCGACGGCCGTCAACCCCAGGGCCCGCGAGCCGACCACCAAGTCCAGGCTCACCTCCCAGGCCTTGAAGAAATTCTCCTGATGGAAGACCAGGGGGCTGGGCCGGCCCTGCTCCGCGGGCGGCAGAAGGCGTCTGAGGCCCTCGGGGCCCTTTTCGCCGGCGTAGGGCTTGTCCTTGAAGCGCTCGAGCTCGTTGAGGATGGCGTCCTCGCCCCCCAGCAGCCTCAGAACGTTGTAGCTGCGCAGAGCGAAGCCGTCGCGGACCTTTCTGAGGAGACCCAGCCCGACCATCTCGCGCATGAGGCTTTCGGCCGAGTCGAGATCGACCTTGTGGAAGGCGGCCGGCCAAAACTCCCGCAGCAGCGGCAGCACGGACTGGACCAGGTAGCCCTGCTCGCTCTCCAACGGCGGCTCGACCTGCTCGAGCCAGGCGATGACGTAGCCGATGAGGCGGTAGCGCTGGTCGAGATCCAGCGTCCAGTCGAAGCGTTCCTTCATCTGCTGCTGGAGCTCGGTGCGACGGTAGACCCTGTCGATGGTCTGCTCGGTGACCGTCAGCGGCGGCGGACCGGAGCTGAACTGGGGACTTTGCAAAAAACGCACCAAGGCCGAGCAAAACAGCTGAATGAGGCTGGGGTGGTAGTTGGTGTGGGACAGCACCCGATGGACCAGCGAATGGTTCTCAAAGCGGATGCCCAGCTGCGCCATGGGCTTGACGATGAGATCGTGGGCGTCGGCCGGGGCCAGAGGCCCCACGCAGATGGGGTGGCCAAAATGCACCAAGGGGTTGTTGGGATAATGGTGATAGCGCTGCACGGAATGGAGACCCGCCAAAACGATTTTAAAATTTCGTTTGGTCTTGGCCATGATGTCACGATAGACAACCAATTGATCAAAATGTTTTTTACGATCCTCATCTAGAAGGTTGTCACTTTCGTCAATTAATAGTAGAATACGATCTACTTTCTTGTCTGATTTGTCTGACCATAAATCTATAATGTTGTCGCTGAGCTTAGGCGGCGAAAAATCAATATTCTTTAGCAGCTTTTCTTTGATCAGCATCGACTTGACGATGGCGTGGAGGGAGACTGACAAAGAGGCGCTGTCGTATAGCACGTAGCGGCCTTCCTGAGGCCGGTGGAAGCGCTCGGCGAGCTGCCGCAGCAGAGCCGACTTGCCCAGCTGGCGGCCGCCGTAGACCAAGCACGACCCGTTGCGGTCCCACAGCTGATCCATGGCCTCCCGCCGGCCGAAGAACATCTCCGCCGGCACGGCGCCGGTCGCCTCCTGGGCGTAGGGATTGTAGGCGCCCCCAGCCAGGCCGGCCTGAAAAAAGGCCTTGGCGCGGTCGATGGACTCCTCGTGCCGGCTGAGCCAGGCGACCAGGTTGTGATCCAGCACCAGCGGGCACAACGACTTCTTGCGGCACAGCAGGCCGAGCTTTTCCCGGGACGCCAGACCCAGCCGGTTGAAGCAAAAGACGAACGTCGAGCGGTTAGGATCGATATTGCGCTGCGCGAGGGCCCTGACGATGTCGTCGGCCTGGACGTTGCCCCAGCCCAGGAGCATGACGTGCTTGCCGCCCGACTGGGAGCCCCAGCGGGGCAAGCCTCCGTCGATGGTCAGATCAGCGAGGTCGTACTGAGACCAGTAAAAGGGCGGCCCCTCGCCGCTGACGCGGTTGAAGACCACTTCCCGAGAAAAGGTGAAGCCCAGCCAGCGCAGCAAGGCGGGAAAGCTCGCCAGGCTTTCCCTTTGGAGCCCGCGGCTGGCCGCCATTTTTTCCCAAATCCGCCAATGCTCCCCGACGGGCTCCAAATTGCCCGTCGGCTGAGCCGCCGGCCCGTTCTCGAGCTTTTCCAGATGCTGGTAAAAAAGCTGAACGTAATCCTCCGCAGGGCTCGGCGGCAGGCTCACGACCTCGCCGCGCTCGAGCTGATCGCGCAGATGAGTCAAATTGTCGATGGCCGCCGTGAACTCGCCGGCCTCCAGCAGCTTGCGCACGAAGGTCTCGGCCTCCGGCGGCAGGTCCTGGCGCTTGAGCTCCTCGAGCCGGGCCTCGGCCTCCTCGTTGACCTCCTGGCTGATTTCCTCGTTCCTGGCCTTGACGGCCGCGTCCAGCTCCGCAAGACGGCGCGAGACGTCCTGAAGCCGCATCAGGCTCCCGACGGAGCCCATCAAGGCCCCGAAATCCTCCGCAACGCCCGCCAGCTTGTCCAAGGTCCGATCGTCCTTGAGCTCGCGGTCCAAGCCCTCCAGGTCGCGCTTGTAGGACTCCCGGTCCTGCTGCTGAAGACTGCCCCGCACGTACCAATCTTCGAGCTCGTCCTCGACGACGGACAGGCGAGCCTTGATGTCGCCGAGCTTGGCGGCCGCCGCCTCGGTCAAAAGCGATCTGAGGCTTTTGAGGCTGTTCTCGGGCCGCGCCTCGGCCAGCTCCGGCTTGGCCGCGAGCGCCAGCCCGGCCAGGTAAAGCTGTCCGGCCCGGATCTGGGCGAAGCAGTCGTCGGCCGGGACGGACTTGTTACCCTGGCCCGCGATGAAGGCCGAAACCGTCAGAGAAACGCCGCGGCCGTCCCAGACGACCTCCGGGACTTTGAGGAGCCATAAAAGCCTTTGCAGCTCCAGCTCCGCGACCGGCAAGTCCCGATCCACGGCCCAGCTCGGGATGAAGGGCAAGTTGACGTAACTGTCGGCCAGCTCCCGGAGGCAGCGCTTGAGCGGGTCCCAGGCCGAGTCGAAGTCGGCCGTCTCCAGGCGCTCAAGGAGAGATCGGGCCAAGTCGGACAAGGCCTTGAAGAGCTTCAGGCGGTAGGGCTCGTCATGGTCGGCCGCCGGGGCGGCCCGGTGGCGCTTCAGCCAGCGGGACGCCAGGGCGGCGGCGTCAAAGGCGAGCTGGATCAAGGACTCCAAGGCCGAGTGGGCGATGACCTTGGAGCGGACCTTGACGTGCTGGAGATTATTTTTGAGTTCGTTGACCCGTTTCTTCACGAAGCTTTGGTCCTGCCAATCGGCAACTTGCTCCTCCAGCCGCTTAAGGACGCTCTCGTCCCCGCCTCGCCGGGCTTCCTTGACCAGCCGGGCCAGATCGCCCTCCCCGCCGACCAGGCCCCGCCAGACCAGCGTGGCGGGCTGGTAAATGATGGTCTTCAGCGGGGCCTTGGAGAGCCACTCGTCGGTGAGCCGCGTCAGCTCGGCCTCCAAGTTGCTGAGGGCGTTGCTGTCGAGCGAATGGCTCATGGAACGCTCGACCACCAGCGGCTGGCACTGCACGGCCCTCTGGTGCAGATCGTAGCCGAAGAGACGCCCCAAGGCCGGCTCGCGGGCGTCCTTGAATCTTTCGCCGATCAGCCTCAAAACGGCCGCCAGGCTGGAATCGGGGGCCATCAGGGCCGGCCTGATCATGGCCGCAGCCAAAAGCGGCAGCCACTCGGAAGGCAGCTCGCCGGTCCGCTGGACGGCCTCCTGCAAAAGCTCGCGAAAGCGCTTGTGAATCGCGCTGCCGCGGAAATGGTAGTTGACGCCCAGATGAGCCAGCTCGGCCAGCCAAAGCGGGCAGGCCTCCGAAGAGTCCCAGGCTTTGGCCAACCAATACAAGGCCTCCATCTCGCCAGCGGCGATCAGCACGCTCTGGGTCAACCGCAAAAGGTGGTCCCACTCGCCGGTGGTCCCAAGAACCTCTCCGCCCGTCGACTTGTCGAACGGATTATCGGCCAAGTCCTTAATCTCCTTGACCTCGTCCGCACCGTCAGGCGGCTTGGGATTGACGATCGGTTGAGGCCCTTCGACAATGTCGGGCGGCTCCGCCAATTCGGCGGCCGACCCGTCCGGCGCGGCTGATCCGGCTGATTCCGGCGGCTGGGACTCGGTGACCGAGGCGGGCGGCGCCGATTCGACGGCCGACCCGTCCGGGACTTTCACGCCCGCGGCAGAGACAGTTTCGTCCGCGTCGGTCGCCTCCTCGTCGCTCGATTGATCCCCCTTGAAGGTCAACCGTCCTTTGTCCAAATCATCGACGAAGCCCCAGCTGAAGCCACGTAAAATGGCGGTTTCGTCCGATAACAAATTTTTTTTATTTTTTAAATGTTTTACTATTATAAATACGGGCGGCAATGTTTCTTCTATATCAGAACAAGATTCCATTTTTTCTAATTGATCTATATAATTAAAAATTAATTCTCTGTCACGTTTTTCTGTTATTGGCTGGATACTACGCAAAATAGTGGCTGATTCAAGATTTATCGACATAAATTGTTTAAAATTATCAAAAGAATTATTAATTTCATCCATTAATCTTGCATGATATCTGCTAAAAAAAGAAATATTTGTGTCATTTTTATCTTTATTATTAAAATCATCACTCAATTGACCTATTAATTTAATATTGGTAAATAATTTATTAGATTTAGCGAAACATTTTAATAAACGTTCTAAATATGGCTCTATCTTATTGGTTATGTTCGTAATTTTATTAGCATGGCCAATTATTTGAGACGCATCAAATTGCTTTTCAAGATCTATTGCCTGAATTATTAGCGCCTGTTCTAATATTTCTTTAGATAATTGATCATATAATAGTTTAGCCTCCTCTAACAAGGCTCTGAGTATAGCTAAATTATAGATTTTTTGCCATATACTAATAAATTTTTTAATATTATCTTTTTTAGAGTCATCAAATAATGTTTTTTGAACAATATCAAGACTAGGATATAATTTAGGATCAAGATTAAATGTTAAGCCAAATATATAGCTAACTAAAGGTTGATACCAAATATCATTTGGCTCAGAACCCAATGAAATTGGCCATTTATCAATTATTCCTCTGATCCATAATCTACAGAATTCAATTAAACTAGCTTTATTATTCTTTAAAATATATAATAATTCTTTTTCTATAGAATTTTTGGTTTTTTGATCAGATAATCTTGCCTTATGAGCATTTTTTAATCCCAATTTATGCAATATAATATTTGTTAAAATTTGAGAGTTCATTAATTGTAATAAAAATTGTGAACAAACTTTATGTTGGCGAAATATTGAAATAAATTGTTCTGAAAATAATGTTTCTGGTACGACAGGATTTAACATAATTAACACCCAATTTAAATAAAAAAATTACAAAAATCGATAATTTATCGTTATAAGATAAAGTATATCGAATAAGAGAATTAATAATACGGCGCCAGGCTGACGCCCAGGCCAGGCGGCGGCCAACCGCAAGCCTCAGGGTGCGCCAGCGAGAATTCGGAGGCCGAAAAAAAGCCCCTCGCCAATCGCCGTAGAAACGTCGCCGATGCATTATTACAATTACTCGCCGCCAATAATAAAGTCAAGACCCGGTCGAGCCAGCAAGCCCCAAAACCTTAAGCCGCAAGCCAAATAGCGCCATTAGACCCTCGCCGATTTGATTCGTCGGCATTGTTCGGCCGCCGGTCCAGGATGCCCTCTCGGGCGGCAACGGCGCCCCGCAAGCGCAAGGTCGGCCGAACGGTCTTGCCAAGCCGCCGACCGAAAGGCCGCGGCCGCCGTGTTCTCTGGCCGCCGGAGCGTCAGCCAGCCAGCCAGCCAGCCAAGCAAGCAAGCAAGCAAGCAGGCAGGCAGGCAGGCAGGCAGGCAGGCAGGCAGGCAGACCGCCGAAGGCGGCCGTTGCGGCGACGCCAGGCCTTGGATCGAGGCCGCCCAAGCCCTGAGCAGACGCCCAGCGTCCCCGGCGAGCCGAAGGCCGCCGGACCAAACCGCGATGAACCGAAACTGGCCGAGATGGCCGGACCGACGGCCCGGACGCCGCCCGCGCCCAGACGACGGCGGCGGCCCGGACGCCGAAACCAAGGACAATCTTTTTTGCAGGGGAAAAAATTGTCGGACCGCTTTCCCCCCAAACCGCGCGACAAAGGACTTTGGAGCGCCGCCTTACTAAATGTTCACTTGGGCGGGCGATCCGTGACGTATTCTGCAGAAAACCGTCGAAGCCTCATACTGGCTTTCCAGGCTCGCCGGCTCGTCCCGGACGCCGCTGACGACGCGCGGCGACGCTGCCTGCCCAAGCCCTCGCGCCTTCGACGCGACGGCGGCGAGGACGCCGTCCGTTTCCAAGCGGCTTGGCGATGACGGCCCGGACGGCGCAATCGGCGGCAATCTTTTTTTCGGTGGTCAAAAAAAAATTTCGGGACACTTTTTCCCAAAACCGCGCAAACAAAGGACTTTGAAGCGCCGCATCATCAAATGATCGCTTGGATAGGCGCTCCCTGAAGTATTTCGCCGAAGCCTACGAAGCCTTATATTTCCTTTGCCAGGGCGCCGGCTCGTCCTGGACACGGAGGCGACCTGGACGCCGCCCAGGCCCAGGCGACGGCGATGACGGCGGAGCGGCGGCGGCCCGGACGGCGCAATCGGCGACAATCTTTTTTCGGGGGTCAAAAAAAAATTTCAGGACGCTTTTTCCCAAAACCGCGCAAACAAAGGACTTTGGCGCGTCGCTTCATCAAATGATCGCTCGGATAGGCGCTCCCTGAAGTATTCCGCCGAAGCCGACGAAGCCTTATATTTCCTTTGCCAGGGCGCCGGCTCGTCCTGGACACGGAGGCGGCCTGGACGCAGCCGGCGACGCGCGGCGAAGCTCGACGCCTTCCCAAGCCCACGCTCCTTCAACGCGACGGCGGCGAGGACGCCGTCCAGGCCCAGGCGACGGCGATGACGGCGGAGCGGCGGCGGCCCGGACGGCGCAATCGGCGACAATCTTTTTCTAGGCGGTCAAAAAAAAAATTTCGGGACGCTTTTTCCCCAAACCGCGCAAACAAAGGACTTTGGCGCGCCGCTTCATCAAATGATCGCTTAAATAGGCGCTCCCTGAAGTATTCCGCCGAAGCCGACGAAGCCTTATATTTCCTTTGCCAGGGCGCCGGCCCGTCCTGGACACGGAGGCCGCCAGGACGCCG
>JAISZC010000076.1 GCA_031269485.1 Deltaproteobacteria bacterium
CGAACAAATCGTCGCCGGCGGCGGGGCGCTCGTCGACGACGCTTCCGGCCAGGGGCGTCGCCTGGTTGACCGCGGCGATGGAGGCCGCGTCCACGGCCACGGGGTCGAAGCCCGCGAACATGCCCAAATCAGGGATCACGGCCGCGTCGTTTTCGCTGTGGCAATCGCAGTAGGGCGAAACCTGGTTGACGACATTGACGTGAAAATTCGGCCGGCCCTGGACCACGGCCTTGGCGTACTCGGCCATCTTGCGGTTGAGCGAGTCGTTGGCGCTGTCCCAAGGAATGCCGACCGCGTGATGGTTGCACGAGCCCAGACAACGGCCGCAGCCGACGCAGCGCCCGTGATCGATGGAGGCCTTCTTGCCCTTGAAGCTGATGGCCGACTGGGCGCAGAACTTGGCGCAGACGCGGCAGCCCACGCAAACCGCCGGATCGACCGTGGGCTTGCCGTCGTTGTGCATGTGCATTTTTCCGGCCCGGCTGCCGCAGCCCATGCCCAGGTTCTTGATGGCCCCGCCGAAGCCGGTGAGCTCGTGGCCCTTGAAATGGTTGACGGAGACCACGATGTCGGCGTCCATCACGGCCCGGCCGATCTTGGCGGTCTGGACCAAGATTCCGCCCTCGACCGGCACGTCGACCTCGTCGGTGCCCTTGAGGCCGTCGGCGATGATGATCGGGCAGCTGGCGGCCAAGGGATTGAAGCCGTTCTCGAGGGCGGCCGTCAGGTGGTCCAGCGCGTTGGCGCGGCGGCCGACGTAGAGGGTGCCGCAGTCGGTCAGGAAAGGCCGGCCGCCCAGGCTCCTGATGCGGACGGCCACGGTTTTGGCGAAGTTGGGGCGCAGAAAGGCCAGATTGCCCGGCTCGCCAAAATGAACCTTGATGGCTACAAATTTTTCCTTGAAATCGATGGTCTCCAGCCCGGCTTTCAAAATTAGGCGATCAAGCTTGTTGAGCAAGCTGTCGCCGAACTTGCAACGCATGTTAGTGAAGAATACAGTTGATTTTTTCACAAAATTCACCCCGGGATGACTTTAAAGTTCAGTTGAAGGCGGAGAACTGAAAAAAGTTGAAAGAGCAAAAGCTCGGCCGGCCTGGCGGTCCGGCCGTGGAAAAGGTTCGTTCGACCTCCGGCGCCCCCGCCTGCTCGCGGGTTCGGCGCAGGCGTTCCCACAGGTCTTGCGTCAACAGGTCTTGAAGGGACCTCAACAGCCTCAAATTAGACCGGTCGCCGGGGCCGGTCCGGGCAGCGGCTGATCGTCGCAAAACGCCTTGAGCCGACGAAAAAAACCAAAAAAGACCCGACCGGCCGACGGTCGGCCGCCCGCGAGCCCGCGACGTCCCCCAGGGGCGAACGACCTTGGCCTTCTTCCGCCGCGCCGACGTCGACTTTTCCGCTGGCCGCGCCGGCCTTCCGGCTGCTCCGGCCCAAGGCGCCGAGGCCCACGTGGCCGATCGGCAAGCCGATCGAGCCTGGAAGGCCCGCCGCGGCTTTGCGGGGCTTGAGCCAAAAATTCTTGGCCGCCGAGCCCAGCACTGAAAGCGTGCCGCCCCCGCAGCTGCGCGGCCCGGACGGGCGCCAAGCCTCAAATGCGCGTCCAAAACGCCAACGGCGCCGGTCTGATTTCGGCGGAACTCAAGCCGACCTGGCTTGCCGTCGCCAAGGAAAGCGGCTTTCAGCCACGGCCCGCGAGGCCGCTGGCGCGACGAGCCTCAAGTCGCTGCAGTTCGCCTGGGCCCAAAGCGTCTGCAACGTCGGCGGGGCGCCAGAGGTCCGTCGTCGAGCTTTTTGGGCGGGAAGATCGCATTGGCGCCGCCGACCAACCCGGCGGCGGCCAAAATCGGCGACGCGCTCAGGCCCCTCCGGCCGTCCGCCGGCCGGAGTCCAACGGGCCTGGTCGAAGGCCGCGAGCTCCCGAGCGCTCAAGGCCTTCGCCAACACGACCGCGCTGGCTTGAACGGCTGCGTGCCGTGGAAGGCCGGCCAGCTGGCGGCCGCCCTGTAAGGTCGAGCCGGAGGACCAGACGTCGACGCCTGGAACGCCTGCTTGAGCAATCGAGGGCTGAAGGCCGGCCTTCTGGCCGCCGCCGAGGCCCGAAGGACAATGGCCGCCTCGGGGGCGCCGCCTCCGGAGGACGCGGCCTCCGGTCCCGGCGTCGCCGGCCAGCCCGTCGGCCGAGGCCCGGCCGGCTCGTCGGGGGCCGCTCAGGCCGGCCGGCGAGGTCAAGCCAGCTGACGCGCCAGAAAGTCGGCCACCGCCAGGCCTTTTTCCGTGGGCTTGATCAGCTCGTCTTCCAGCTCGAGGTAGCCCTGGGCGCAAAAGTCCTCCAGGGCTTGGGAAGGCTTCAGCAACGAGGCCGAAAAGCCTTCGCTTAGCCGCAGCCCGAGCATGATCGCCTCCAGGCGGGCTTGCTCGGGCGTCACCTCCTCGACGAAGGAGCGCGGCTCGTCCTGGCGGTCCAGAGCCGCGGCCCAGCGCCGGACCGAGGCTTCGTCGGCCCAGCGCCGCGTCCCGTCGAACGAATGGGCCGAGGGCCCCAGGCCCAGATAGGGCGTCCGACGCCAATACTTGAGGTTATGGCGGCAGACCGCCCCGCCCCGCGCGAAGTTGGAGACCTCGTAGCGCTCGAAGCCTCGGATCTTCAGCGCTTCGGCGGTCAAGGCGAAGAGCTCGGCCGAGGCGGCCTCGCCGAGCAGCCGCGGGACCAGACGCTCGGCCAAGGCCCGCGCCAAGGGCGTGCCGGGCGCCGGAGTCAGGGCGTAGGCCGAAATGTGCTCGGCCCAGGAGGCGGAGGCCTTGTCGAGATCGGCCGCCCAGTCCTCGGGGTTTTGGCCGGCGTGGCCGTAGATCAGATCCAGGCTCAGGCTCAGGCCGGCCGCGGCCGCGGCCTCCATGGCCGCGAAGCTGTCGGCCGGCAGGTGCGTCCGGCCCAGGCTGCCGGCCAAGAAGCGGGCGTCGAAGGTCTGCGCGCCCAGCGACAGGCGGGTGACGCCCCAGTCGGCCCAAAAGGCCATCTTGTCCGGATCGGCGTCCTCAGGGTTGACCTCGAGGGTCGTCTCGGCGTCGGGGGTCAGCTCCAGCGGCGAGAGGGCGGCCTTGAGGGCCTTGAGATCGCCGCGGCTCAGCAGGCTGGGGCTGCCGCCGCCGATGTACAGGGTGTCGAAGGGCGTCCGCCAAAAGGCGGCGGCGCGGGCGGCCTCCTGGGCCAAGGCCTTGAGATAGACCGGCGTGAGCTCCAAGGCCGAAACGGAAAAAAAGTCGCAGTAGGGACACTTGCGGGCGCAGAAAGGCACGTGGACATACAGGCCGGGGCGGTCCATGATCCTCACTTGAGCCTCATCGGCAAACCGGCCGTCACCAGCCAGACCGCGGCGGCCGCCGCGGCCAGGCGCTGATGGGCCAAGCCCGAGAGGTCCCGAAAAAAACGGCCCAGCGGCTCCATGGGCGTCAGCCCGCCGCCCAGCTCGTTGGAGACCACAAAAAGCGGCCCGCCGCGACGGCCGGCGGCCGCGACAAGCCGATCCACGTCCTCGAGGTAGGGCCCCAGCTCCAGCGTCCCGCCGCGGCGGCCCACCAGGTTGGACAGCCACAGCGTCAGACAGTCCATCAGCACGGGCGGCCCGTCCGGCGCCGCCGCCAAGGCCCCGGCCGGATCCAGCGGCTCCTCGACGGTCCGCCACCGCGGGCCGCGCTCGGCTCGGTGGCTTTCGATGCGCCGCGCCATCTCCTCGTCCAGGGCCTCGGCGGTGGCCAAGTAGAGCCAAGGCGGCGAGAGGGCCTCCACGGCGGCCAACGCCGCCCGAGTCTTGCCGCTTTTGGCCCCGCCGAGATAGAGAGTCAATTGGCCCAAAGGGTCTCCTTTCGACGCCGGAAAATTGCTTGGCCGTCAGACCCAAGTCAATTTATCAGAGACGCCCTCCGCCGGCAATAGCCGCGACCGGCCGGACCGCAGACGGCGCGGCGAGCCCCGCGAGGCGCCAACAAAGGTTCGGGCCGGCTGAGCCAAAATCGGACTGGCTGAGCCAAAATCGGGCCGGCTGAACCAAAAAAGGCTGAAAACTGGCGAAAATCTGATATATTGAATACAGGCGCCGAGCGGCCTGGACGCGCCCAGGTCGCGGACGGACCAGACAGGAGCCCTCATGACCCAGGAAATCAAAAGGCAATGCAAACCCAAGCTCCTTTTGGACGAAAACGCCGAAGAGTACAACCGGCTGGCGTCCGCAGGCCAGGCCCCCGATCTGCGCAACCAAAATCTCAGCGACCTCGATCTGCGCCTCTTCGACCTAACCGCGGCCGATCTCTCGGGCTGCTACCTGCGGGGCGCCAACCTGGCCGGCCTGGACTTGTCGAAGGCCAACTTGGACGGCGCCAGCATCAAAAACGCCCAAATCAGCGGCTCCCTTTTTCCCAGAAGCCTGCCGGCCTGCGAAATACAATTGTCCCACCAGCACGGGACCCGGATGAGGCAATCGGACGGCAAGTGAGCCTTCGCCCCTCGAAGCCCGGCCTCGCGCCGGCCTTTTTTTCGCCTTCGACGGCAATCGAACGTCGGCGCCCGTCGGCGATCCGCGTCGCGTTTCGCCGCCGGCCTTGACAGGCCGGAAGCCAAGCTCTTGGCCCGCGGGGCCCCGGGTCGCCGCTAAAGGCGTCCGCTCGAGCCGTCTTGAAAAAAAATGGCGGCCAGCCCGAAGCTGGGACGCCGCCCCTGGCCCTCCTGGTTGCTTTGGACATGTTCGCTTTGGCCCAAAACCGGACTTTTTTCGCTTTGGCCTGACAGCTCAGTCCACCAGGTCCCGCAGCCCCTCGCCGCCGTCTCCGTGGTCGCCGGCGATCGGCTTTGGGGGGGCCCGCCAAGCTCCCCCGCCAGGCGCGACAGCTCCGGCGGCCTCGTCAGGCGCCAAACCGAGATGCTCGCCCGCTGTCGGCCAGCCTCGCTTCCCGGCCAGGGGGTTGGAACAGTCCTCTTGACATCTATCCATACCTAATGCAATAATATCCATTATGGGTACTATTGTTGCCATGGGCGAAGCTGCAAAAGCATTGGGTGTTTCCATTACTACGCTTCGGCGCTGGGAGGCGGCGGGAAAGCTGACGCCTGCTCGAACGACTTCCGGACATAGGCGTTATGACCTTTCCAAACT
>JAISZC010000133.1 GCA_031269485.1 Deltaproteobacteria bacterium
CGACGACTCGGTGCAGCTGATGAGCGTCTCCTCGCTCCCGCTCGTCTCGGCGGCCCTCAACGGGCTGGCGCTCGCCGATCTGCGTCATTCGGTCTTTCTGGAGGCCTTGGCCTGTCAGGGCGGCTGCCTGCGGGGGCCGGCCATTTCCACCGCCCGCCCGCTCGTTTTGATGACCTCGGATTTGCTCCGGCACGTCGTCCGCCGCTCGGACGCGGAACCTGACGAGCCGCCGACGATTGCGCCCGCCGAGTTCGCGGCCGCCCCGCTCGCGCGGACCGTCCACAGCCTCGAGGACCTGCAGGCCGCCTTGGCGCTTTTGGGCAAGCACCGGCCCGAGGACGAGATCGACTGCGCGGGCTGCGGCTACCCCAGCTGCCGGGAGCTGGCGGCGGCCATCCTCGACGGCGCGGCCGAGAGCCGAATGTGCGTCTCCAACATGCGCCAGCAGGCCGCGCGCAAGGCCGAAGCCATGATTCGGGCCATGCCCTCGGCTCTGGTCATGGTCGATCGCGATCTGAAGATCTTGGAGGTCAACGAGGCCTTCGTGCGGATGTTCGCCGCCTTGCCGGAGCGCGGCGGCGGGCCGGCGGCCGAGCCGGGCGACGCCCTGGTGGGGGCGCCGGTCTCCAGGTGGCTGGAGATCGGCGCCTTGCTGCGGAAGGTGCTCAGAACCGGCCGAGACGTTCATCGCGAGCACTGGCTGCTGCGCAAGAACATCTTCAACGTCTACGCTTTCAGCGTCGAGAAGTTCCGCTCGGCCGGCGCCATCGTCACCGACATGACCTCTCTCAAGGCGGGGCGCGCCGGCCTGGCCCGCAAGGCCCGGGAGGTCATTTCCAAAAACATCGCCACCGTCCAGGAGATCGCCTGCCTGCTGGGCGAGCACATGGTCGAGACGGAGTCCATCCTCTCGGCCATCGCCGCCGACTTCGAGGCCGCCGACGAGCCGGCCGGCCCGCTGGACGCCGGAGAAGACGGCGGGCGGCCCGACGACGCCGACGCCGCCGCCGACGACGTCGGCGCCTGAGAGGCGACCGGGATGTTCATCGACGTCGGCAGCCGCCAGGAGACCAAGCACGGGCAGAACGCCTGCGGCGACTTTTTCCTCTGCCGTCGGCCCCGTGACGAGGGCCGGGTGCTGGCCGTGCTGTCCGACGGGTTGGGCAGCGGCGTCAAGGCCTCGATCTTGGCCCGGATGACGGCCACCATGCTTTTGGGCTTCGTCGAGGAGGACATCGACATCGCCAAGGCCGCCGAGATCATGCTCAACTCGCTGCCCGTCTGCCGGGTCCGCCAAATCAGCTACGCCACGTTCTCCCTCGTCGAATGCGACGACGAGGGCCACGTGAGGGTGGTCGAGGAAGGCAACCCGGAGTTTTTTTGGCTGCGCGGCTCTCGCGAGCTCAAGGCCCCCTTCACGGTGGTTCCCTCGGCCTCCTTTCCCGACCGTCTGCTCAAAATTTATCGTTTCCGGGCCGAGCTCGACGACCGGCTGGTCTTCTGCACCGACGGGGTGACCCAAGCCGGGCTGGGCCGGCCTGGCCCGGCCGGCTCGGGCCTGGGCCGCGAGGGTTTGGCCGATTTGCTCAAAAGACGTCTCGAGCGGCGTCCGTCGACCGACAGCCACGAACTGGCCCGCTGCGCGGTCGATCGGGCCGCCGAGCTCTCGCCGGGCCGTCGGCCGGCCGACGACGTTTCGGCGGCGGCCGTCCATTTCCGAACGCCCCGCAAGGCCGTCGTTTTCACCGGCCCGCCCTACGAGCGAAGCCGGGACGCCTACTACGCCGCGATCTTCGACCGCTTCGTCGGCCGCAAGGCCGTCTGCGGCGGCACCACCGCCAACCTGCTGGCCCGCGAGCTGGGCCGGACCCTGAAGGTCGGGGGCTTCGGCTCGGGCGATCTCCCGCCGACCTCGACGATGGACGGCGTGGACCTGATCACCGAAGGCGTGCTGACCCTCTCGCGGGCCTCAGCCTACCTGGAGCAAGACGCGCTCGATCAGCCCGACGCGGCCGGCTCGCTGGTCCGCTTTCTGCTGGGGGCCGACGTCATCCGCATCATGGAAGGCTCCGGGCTCAACGGCGCCGCCTTGAATCCCTCCCTCAACCTCGACTGCGACTTTCGGCGCAACTTGGTCAAGAGGCTGGCCGAGCTGCTGAGGCGGCGGCACCTCAAGACCGTCACCATTCAGAGGATTTGAGCTTTGGCCGGGCCGGCGACGCGGCCTTCCGCCCGGACGGCGGCCGGGCCGCAACGGCCGACGGTTGTAATTAATTAATGCGTTAATTAATTACAACCGTCGGGCGAGGCCGTCGTCCGGCGAGCCTGGCTCGTCCGGGCTTCAGAGCCAAGGCGCGTCGAACCGCAAGGACCGGGTCGTGGGCAGCCCGTCGAACTGGACCACGTAGGCGCCCGCCGCCTCATCGACGGACAAGATCGTCCCCGGGCCGAAGGTCCGGTGCCTGATCCGATCGCCGGCCGCCGCCGTCGGCCGGGGTCCGGCCTGGGCCGCGACGGGCGGCCGGGAAGGCGGCGCTTCGGGCGGAGTCAGAAAGTCCACCGTCTCCGGTCCGGCCTCAATCACGAAGCGGGAGGTGCTCTTGAGGCCGGAATCGTGGCCGTAGCCGGCCGAGTCGGTCAGATAAAGGCGGTTCATGGCTCTGGTCATGGCCACGTAGCACAGCCGGCGCTCCTCTTCGAGGTCTTCCGGCGTCTGGGCTCGGCTGCTGGGCAGCGAGCCCTCGCTGAGGCCGCACAGAAAGACGTTGGAAAATTCCAAGCCCTTGGCCGCGTGGATGGTCATGAGCTTGACCGCGTCGGCGGGCGAGTCGCGGTCGAGGTTGGAAAAAAGGGCCGCCCGGTCGAGGAAGCCCTCCAACGTGGCGTCCTCGTCCTGGGCGAAGACCGCCGCGGACTGCTTGAGCTCGGCGACGTTGTCGAGGCGTTCCTGATCGCCCTGGCCGCGGAGATAGGCTTCGTAGCCGCTGAGATCCAGCAGCTTTTGCAGCAGCTCGTCGACTCCGGGCCGCCTCCGGACGGCCCGCGCGTCGGCCCGGACGGCCTCCACGGCCCGCGCGTAGTCGGCGGCGGAAGAGGCCTTGAAGGGCGCGGCGCCAAGATTGTCCTTGAGGACGGCGTACAGGGCGCGGCCGGAGCCCTCGGCCAGGGCCGTCAGCCGCTGGAGCTTGGTTTTCCCGAAACGGCGCGGCGGCAGGTTGACGGTCCGGCGGAAGGAGACGTCGTCGCCGTAGGCGACCATGCGCAGGTAGGCCAGGCAGGTCTTGATTTCCGCCCGGCCGTAGAAGGCCACTCCGCTGAAAAGCCGGTATGGGACGGCGCCGGCGATGAAGCTTTCCTCAATCGACCGGCTGCGGTGGTGGGCCCGGTAGATGACCGCGCAGTTCGACAGCGGCTCGCCGGCCGCGGCCAGCTCCTTGACGCGGTCCCGGATCCAGTCGGCCTCGCCGCGTTCGTCGGCGGCCCGCCGGAAGACCGGCCGAGGTCCCGAGGCCCGCTGCGAGCTCAGGGTCAAAGGATGGCGGACTTGGTTGCGGGCGATGACCGCTCCGGCCGCGGCCAGTATTTCGGGGGTGGAGCGGTAGTTGCGCGTCAGCTCCACCGTGACGGTTCCAGGATGCTTTTGGGGGAAGTCGACAAACAGCTTGACGTGCGAGCCGCGCCAGGAGTAGATCGTCTGGTCGGGATCGCCGACGATGAAAAGGTTGCCGTGATGGGCGGCCAACAAAGCCGCCAGGTGATACTGGCGGGCGCTGACGTCTTGGAATTCGTCGACCATGACGTATTGGAGCCGCTGCTGCCATTTTACGCGCACTTCTTCAAAGTTTTTTAATATATAGCTAGCCAGATTGATGAGATCGTTAAAATCTAAACCATATGATTTTTTTTGCTCATATAAATAACGAAGAAAAATTTCATCTTTAAAATCGGCGCATTGTTTAAATTTTAATCTTAAGATTTCATTGTTAAGTAAGTGAAAATACTCAACGTAGCTTTCGGCTTGTAGTTTTCTGGCCTCTAACACTTCATCTTGAGCTCTTTTAATGGTAAATTCCTTACTAGTTAAGTTCATATCCAAAAAAATCTTATTAAGCAAATCTTTTTGGTCTTCTGAATCGAAAATCGTGAAATTCTTGGGCCAACCCAGCACATGGATGTCTTCTTTGAGAAGTTGGAGGCAAAAGCCATGAATGGTCGAAATGCGCCCCAGATCGAGATCGCCGATCAGAGCTCTGATGCGGCTCTTCATCTCGCTCGCGGCCCGGTTGGTGAAGGTGGCGCACAAGACGCTCCGGGGGCTCACGCCCAACTCGCCCACCAGCCAGCAAAACCGCCGCGTCAAGGTCCTGGTCTTGCCCGCGCCCGGGCCGGCCGCCACCCGCACCGGGCCTTCGGTGGCGGTGACCGCCGCGATCTGCTCCGGATTGAGATCTTGCAGGAGATCCACGGTCAACTCCTTCAAGCATCGCAGCGCTATCGGCATTGATTTAAGCTAAGTTTATGTGTATGACAGGGGACCTGGCCAGGCGTTTCGAAAATTTCTGTAGCCTATAAAAGTGCAAACACCCAGGTCAGAGCCGAAATCATCAAGTTTTAATGTCTATTATTAAGAAATTATTATAGTCATTAAGCTAAAAATATGATTTTTGCCCATCGATCAATGGTAAATATTTTACAAAAAAACTTCGGTCAGAACCTAAATCGGCAAGCTTTGACGCTTATTATCAAGGCATTATTTGGGCCGTCAAGCTGAAAAAAGGAGTTTTTGCTAAAAGGTCAATGCTAGACCGACACCTTGCAAGCGTGGGAGCCTATTGCCAAAAAGCCCAAAACCGGACTTTTTGGCCCCGAGTTTCTTGAACGGCGTCAGTCGGCCGCCGGGCTGTCCGCCGGGTCGGCCGTCTCGCCGTCGCGGCCCTCGTCGGCCTGGCCGGCCGCCGGGCCGTCGGCCGGGCCGGCCTGTTCGGGCGGCGGGGCCGGCTTCCGTCCGGCCGTCTTGACGGGGGGCCGCGCCTTGTCCTGGACGTACGGGCGGCCCTCGGCCAGGCAGCTCCAGGCCTTCTCCAGCTGGCCGCCCAGATACAGGGCGTGGCCGAGATCGGAGACGGCGAAGGTTCGCTGGAGCTCCCAATAAAGCTCCTCGGGCGCGCGGCCGCGGCGTTCGGTCAGCAGCTGGCCTTCGGGGTCGAAGTGGCCCACGACGATGAGCCCCGCCTGATGATCGACGGTGATGGCGAAGTGGCCGTTGGGATCGATGGTCGTCCGTCGGGGGCGGGTCAGGCGGCGCTCCAGCAGCGAGCCGACTTGGGGCACGTCGGCCGGGTCCAGCGAGATCGACAGCGAGGTGACCGTCAGGGTTCCGGGCCGCAGTTCCCGGCTTTCGGCGCGGCCGGGGCTTTCGTTGGCCGCCTGGCAGACGAACTCGGTCAGGCCGTGGAGTCCCAGGCAGTTGACGGGCCAGGCTCGGCCGGCGTTGTGGGAGCGGAAAACGGCCGAGAGGTGGACCAAATCGTCGATTTTGCGAAAAAAGACCGAAACCAGGCAGGGGACGTCGCTCCCGCCCAAATCGCGGGCGTTGTCCCACAGCGTCAGGTAGGCGTGGCGGGCGTCGCCGGCCTGGGCCAGATCGGCGGCGGCCTTCAGGAGCAGATCTTGGCCGAAGTGCGCTCTGAGGCGGTGGCCGTAGGTGTAGGACAGGCCGTCGTCGAGCTCGGGCTTGAGCAGATCCTGGCGGTAGGCCTCCACGTTCGAGGGCGACAGGCCGGCGGCGGTCAGCTCGTCGGGATCGAAGACGCCGGGCCGGCGGATGACGGCCTTGAGGTTGACGAGCTCGTAGCGTTCCTTGCCGCTGCGAAAAACTCTCGGCCGGCCGAAGCGCGAAATTTTGACCAAAAGGTCAGACCAGGCTTCGACGACGGTGTCGGCCGCGACGCTTTGGCCAAAAACGTCGGCCGGGAAGGTCTCGACCAAGGGCTTGGGCAGCGGCACGGCCGGCGGCCGCTCGGTCGGCGGCGCCTGAGGCTGGTAGAGGCGCAGAAAATCGCGGAGCCGGCCAGTCAGTTCGGCGGCCGAGGTCCCGGACCAGTCGAGGATCTTCGGAACGCGTCCGCCGAACATTTCCGGGGTCATGAGCCCGTCAAGGCCGTAGACCGAGTCGGGGCCCCTGACCAGGAGCTTTTCCAGCTTGGCCCGGCGGCCGTCTTCGAAGACGTAGTCCTGCCGAAGGCCGGAGCGCTCGACTCGTCCCTCGAAGAAGGCGCGCAGGTGGTGGGAGGCCCCGGAAAAATCCTTGCCGCACAGGATGACGACGTCGATTTGCGGATTGTGGTGGAGGTTGCGGAGCATCACGTTGAGGCCGCCGCCGTAGAGCCGGCCCGCCAGGGCGAAGGGCCCGTCGGCGTCGAAGGCCTCCGGAGCGGCTTGGCGCAGCCTCGCCAGCAGGCTTTCGTGCGGGGTCCACAGAGAGCAGACGACCGCCGTGCCGGCCGGGTTGATCAAGGCGACATTTTTCGCCTCCACGGCCCATTTGAACTCCATGACGGCCTTTCAGGAAATCAGAACGAAGGCAAAAGGCGCTCCGAGGTCACGCCGACGACGGCGCCGGCGATCTTGCGGGAAGAAGGCCCGGAGAGCCCGATCTGGCGATAAACCTCAAAGGAGCTTTCGGCCAGCTCCCGCCAGCGGCGGTCGCGGTCCTGATCGACGCTTTCGTAGGCCAGCTCGAAGAAGACCTTGGCGACGCCGTGCTCGCGCATCAGGCCGATGCATCGGACGCACGGCGAGAGCGTGGTGTACACCGAGGCCCCCGCCAACAGGGGGTCCAGCCCCAGCCGCAGGGCCAGACGCACGGCGTTCTCCTCGGCGTGCAGGCTCCGGCAAACGTCGTGCTTGAGGCTGTCGGGGACGTTTTGGGCGCGGCGGGCGCAGTGGATGCCGCCCTCCCGGCTCTGATCGGTGCAGTGCCTCTCGCCGGGGGGAGCGCCGTTGTAGCCGGTCACCAAAATGCGGTTTTCCCTGACGACGACGCAGCCCACCGGCCGCGACGAGCAGGTCGAGCGCGTCGAGACGACCTTGGCGATGGCCAGAAAATATTGGTCCCACTCGGGCCGTTCCAGCAGGCGGCCTTCGAGCAGCGTCGGCAGGGAGAACTCCATGACGCGCTCCGGCGGCTCAGCCTTGTCCCCGCGGGCCGCCGACGTTGCGGAAGGCCGAATTGAAATTTCGGTAAAGCCGCTTGTCGTCGGGAATGCGGCGCCATTTTTTGATCAGCCCGGCCGGCACCGCGCCGCCTTCGACGATTTTCACCTCGTCCCAAGGCCGGGGACCCGGGACGGGATACGAGTAGTAGGGAAACTCGGCGGGCAGGCCCTGAACGTGAATCGCCACGGGCCGCTTCCATTCCAGCCGCCCGACGAAGAGCCGGTGCATGCCGTCGTTGACCACGTTGACGGCCGAGCCGTCGGCCTCCACGACCAGCTCGACCACGGGCGGGAGCAGATCCAGCGGCTCGTCGGAGACGTCGGTCCAAAGGGTCAGAAAGCCGTCGAGGGCCAACGGGTCAAGGCCGAAGCGGGCCAACTCCCATTCCAAATGCTGGATTTTGTGGAGGTTGTCGCTCAACACGTAGCGCTGGGCCGGCCGGAACTCGTCCCAGTCCAAACGCCTCAGCGACAGTTCGGCTTGGGCGTAAGGGCGGGCCAGAGGGTCCTTGAGCATGACCACCTGGCGAAGGCGGTCGAACAGCTCGGCCTGGTCGTGGCGCTCGACTTTGGTCACGGTGAAGGGAGCGAACGTCATAAGGGCCCTTTTTCTGGTCTTGAGAATTATGATTCTTGGGCCATGATAACCTAGTCGGTCCAAATTTGCATGCGAAATCGAAAAAGGGTCCGCGAGAAAATAACTTGACAATTGCTCGGGGGCGTGGTAGCCTCGCCGACATGTGCACCGAAGAGGCCATACGCGAAAAGTACCTGCGCTTTGAGGGCTTCCTTGACGAACGAACCAAGCGGCTCTGGGCCGCCAACGAAGCTGTCGCCTTCGGTCGGGGCGGGACGGCCGCCGTGGCTCGCGCGCTCAACATGGCCCTCAACACGGTCAAAAAAGGCCTCCTCGAACTTGAGGCGCCACGGCGGCTTGACCGGCGTCGAATCCGCGCGCCTGGCGGGGGCCGGAAAAAATCGACCGAAAGCCAATCGGGCTTGCATTCGGCCCTGGAACAGTTGATTGAGCCCCTGACTCGTGGCGATCAGAGCTCGGCTTTGCGATGGACCTGTCAAAGCATCCGGAAGTTGACTGATACGCTTAAGTCTCAAGGTTATAAAGCAAGCACTTGGCTAATTCATAAAGCACTACATGATATGAAATATAATTTTAACGGCAATAAAAAAATATTAGAAGAGGAAAATAATCAGCTTAGAAATGAACAATTTGAATTTATAAATTATAACGCTAATTTAATGCTAAAATTATATAATCCAGTCATTTATATTGGCACTAAAAAGAAAGAAATCTTAGGTAATTTTTTAAATCAAGATAAAGAACGAGAAACTCAGCATGAAGAAACTAAAATTAATAGTCATGATTCTTTTAATCATAAATTAGATAGAGAAAATCAATATAATAGATATGGTCATGGAAAAAATACTGGATTTATAGGTATTAGAACTAATCATGATTCCGCGGCCTTTGCTATTGCTGTCATAAAACCTTGGTGGTATGAAGTTGGTTATGAGTTATATAAAGAGTGCACAGAGCTATTAATTACTGTTGATAGTGGTGGAAGCAATTCTTCTCGATCTCGTCTTTGGAAATGGGAAATTTTTCAACTTGCTAACGAATTACAGATACCAATTTCAGTTTCACATTTTCCCACTGGAACTTCTAAATGGAATAACATTGAACATCGTTTGTTTTCTCTTATTAGTTTAAATCGCCAAGGGAAATCATTAGTTGACTATGAAACAATGGTAAGTTTAATACGAAATACAAATATTAAAAAAGATTTAAAAATTAAATACGGTCTTGAACCATCTAACTATGAATTAAAGACAAAAATAAGTAATTATAATTATAATTTTAATTTTAACAATATAATAATAAAAGAAAATAATTTTCAGGGAAAATGGAATTATACAATATATCCTTATAATACGGAATATTTATAGCTAAATATTTAATTTTTAATTAGTCGGCTTTTATAAGCTTAATATATTGAGAGAGATATAGCTCTGCAAGATTAAAAAAATTTCGTTTGCAAGCTAATTATTAATATTATCAATTTTTTTAAGGTTTAAGTCCGCCTCAGAGGAGCAATCTACCTCGGCAGGCGCCTCCTCGGCGCCTGCCGAGCGCTGAAGGGGTCACTTGCGAGACGCGAGAAAAAACGCCGAGCGAGGCGCCGGCCCAGCTGGACGCCCGACTCGCTGTCCGACGGTCGCCTGGCCGGAGTCTCGTCCGCGTTTTCCCGACCGTTTTTCGAGCCCTGTCGCCGGTTGCGGGCGGCTTGGGCCGGACGGCCGCCTGGCGTTTTCGGCTGAGGCATGAGAGAGGGCGTCGGCGGGCCGGCCGGCCTCGAAGACTGCCTGACCTTGACGGGCGGCGTCCGGCTGCCCCGTTTGGGGTTGGGCACTTGGGGCCTCAGAGAGGGCCAGGAAATACGCGAGACGGCGGCCTGCGCCCTCGCGGCCGGCTATCGGGCCTTCGACGCGGCCGCGGCCTACGGCAACGAAAGGGGGCTGGGCCAGGCTTTGCGCGAGTCGGGTCTGCCTCGCGACGATTTTTTCGTGACCTCCAAGGTCTGGAACGCCGACCAGGGCCGCGGCTTGACGCGCCGGGCCTGTTTGGAGAGCTTGGACCGCTTGGGTTTGGAGCGGCTGGATTTGTATCTGCTTCATTGGCCCTGCGCCGGCCGGTCTTTGGAGGCGTGGCGTGATTTGGAGGATCTGCGGGAGGCTGGCCTGATCCGCGCCGCGGGCGTGGCCAATTTCAGCCAAGCCCAGCTCGGCCGCCTTTTCGCCGAAGCCCGGCTGCGGCCCGAGGTCAATCAGATCGAGCTGCACCCCTACCGGCGCCAAGAGGAACTGGTCGCCTTCTGCCGAGCCGAGGGCGTGGCGGTCATGGCCTATTCGCCCTTGGCTCGAGGCCGAGTCGTCAAGCACCAGTTTTTTGAAAAAATAGGCCGCCGCCATGGTCGCACCGCGGCCCAGACGGTGCTGCGCTGGCATTGGCAAAAAGGGGTGGCCCTCGTCCCGAAGTCCGTCCGCCCCGACCGCGTCAGAGAAAACGCCGATTTTTTCGGCTTTGAGCTCTCGCCGGAGGAGATGGCCGCCATCGACCGCCAAAACCAGGACCGCAGCGTTCTCAAGCCGCCGTTCCAATTCGACGAGAATGGGTGGGTGGTCGAGCCGGCGCCGCACGGCCAGGCGGCGGCCACGTCTTAATTTAAGGCAATAAAATTAAAGGCAGATGCGAGCCAGAAGGGCTCGGGCCCTTGGCGCGGCTCTTGGCTCGGGCCCTTGGCGCTGGCCCTTGGCTCGGTCCTTGGCTCGGGCTTTGGCGCGGCTCTTGGCGCTCCCTGGGGCCTGTTTGCCGGCGTCCAAGGCCGCCGTCCGGCCCTCCGGCGGCCGTCGTCAGGCCAGCCGCGGCGGCATCAAGGCGGCCTACCTCGGCCGCGTCGGGGATGGAGCTCTGAGCCCCCGGCCGGGAGACCACTCCTCGGTCTCCTGAGGGGTGAGCATGGCCGTGGGCTCGTCGAGGATCAGCAGCCTCGCTCCGCGCAGGAACACTTTCAGCAGCTCCGCCTTCTGCTTGAGCCCCACGGAAATGTCCTCCACCCGGGCCAGAGGGTCGACTTTCAGGTTGTAGCGTTCGCCCAGGGCGCGCGTCTCGGCGATGGCCCGCGCCGCGT
>JAISZC010000176.1 GCA_031269485.1 Deltaproteobacteria bacterium
TACCCGACGCTCTTCCGATCTAAGGAACGGGCTAGAACTGGGGCGAGGCTAAGGCTTCGGCGGATTCTGGCGGCGGCGGCGGGCGCTTCTGCCGCTGCCGCCGTTGCGAGTCGGCGGCAGCAGGTTGTGTTTTTTTAGCCGTCGGGAGACGCCGGCCTGGCTGATGCCCAAACGAACGGCCATTTCGCGGGTGCTGCGGCAGGCCTTGACGGTCTCCTCCAGCAGGGTCCGCTCGGCCCGGTCCAACTCCGTGGACAGGGCGGGCGGGCCGCCTTCGGCCGGCCGGCTGGCCGTCTTGGCCGTCGCGCTCGCCGGCGAGGCGTCCGGAGGCTCGGAGCGGCGGCGGGACTCGAAGAGGGTTTTGAGAAAAGGGCCGACTTGGCGGTCGGAGCTCAGCAAGGCCGCCTGGTGGAGGCAGTTGAGCAGCTCGCGGACGTTGCCGGGGAAGGTGTGGCCTTGAAGGACCTTGACGGCCAAGGGGTCGAGGGTCAGGCTTTGGTCGTAGCGGCGGTTGAGATCGGCGATCTCCCGCCGGGCCAGCTCCAGCGTGTCTTCGGGGCGCTCGCGCAGCGGCGGGATGTGCAGCCCGAAGACGTTGAGGCGGTAATAAAGGTCCTGCCGAAAAAGCTTTTCCGCCACGAGGTCCTCGAGGTTGCGGTTGGTGGCGGCGATGACGGCGCAGGGCGAGGTCATGACCGCGCGGCCGCCGACCCGCCGGAACTCGTGGTTGTCGAGGAAGGTCAGCAGCTTGGCCTGGATGGACAAAGGCATCTCGCCTATCTCGTCGAGAAAGACGGCGCCTCGGCCGGCGGCCTCGATCAGGCCGGCCCGGCCCTTGGGCGCGGCGCCGGTGAAGACGCCCTTGTCGTAGCCGAACAGCTCGGTCTCCAGCAGCGTCTCCGGCAGAGCCGCGCAGTTGAGGTGAATGAAAGGCTCCTTGGAATTTTTCGAGTTGGCGTGGAGGAATTTGGCGATCAGGCCCTTGCCGGTCCCGCTTTCGCCCGTCAGCAGCACCTCTCTGACCCCGTAGCGGGCCAGCTTGAGGGCCGAGTCGAGCAAAAGGCGCATCGAGGGCGAGACGGCCACGATGTCGTTGGCGGCTAGCTCGGCCAGCTCTATGGTGGCCAGCTGATCTTTTAAGCGGTCCAGTTGCTCGCTTTGGCGATTGAAGTCAGATTGCAGCTCCATCATGCCGGTCAGATCGCGTTCGTTGATGACCACCAGATGAACTTCGCCGTCCGGGCTGAAGATAGGGTTGCCAGTCAAAAGAACTTGCTTGTTGGTTTTAAAATGCTTGATAAGCTTGGTGACGGGTTTTTTGGCTTTCAGCACGTCCAGGCAGACGGTGTTGTCCAAAAGACGGTGCTGGACCAGAAAGCTTACGTGCCGACCCTGGATTTGCTCGGGCGTGACGCCCAGATGTTCGGCCGAGGCTCGATTGACCAGTATGAGGCGAGCTTGGGCGTCGCAGATGCTGATGCCGTCGGAGGAGCTTTCAAAAATCTTTTTGTAATAGGGAGTCAAGGGGTCAAGGGGCGTCGGGCCCATCAGAGGGTGCCACAGGCGCTGGTCGAAGACGGTGATGGCCAACCCCGGGCGCCCGCCGGCGAGGGGGTTGGTCAGCAGCCAGCAGCCGGAAATTTCCGGCAAGATCAGGCCGGCCGCCTGCCGGCCTGACTTGGCCACTTTGAGGAGCTCGGGGGCGCTGTCGGGCCAGAAGCTGGCCACGTCGAGCCCGACGAGATTGGCGACGCTGAGGCCCAGCAGGGCGGCCACGTGGTTGTTGGCCTCCAGCACCTGGCCCTCGAGGTCGATGACCATGTAGCCCATCGGCAGGCTGTTGAGGGTCTCTGACAGCGTCAGAGGCTGGGCGGAGAGCGGCTCAGGCATGCTTTTTCCCGGAGTTGGCGAGGCGGCTTCGGCGAGGCGACGGCCTTGAGCCGCCGCGGCGAGCCTCGCGCGCTTGCGGCTGCAGGTCGGCCTGCTCCAAGGAGTCCTGGGCGAGGAGCGCGTGCAGGTCGCCCGAGGGAGGCCATTGGTCGCGCCAGAGCCATTTGCAAGGTTGGGGGCGCTCGCAGGCGTCCCGCCAGAACCGGTCGACGAACTCGAATTAGCGGCCGTCTTGGCCGTTATTGACTTTCTCGAGCAATTCGTCCGTCGGCTGGCGATGAACTTTGACGCCGGACGCCGCGGCGCTCAGGGCCTTGGCCAGATTGGCCGAGGCGGCACGTTCGCCAGCTCGGTCCAAGGCTCGGCGTGGCGGCGGCCGCCGCCGTTGTCGGCGCCAAGGGCTTCATTTCGGCCCCTTTCGGCTGCTTGGCGACCCCCGTCGGCGAACGGGGCCGCCGGCGCCGCGGTCGGCCGCAAGCGGCGGGGCCGCTCGGTCCCAGCCGCGCCGCCGGGCCTGAAAGGCCGGCCCGCTTTCCGTGGCGGCGCGGGAGCGCCGGGGTCGGCGAGCGTCCGCGGGCGGCGGGATTGGCCGCATTATCGCATATTTTTCGGCGCGGTCCAAAGGCGCCCGCGGGGCGGTCCGAGCCAGGCCACGCTCGGCCGGTCCGGCGGTCAGAGCAGGCAGACCACCAGGGCCAAATTGTGGTAGGCGTTGCGCATCCGGCCTTCGGCGTCGGGAATGGGGCAGATCTCGCCGCCCGAGTAGGCGAAGCAGTAGGGGAGGCGTGGCCCCAAGGCCGCTTCCAGCTCCTTGATTTCTTGAAGGTAGTCGAAGCCCAGCGCCAGGTTGCGGCCCATGCAGCTGAAAAGCAGGCAAAGGTTGAAGCTCTTGGTCTTGATTATGGCGGTCGCGCGGCGCATGCTCTCGATCACGTCCATCCGCTCCAAGCTGCTCAGGGTCAGGGTCGCGTTGCTGGGCAGGTCCAGGGAGCATCTGACGTGGCCTTCCTCGGTCAGGGCGTTGATGACCATGGGCAGAGCCCGCCAGCAGTCGGGCGACTCGACGATGATGGGCACGGCCATGGCCCCTCTGAGCCGGCCTTCATGGTCAATGAGGTTCAGGCTGCGCAAGAAGTCCAGCACCGGGCGGCCGTTGATCTCCTTGATGAGGTTGCCCTCCGAGGCGGTGATCACGGCCCGATGCCGCATGCGCTTGGCTTCGGGAGTCGAGATGAACAGGAAGGCTGGCTCGGCGTCGGTGTCAATGAGCGCCAAGCCCACGCGCCGCTCAAGGAGCTGTCCGTTGAACAGCAGATCCGGCTCGTGGAGCAGAAAGGAGTAGTTGGCCGAAAAGCAGCCCGTCAGAGGGCAGCCGCTGGAGGCTTCGTCGAGCCATTGCACAAGATGATCGCCTTGCGGCCGGTCTCGGGAGCAGAAGATCAAAACGAGCTTGGGGGGCCGCGGCAGCTTGGCGGCCAATTTTTCGTACAACGTCGTGACCGCCTCGCGTCCGTCGTCGCCGAGCTCGTCCGACAAGCCCGCGGCGAAGACGGCCTCGTCGCTGGTCAGCACGGTCATGGTCAAGGAGGCGGCGTCGCAGAGCGAGTCGCGCCTGACGCCGTTGACGGTGGTCAAAGGAGTCAGGCAGCCAATCACGTCGAAAGGCATGGCGCGGCAGACGACTTTGGCCGCCTCCATGGTCTCCGGCGGACCGAACATCAGCCCGATGGAGCGGCGCTTGAGGGCGCCCTTGACGTCGAGCTGATTCTGAAAATCCGCCACGCACAAATCGATGTCGTCGGTGTCGGCGGAGGAGGCGGTGATGGTCTTGATCATGGGGTCGTCGTTCCGCTGGAGCTGGCTAAAAAACGAGCGAGGGCCAAAGGCGGCCGAACGGCGCACGCTCGGCAAGACCTCGCCAACCTGGACGGTTCCGAGAGGCCGAAAGCGTTACGAGGCGCCGGCTTCAATGGCGGCTGGCTGGCGTCTTCCGCTCGCCAGCCGTCCGCTGCTCCGTTGACCGCTCCGGTCTGCCGGTACCGAGCGGGTGTATCCAATTTTCTCATATTAACAGCGAGTTCATGTTGAATCAAGCGGAAAACCAGGAGAGAAAAAAGCTGAAAATGGAAGTTTTGACTAACCAACGATGTTTGGTTTTAGGGGCCGGCGAGCGGGCTAATCAGGTCGTTTGCGCCGTCGTTTTCGGAGGGGGCCTGCTCCGCGGCGATAATCGGCCGCTTCGGCGCGCCCGGTTGGCCGACCGGCCAGAAAATATGCTACAATGGGACGCCGGAACGGGCGGCATTTAAGAACGGCGACCTCTCAATTGAGAGTTCGGACTGTCAAACGAGAGTCGGCCGTCGGTTCGGCCGGCCGGCTCGGCCGACGGCCAAAAAAAATTTTCGGCTCGCCAGCGAGGTCGGGCGGTTTTTTGAGGAAGAGCCGGATGCATTGCACCTTCGCGCCCAAAGGCGTTTGCTCAAAAAGTCTCAGCTTCGATCTCGACGACGGGCTGATCATGAACTTGCGCTTTCAAGGCGGCTGCGATGGCAACCTCAAGGGTTTGGCCTTGCTGGCCGAGGGACGTCCGGCCTCGGAGGTGGCCGCCGCTTTGACGGGCGTCGTTTGCGGCCGAAAGAAAACCTCCTGCCCCGATCAGCTGGCCAAAGCCGTCAAAAAGGCCCTGGGCGGCGGCCAGGCTTCGGTCGCTCCTACGACGGCACGAAGGCCTGCGGCTCAAAAACCACCGGCCGCGTCGGACGTCGAGGACGCCTTGACTTCCAAGGCGGTGAGCAAGGCCGCCCAGCCGACGGCCAAGACGGCCCAGGTCCGCCAGAACGCCGCCTCGTCTCCCAAGACGCCGACCAAGACGCCGCCCAAGACGGCCCAGGTCCGCCAGAACGCCGCCTCGCCTCCCAAGACGCCGACCAAGACGGCCCAGGTCCGTCAGAACGCCGCCTCTCCGCCCAAGACGACTCCCAATGATCCGTCCAAGACGGCGAGCAAGTCGACGCCCGAGTCGACCGTCAAGCTAACCGTCTCGTCCAGTTCCGCCGAACCCGACGCCGTTCGTCCGTCCCGCCGCACTTCTCGGACGGCGCAGGCCGCTTCAAGGGAGATCAAGCCATGAGCCGAAAAGTCGTCAACGTTGTGGATTCGGAGCCGAGACTTGCGCTGATCGTCAACACCATCGTAGGACCGATGGTGGCCCTGGCCGTGGGCGAGCGGCTCGCGGTCTTGGATTTCGATTTGGGACGCCAGGTCGGCTTCGAGGAAGGCTCCATCCGCCGCGAGCCCTTCAAGAGCCTAAAAAATTGGCTTGACAGCTACGGGGCGCGGCGTCCGCCCCAGAAAACGCCCAAGCTGGAGCTGGTCGGGACGCCTTTTCAGGAAATTGTCTGGGCGTCCCTTTTGGAGATCCCCTACGGGCGAGCGACCACCTACGGCGGCTTGGCCGAACGGATCCGGGTCCAGCTCGGTCGGCCGGCCATGTCGGCTCAGGCCGTGGGCCAGGCCGTGCGCCGCAACCCTGTGGCCCTCGTGGTTCCTTGCCACCGGGTGGTGGGCCGCTGCGGCGAGCTGATCGGCTACGCCGGAGGGGTCGACCGCAAGGCCACGCTGTTGAGGCACGAGGGCTTGCTGGAGCAGATCGGGTCCGGGCGCTTCGCCGCCTTCAACGGCTGGCGGGATTAGCGGCCGGGCGGGCCAGGCCGGACCGCGGCTGTTCGCCTGACCAGGCCTGGCTTGCCGCTGGCTTGGCTTCCTGGCTTGGCTTCCTGGCTTG
>JAISZC010000188.1 GCA_031269485.1 Deltaproteobacteria bacterium
GGCCTCAATGGGCCTCCAAGGCGCGGACAACATGCTGTCTAGCTCCATTCGAGCACTCAAATCGGAAAAATTCTTGCTAAGCCGACTCGGCTCGCAACCGGCCCAACCCCGCCTCCCTTATGGCCCGGCGGTTCATGCCCAGCTGATCAAACCAGGCCAGCAGAAAAAAAACATGCTTTCTGGCCCGCTTGCCGGCTCGACGGATCCAAGGCCAAATTATACCAGGGGGCTATTTTTCGGCTTTGGCCTTTACGGCAACTGGCTAGCCGCTTAGGACTCAATCGATGGTCTGGGCATGATGCATTGCGAAAATGAAATTGTCAATAGAGACATTTATTTTTTTTGCGGACCGGCGCCCCAGACGAACCTGGGCAGACGGGCCTGAGACCGCTGCGAGGCCCGCAGGCTATGGCTTTCCGGCCTTTCGGACGCCTGGCCGAGCGACCCCGGCGGATCAAAGATTGACAGAAAATATAATTTTTTAATCTTTTAATCTACTTATTATAATAATAAATTTGATAAATACCATCTAATTTAGCTATTATTGTAATGAATAAAGATTTAAGGATAAATAAATATATAATTTTTAGTCATATGGAGCAGCCTAAAAACCGCCCTGGCGGCGTTCCGGCACGGCCAGAACCGCCGCCGTTTGGCCCTCGGCAAAGCGGCTTACATGGACTTCAGCAGCTTACGCCAGCGACGGCTGAGAATTCTGGGCCGCCTGGCCTCGACGGGGTTTAGGGGGTGGAGCTGCTTGGCGATCATGGCGTCCACCGGCGTGTCGGTCACGATGGTCTTTCCGGCCGTGCCCGGCAGCCTCCAATGCCACGGCCGGCTTGAGCTGCGGCACCAGACGTCCTCGCCAGGCTTGGAGCCGCAGCTCAGAGTCAACGAACCGAAGCCGTTGGCGTCGGGAAAAAACAGCCGGCCATTGGCGTCGCAACCCACCGAGCCGACGACGGCAAGCAGCTCGAGAAAATCCGCATCGACCCCCCGCTCCTGGGCCAGCCGCCTCGCGGCGGCCGGCCACAAGCTCGGCTCGTTTTTGGGCCGAGGCGGGGCCAAAGGCGGGCGGCTCGGCGCTTGGCGGCTGACGACTTGCCGCAGCATTTGGAAATTGGCGGCCTTCTCGGCGACCTGGTCGCCCAGGCGCTGGCGCACCAGCTCTTCGGCCAAGTCCATGCGGTCCGCCAAGTTCATCAGATGGGCGATCAAGGCGAGAAGCCCTTGGCCCTGCGGCTTGGCTGAGGGCTGATCCAGCCGCCAGCTGTTGCCACGGACGCGCAGAAGGCGGCCGTCGAGCAGACGAAAGACGCTCGTCCCTTGAAGCCGCAAGCCCTCGCCGACGGCCACGGGCTGACCCAGGCCCAGTTCCGGGATCGCCCGTTTGAGGTCGACCTCGAAGAGCGGCCAGGCCGACTCAAGCTGGATCGCCCACGGGCTCAAGATGGGCAAGGGCAAGTTGTGACGCTTGAGGCTCAGTCGCCGCAGCAGCATGTCCAGAACCGCCACGTCCCATTCGAGGCAATGTCGCCATTTCGCCGTGTCGGCGCCGGGCTCGGGCGGGGCGTCGAAGTTGGCGGCCCAACGCTCCGGGACGTTGCGGACGCAGGCGATCAAGCGATAATCGGGCTTCGGGTGGTGGCCGCCTGGCTTGGGGTGGGTCCAGCCGACCTTCGGCAAGGGCAGGCCCAGGCGGGTTCGGATATGGCGTCGGCAGCTCGCGATCCAGCTGACGTAAGAGCGGCCCGTGACCGGGGCGCCTTCCTTGAGGGACGGGTCGAAGTCGGCTTCCGCCCGCGACAGGCACCAGAGCTGCGAATCGAGGTCGGGGTTGAGATGGAAAAGCGCCAAGAGCCGGTCGTCGAAAACGAGCCTGAACCACTCGACGGCGCTGTCGGCCCACAGACGAATTTTGAGCTGGTCGTCGTCGTTTTTGCGCAGACCGTGGGGCTTGATCTCGCTGGGCGGCCACAGATGGCCGATGACGGCGAAGCGCCTGGGGCGGGCCGGCCGGGAGGCGGCTTCGGCGGGAAACCAGCGCTCCGCCTCGAATTGGAGTTCGCCGACCAAGGGCAGGATCTGGTCGGAGTCGACTTGGCGCAGCACCTTGTCCAGCTTCGCCTGGATCTGCGCGACGCTGACGCAAGTGTCGAAATAGACGGAGTCGGAAAATTGGCGTCGGAGTTTGCTGTGAATGCTCATTTGCCCTCCTGAGCGACAAAAAAATGGGCGAGGAAACGGACGCCTGGCCGCGGCCAGGCGTCCGTCAAAACCGCGGCTGTCGCCAAATGCGGCGGCGACCGCCGCCGCCGTCAAGCGGCTCTGAAGAACCGCCCGACGCCAAAAGGCCCGGCTCGGACACGGCGGTCCGTGGCGTTCAGGACGGACCGGCCGCCAACGGCCGGCCCGAGACGGTCGGCGGATCGGACTGGCGACAAAGCCGTCGCTTGGCCGTCCGCCCTGAGCCGCCCGCCGCGAGCCCTGACGAGACGGCGGCCGACCAGGCGACGAACTCATTATCGCGCCGGCGAAAAAAATTTAAATACATCACAACGCGATATTTCAACTGCGAGTTGATGAAACGAACTGATCGAGTGGCCGCCCGCCGCGAGTCTATCGCCGCGAGCCTTGATCAGGCGCGGCCGACCTGGCGATAAATCGTTGTCGCGCCTGCCAAAAATTTTGGCATACATCACAACGCGAAATTTCAACTGCGAGTTGATGAAACGAACTGATCGACTGGCCGTCCGCCGCGAGCCTGACGAGACGACGACCGACCGGACGAACAATCGTTGACGCGCCGGCCAAAATCTTTGAATACGTCACAACGCGAAATTTCAAACGCGAATTGATGAAGCGAGCCGATGAAGCAAGCTCATGAAGCGAGCTCATGAAACGAGCTGATCGAACGAACGTTCAGACGGCGGAGCGTAAAAATGTTGGGTCTCTCGACTGACGGAAGGCGTGAGAGGAAAATCTATCATTTGAGAATAATGTTGACGCAAAAACCTCTCAAATGAGAGGTGTCAATTGAGAGGTTTATCTCTCAAGCGTCAGTTCGCAAACTCTCATTTGAGAGGTGCCCGGCCCTGAAAACCTCTCAAATGAGAGGTGTCAATTGAGAGGTTTACCTCGCAGGCGCCAGCTCGCAAGCTCTCATTTGAGAGGCGCTCGGCCCTGAAAACCTTTCAAATGAGAGCCGCCAATTGAGAGGTTTATCTCGCAGACGCCAGCTCGCAAGCTCTCATTTGAGAGGCGCCAGGACCTGAAAAACTCTCGAATGAAAGCCGCCTGAGGGGTTCGGACGCCAGCGGGGAGGGCGGGGACGCCCGACGACGAGGTCTCTCGGTCAGCTCAAGGCGAGCGCCCATCCGACAGGAGGGGAAGTTGCTGAAGCCACCATAAGCCCTACTTAAAGGTTGCAGGGGCCAGGGCGCCCTTTTTGGGGCGGCTTGACGACCTCGTCCTTCGGCGGACCGCCGTTTGAAGCCCGGTGGCTCTGCTTGAAGCGGTCCGGAGGCGTCGGAAGAAAAGGCCGTTGGGGCTCAGGCCGGGACTAGCTGGGGCTGAAGCGGGACGAACGGGAAGCGCAAGCGAGGAACAACGAGAAGCAAAGGCGTGGAGAACGGGGAGCGAAGGCGTCATCGCCGGAGAGTCGACGAGCCGTCAGGGTCCGGAGCGAAAGCAAAATCGAAAATGCCTTACTTAAAGGATAGCGTTTGACAGCCCAGAGCGGTCGTTTGGGCCTTGACGGCCCCGGCCTGAAGCTCGACGGCGTCTTTTTGAAGCGGCCCGGAGGCGCCGGAAGAAAAGGCCGTTGGCGCTCAGGCCGGGACGAATGGAGCTGGAGGCGAGCAGAAAACGCGGGCGAGACATGAGCCCCAACGATGACCCGGCACCTCGCGGCATGAGCCAAGCGCGCCAAAATTCAACGGCAGCCCTTTTGGGGCGACCTCTCGCCGAGGTCCTCGACGCCGGTTTCGGCGATTTGGGAAAGCCGTTCTGTCAGACCTATCCAAATCTAACCATCTGATTTGGTGCTGACTTTCTGCTTCATAGAGGCCGGTTTCACCTTGTGACTGCCCGCAAGGCCAGAGCCTTCCTCTCCACAG
>JAISZC010000120.1 GCA_031269485.1 Deltaproteobacteria bacterium
CGAAGGCCAGATCAGGATTGGCGGCCGTCAGGGCGCGAAATTCTTTTTGGGGAAAAAGCAAAGTCTCCGAGTCGACCGCCGCCTCGGCCGAGGCCGGATAACCGCCGGGCCGAAAGACGGCCGCTTCGCCGAAAACCGTCCCCGGTTCGCACAGGTGCAAGACCCTCTCCCGGCCGTTGGGCGCGGAGACGAAGATCTTGACGAGCCCCGAGACCGTCAAATGAAAGCCCGAGGCCTCGTCCCCGCGGCAAAAGACCAGCCGCCCGGCCGGCCAGAACTTCCACACGGTCGTGGCGGCCAGTTGCTCCAACATTGGCCGGGGCAAGCCCTCAAAGAACATGGACCGCGCCATCGCCTCCGCGGCCTCGGCCCGGCCGCGGGCCGGCCCGCCGGCCGGGCTCAAGCGTCGTCGGGCGGCCTTGGGGGCGTGAGCCGCTTGAACCTCGGCGCCCGGGGGCGGCGGTTCGGCCGGTCTGGCCGTCTTGGTTTTAGCCGTCTTGGCGGCGGCCGGGCCGGCTGGGGCCCCTTTGGTCTTGGTCGTCATGATTTGGGCTGCCTGGTCTGCGGCCGCGAGGCCATGGATTGTCGCGGCCCTGGCCCGCGAGGTCCGCGGTCAAGCCGCGCCGGCCGCCGGTCTGCGGACGGCTTGAGGTCGGTCGGCCGGTCGGGCCGGTCGGGCTGGTCGGGCTGAGAGGAAGGCCTGACGGCTCGCCTTGGTCCGGGGCCGAAATCGCGGACCAGCCGCAGAGTCGCCAGGGACGGTCCGGCTCTCTTGGGCCTGTCGCCAGCCGGCGTCGAGCCTGGGCGTCCGCCTGGCGCCAAGGCCGCGGCTCAGGCGCCGGGCAAAATTGCCGCCGCCGGCGGGAGCGGCGGCGTTCTTGGCCGGTTTCAGAGCCGACAATTTGGGGTCAAATTCCGCAGGCCGCAAAAAGCCTGGCCGCCGCGAGGCGTCTGGCCGCGAGGCGTCTGGTCGCGAGGCGTCTGGCCGCGAGGCGTCTGGTCGCGAGGCGTCTGGCCGCGAGACGCCTGGCCGCGAGGCGTCTGGCCGCGAGACGCCCGTCGCCGGGCCGGCGCCCTGTGAAGCGTCCATTTGGCCGCCTCGCCGCCAAAAGGACTCGGCTTTTTGAGCGTCGAGAAATCCGGTTTTGTCGGCGCAAAGATGGCCGCCCTGCCTGATGGCGCAAAATCGGCGATCGCTGAATTGTCCACGATCTCGCTTCTGGCAGGGGAGGCTGCCGGCGAAGGACAATCGGCGCCCGCGACGCCGCAAGAGGCGGAAAGCGGCCGAACCGGGCGCCAAGGCCATCTTAACGAAAAACGAGATTTTTGGGAAGAACTGGGCGCGTTTGGCGGGGCCGGCCCGGAGCGCCCGACCTGGAGCGCCCGGGCCGTTCTCAGTCGTAGAAAACTTGCTCCAGGCACAGCCCGCAGGCCGGCGCCGTCGGCCCGGCCTTGGCCCGATCCTTGGAGGCGAGGATGGCCTCCAGGTCCGCCGGCGTCAGCTTGCCCCGGGCCGACAGCCACAAGGTGCCGGCGATGGTCCGGACCATGTGCCGCAAAAAGCCCGAGCCGGCGACGGTCAGCCGGCGCACGTGAGGCTGGGGCTGGTCGAGGACGGCCGAGAAGATGGTTCGGACGGTGGACTTGACCTCGTCGCCGGAGCTTCTGAAGGCCGCGAAGTCCTGCTCGCCCACCAGAACCGGCAGGATGGCCTCCGCTTGGCGCCAGTCCAGACAGGGGCCCACGTGCCAGGCCCAGCGGCGCAGGAAGGGGTCCCGGACTGGCGCGGTGGAGAAGCGGTAAGCGTAGACCTTGCCGCGGGCGCTGAAGCGGGCGTGGAAGGCGTCGTCGACCTCCTCGGCCGAGACGATGGCCGCGTCGGGGGGAAGCAAGGCGTTTCCGCCGCGGACGAGCTCGGCCGGGGTTCTGGGGCTGGAAGTGAAAAAGCTGGCCGTCTGGCCGCGGGCGTGGACGCCGGCGTCGGTGCGGCCGCTGCCGTGGAGGGCGACGGGGTGGCCGCAGAGCTTTTGGAGCGTTTCTTCCAGCAGCCCCTGGACCGTGGGGCCCCGGGCCTGGCGCTGCCAGCCCAAGAACTTCGAGCCGTCGTAGGCCACCGTCAGCTTGAGGTTGCGCGCGCTCATCAGCCGCCCGGCTCGCGGTAGTACAGGCCGTGAGGCCGTTCGGACCGGGGCCGTGGCTCGTCGAAGGGCGCGGCCCGGTCGTAGGGCTTGACAAAGCGGTCGCCGACCCATTTGAGGGGCAGCAGCTTGAACTGGGCCATGAAATTGGCGCAGGCCGCGCCGTTGAGGCTGGTGACGGCCACGATGTCCAGCGCCAGGGGATCCTCGACGCTGGCGTGGCAGGTCAGGCAGGCGCCGAAGTCCTGGTTGATGAGGGCCAGATCCCTGACGGCCCGAGGATCCTTGACCGTGTCGGCCGTCACGAAGTCCAGGACGTTCACCGACGGCAGATAATCCTCCAGCCGGACCTCGACGAGATTGAGGCTGGCGTCCACGAGGAACAAAACCAGATCGAAGGGCGTGTCGTGGAAGCTCGCCAGCTCCACCGGCCCGTGGGTCTGGCGGCTGCGGCACACGACCAGCAGCTGCCAGCCGCCAGGCGACTGGAAGGTTTTGTAGACCACGGGCGATTCGCGCTCGCCGAAAAGAGTCAGCGCGTCAGGGCCGTGGATTTGCGCCCAGCGGCCTTCGCGGCTGGGCATGGTGTAGCCGGAGGCGCCTTGGCCGGAGTTGTCCAAAAGCTCCCGCCGCATGGCGGCGGACAGGCCTCTGGTTTGCTCGGGTGACAGCCGGAGAAAAAGCTCGGCGACGGTGGCTGCCTGAGCCGACTGGCCCCAGACGGCCGCCAAGCACGCCAGGCCCAGCCAGGCCGCGGCAAACGTCCGGCGTCGCCGAGCCGCGACCGCGCCGCCGCCGGCCCGGTCCCCGGCGTCGTCGGCCGACGCCTCGCCCAGGCCTTCGTCCAGGCCCTCTCCCAGGCCTTCGGCGGCGCCCAGGGGCCAAAGCCTCTCGGCCCGGCCCTCGGCCGCGCTCCGGGCGGGGCGGTGGCCTTCAGGCCGCGCCGCCGTCACCGGCGAGGCACCGGAAGGCTCAGCCAGCCCTCCTTGACGGCTTTGGCCGCAATATGCTCGGCGACGTCAAAGTCGAACTCGTCGTCGATGTCCACGTTTTCCTCGCGGCTGGTCACCAGCGTCCCGGCCCGGGTTCCGAAGAGGCTGCCGGACTCGATGACGGCCCGGTCCGAGACGATGACGCTGCCGTCGTTGACGAAGACGCTGACAATGTCCTGTCGGCGGTGCTCGACTCCGTGCGGCGGGTATTGCAGCTGCAGGAAGCCGGTGGCCATCGAGTCCCACCCGCCTTTCAGGAAATCGTTGACGGTCATGTCGATCCGCCCGGGGCGTCGCAGCGGGCTGGTGGGCTGAAGCAGCACGGCCGCGTCGCCGCCCAGCGTCCTCAAGGCGTGGGCCACCACCTCGCGGCTGAGGGCCTCGTCGCCGGCCAGCTCCGGCGGACGCTCGAGGACCTCGGCGCCGTATTTGGCGGCCACGGCGGCGATTTCCGGGTCTTCGGTGGAGACCACGAAGCGGTCCAGCGAAGTCGCCGACTGGGCCGATTTGATGGTCCAGGCCACCAAGGGGACGCCGAGCAAGGGTTTGACGTTTTTGCGGGGAATGCCCTTGGAGCCCCCGCGGGCCGGGATGACGCCCAGAATCATGATTTCTTCCTCCGTCCGCCGGGCCTTGGACGGGCCAGGCGCGGCTCGGCGTCCTGGCCCTCTGCGGCCTCCGGCTCGGCGCTCTCGGGCAGGTCGGCGGCGGCGTTGGCCTCGGGCCTGGCGCCGCGCCGCGGGCCTGGTTTGGCCCCGGGCCGGACCAGCGCCAGCAGGCGGCTGCCCCAGAGGTTGCGGTGGATCACCTCGGGCGTGAGGTCCGGAAAAAAGGCCGGGGCCTCGCCCAGGTAGGGATCTTGAAAATGAAGGTGGTTGTTGACGGAGCCCAGCTCGGTGATGACCGTTTCCAGCTCGACAATCTCGAAGCGGAGGCTCTCCAAAAGGAGCGTCAAGGATTTCGGGTTGAAATGGTTGAGGTGCGAGTGGCCGCCGAAGGTGTTGCTTTTCTCGTGCAGCAGGCGGGTGACCAGGGAGGCCGAGTTGGGCACCAGGATCAGGGCCAGGCCGTCGTCGGCCAGCACGCGCCTGGTTTCGGCCAGAGTCGTTTTGGGCTCGGCGACGTGCTCCAGCACCTCCCACAGCGAAACCAGATCGAAGGTCCCGTCGGCCAAATCGGCCATTTCCAGAGGCTTGACGATGACCTTGTACCCTTGCCGGGCCAGGGCGTTCGTCGACTCGACGTTGAGTTCCAGGGCCGTGGCCTCCCAGCCCCGCTCGGTGGCCCGCCTGGCGAAGTCGCCGGTGCCGGCGCCGACGTCGAGGAGTCGGCGGCTCGCAAGGCGCTCGGAGGCCAGATCGAGGCCGTAGTCGTATTTGAGGCGGTCGAGCTCGGCCTGGGGCTGGCTTTTGAGCACCATGGTCCAGGCCATCTCCTCGCGCCAGTGCTGGATCATCAAATCTTCGCGGAGGATGAGGCTGACGTAGATGAGATCGCATTCCAGGCAGCGCACGTGCCGAAAGCCGTCCTTGACGAACAGGCCCGGTCCGGGCGCGGCCCCGCAGATGGGGCAGTTGCGGGGCCGCAGCATGTCGGCTCGGATCAGGCCGGTGGCCGGGTCGATGAACTGGCTGAAGGGAGGACGCAGGTTTTCCCGGCCGGTGTCGCGGTTGAATTTGGCCGTGCCCACGGTCAAGGAGGCGTCAAAGGCGTTTTTGCGTGCCAGGCGCTCAACGGGGTCGGTCGTCCAAGAGACCGGTTTGGCGGTCATCAAACAAAACCTCGCAAAAACCGTCCGCCTCGGTGGGCTTGGCCCCGGCCGGCAAGCCGGCGACGGCCCGCCGGCCGAGACGCGGCGGCCGACGTCAAGGTTTTTGGGGCTTGAGGCTAGCTCTGAGAGCGGGCGCCGAAGCAACGCAGGGGGCCTCCGCGCTGGCTGAGCCTGTTCGACGCGAGACTGCTCAGATGAGCCCAATTGTACTCGAGGCCGCCAGCGATGTCCAGAGCATTAAGGGCTCGGGGTGGACGCGTTAACGCGCGCTACCCCGTAGTCGCGGACGCCGGCGACCGGGCGGCGGCGGCGTTGCCCTGGTCGGAGCGCGGCCCGGCGGGCTTGCGTCGTCAAGGCGGCCTTCAGGAGCTCGGCGAGGCGGCCACGCGTGATGGCGGCCAGGGGCGGCCTGAGTCAGGGCGCGGCGCGGTTAGGAGCGCGGCCCGGCGGGCTTGCGTCGTCAAGGCGCCCTTCAGGAGTTCGGCGAGGCGGCGGCCAGGCTCGTTGGCGGCCAGAGGCGGCCTGAGTCAGGGCGCGGCGTGGTTCGGAGCGCGGCCCGGCGGGCTTGCTGCGTCAAGGCGGCCTTCAGGAGCACG
>JAISZC010000163.1 GCA_031269485.1 Deltaproteobacteria bacterium
CGACGGCCTGGCGCTCAGGGCGCAAGCTGAACATGAATTTGGCTGAGTCGGCGTGGTACGACACAGGCTCTCCGCGAGAAAGGAAGCGGCTGGAACTCGTTCGGGCCGAATTCGGGCCGTCCGTGGGGGTGCACGGCCTTGACCGGCAGGTCAGGCCGTTGTCTTGAATTTCGCCACTCTACCACCGGCTCGGGGGGGTTGTCAAGAAATATTGAAAAAAAATCCGGCGCCGGCCGCGCCCGCGCCCTCACGGGCTTTCGACAAAAAAGGGGGGACGCGCCAACGCCATCTGGGCGGCGAAAAAAGTCGTTCCGGCCAGCGGGCTCACTCCCGCCCTCCATGCCATCGGCGTCCGTCCGTACGCCCAGCCTCTTCCACCTCCGTCCGTCAGCCACGCTTTTCGCTCCTCCGCGCCTGGGCTCTTGAGTTCCTCCAAAGCTCCCGATCGGGCCCCGACCAAGTCTCTTGAGCTCCTCAGCCCCGCTGCCTGGGGCCGCAGGCCAAAGAAACTGGGGACGACAAGCGGCGGCGGCAAGCGGCGGGCAAGCGGCGGGCAAGCGGCGGATTGACGGCATTGAAAAAAAATGATTGACAACCCCGCTCCAAAGTGACATAAAATTCCGTCAGGTAAAAATTGACCGAAACGCCACCGGGGCTTTCAACCCTAAATTGAACTTGATCGGAATATATACGATATTTTACTGATTAAGTTGGAGATATCTATAACTTAAGTTATTATAATTATAAAATATCTAAATTTATTTGATATATTTCATTTTATGCATTTCAATTTGGAACGATAATATGATAAAAAATTTACGTAAACTAATATATCTGCAATATTTTCAATAATTATTGACATTGATACAGGTATTACTTATCTTCATTGAGCACTTTATGATATAGTAAATTATATTTTATCTGATATAACATTAAATTTGAGGAAATTCGTAATAAAATACAAAAAACCTATCTAGAAACTTGATTAAAGGAAATTATTGTAAATTACCACGGAAATTTAAAAAAATACATAAATTTAAAAAAAAATCGAATAAATATTTTTTTCAAATCAACGAAATATATTTTCGTATAGTCGACTAACTAAAAGCTACTTAAGCATATATTACAACGTTAATTTATGGCTTATGATTATCAAAAAAATATTATATAATAAAAAAAGGCCTGGTTGCCCCGGCCTGGCCACTGGCAGTCCTGGTCTGCCTAGGGTTGCGTCGTCATTTGTCGTCGCCGCCCGGCATGTCTACGCCAAATAACATATAGTCTATCATTGACGCGCATCCAAATATTGCTTTTATTGCACTTCAACTGTCTGTATTATTGATAAATGATATTTTGTTTACAAAATTTATCTTAAAAATAATAATAGATATCAGAATAAAACTGAAGCCTTATTGGCGATGTTCAACACAAATGATTGCATCATAAAAAATAATAAAACTTACCATATAAAAGCTCTGATTATATGTTACTTTATTTATTATTTTATAGGTGTACAGCCTTTATTCTATGGGTAATTTTTATCGTCAAGAACAATATCTTGTTAAGTCTGATTTTATGGCTGGCTAGCCTTATTAAGGCTGCATTATCATTATAAAAATTCAAAAATTTTTCAACAATTTTTAAAATAAATGGCAAAAGGCCGCCGGACGCCGACAAGCGGCCGGCGGCGCTTGCAGCCCACCTTCTTGACCTGTTTACTCCACGTTGCGGTGCCGGGCCGCCATCTGCTCAAAGCTCAAGCCGGGCGTTTCCGCCACGATGGTCATGACGACCAAATCGAAGAGAATGAACAAACATTGCTCGAAGAGATTGCCCATGGGCTGGATGGAGGGCACGACCTCGTCCACGCCGCGGTAGACCGAAGCCGGGAGAAAGAGCGTCTGATCGGCCAGCTCGCGGGCCGTGCGGCCGCTGGGCGAGCCGGTGACCACGCACAAGAAGGCGCCGGCCTCCTTGGCCCGCCGACAGACGTAGTCGAGGTGGCCGATCTGGCCGTCGCCCAAGGTGGCCACCAGCAAATCGCCGGGCTGGAGCCCCGGAGTCGTGTCGTCCCAAATCCAGTGAGATTCCTTGCCCAGATGCGTCAGGCGCATGGCCAAGCTTCTGGTGGCCAGGCCCTCGCGGCCCACGCCGACGGCGAAGACGCGGTCGCTCTTTTTCAAAAGCTCGACGAAGGCCCTGAAGGCGACGCGGTCGAGCTTGTCGAAGACGGCTTGATGCTCGGCCAGCACCGCGCGGCAAAGTTTGTCGAAGTCCATGCTTTTTCGGCCCCTTTCGTTGCGCGGGCGCAGTTCGTCGCGTTCGTCCCGCGCGTCCAGCGCGCTCCGCTCGTCTGATCGGCCCGAGTGGTCCAATTCGTTCAAGCCGTTCAATCCGTTCAATCCGTTCAATCCATTCAAGTCGTTCAATTCTTTCAAGTCATTCAAGTCATTTCGTTCAACTTAATCAATCAATCAACCAACTAACCAACCAACCAACCAACCATTCATTCATTCATTCATTCATTTAGCTCATTCAACTCATTCAACTCATTCAACCAATTTGTCCCGCCGTTCGCCTCGGTCGCCGATTTTTTCGCCGCGCCGGCGGGTCCCTCAGGCGGCGCGCAGGTAGTCCAAGCTCTTTTTGACGCCCGCCAGAACCTCGTCGTCAGGGACCTCAAAGGGCGGCACGACCTCCAAATACTGGACGACCTCGCTCAAGCCGGCCTTTTCGACGGCGGCCCGGATCGAGGCGGCGGTCAGCAGGCCCGCCTTGGTGAAATCCCAATGCCGGTCCAAAAGCCCGTCGGTCTGCTGGAGGTGGATGGCGCCGACGTGGGGGCGGCATTTTTCCAGCCACAGGTCCATGTCGGCCTCCTCGCCCAGCAAAGGCTTGTACAGGGCGTGGCCCCAGTCGATCAGGAGCCTGACGGGCACGGCGGAGTCGGCCAGATCCGCCATGAGCTTGACGCTGGCCGCCGGGTTGTGAGGATATTCGGTCAGCAAGGGCGTGGCCTCAATGAGGATTTCGCGCAAGCCCCGCCTGTTGGCGTGGAAGGCCAGCTCCCGCACGGACCTGAGCATGTCGGCGTAGAGCTCCCGGCGGCGCGGCCGGCTGGCGGCGTCGGCGTTCGACAGGCCGCCCAGCGGCGTGCCCAGGACCTTGGAGCCCAACGCGACGGTCAGATCGACGGCCCGCTTGAAAAATTCCAGGGCCGTCTCGCGGACGGCCTTGAAGGGCGACAGGAACTGGGGATAAGTGTAGGCGGCCAGGCCGCCGAAGACCGAGTCGATGGACAGGCTCCGGCGCTCGAAGGCCTGGCGGTAGCGCGCGGCCAGCGGATCGCGGGTTTCTCGCGGCCACCAAGGATCGATGAGGTCAAGCGTGAATTGGACGTTGGTCACGCCCAGCTCGTCGCGGCACAGGGCGGCCAAGATGTGCGGCTCCAGCCAGCGCTTGACGGCGAAAGACAAATTGACTCCTAAACGCATCTTCCCGCCTCCTAAAGGCTATATTGCAAAGCTTGAGAGCATCTTTTGGGTTAGCTGCAAAGATCGCTTTTTGACGATTAAAACAAGCTATAAATATCAAATTTTATTAAGTTTGACCACAATTTTTTTCACCGGGGTTAATTTTGGCCAAAGCCTGCATTTTGGCTTTTCGCTGCTTGCGGTCCCGGACGATGGCCGAAATCGAGCCGAAGGAGATGGCCGCCACCACCACGAAGCCGCTGACCGCCGACTGCCAGTAGACGTTGACCCCCAGCAGCACGATCATGTTTTGGATGACGCTGATGATGGCCGCGCCAATGAGGGCCCCGGCCGGGTTGCCGACGCCGCCGGTCAGGGCCACGCCGCCTATGACGGAGGCGGCGATGGAGTTCATCGGCCAGTTTTCGCCGATGGAGGCCTGGGAGGAGCCCAGACGGGCCACGTAGAGTATGCCGGCCAAGGCCGAGATGAAGCCCATGACGCCGTAGTTGAAGATCCGGATGCGGTCGACCTTGATGCCCAGGATGCGGGCCGCCTCCTTGTTGTTGCCGATGGCGTAGATGTAGCGGCCGGTCTTGGTCTTCTTGACCAGAAAAAGCGCCCCGATCAGCACGGCCAAGGTGAAGACGAAGGGCAACGGCACCAGCCCCAGGTTGCCCTTGCCCAAAAAGTGGACGACCGCCGGGATGTTGGTGACGGCCTTGCCTTTGGTCAGCACCAAGGTGACCCCGCCGTAGACGCCGGCCATGCCAATGGTGACCACCATGGAGTTGAGGCGCAGCTTGGTGATGATCAGACCGTTGAGGGCCCCCAGCAGGATCCCCAGCGTCAGGGCCAGAGCCAGCGACAGGAAGGGGTTCAGGCCCGAGGTCACCATGAGCATGCCGGCGATGACCCCGCACAAGGTGGCGATCTTGCCCACCGACAAATCGAGCTCGCCGATGAGCAGCAAAAGGGCTTGGCCGATGCCGATCATGCCGATGAAGGCCAAGTCGCGGACCACGGCTTTTAAATTGTATTCATCTAAAAAGTGTTCGGAGCTTAAACTAGCTGCGATAATCATTATTATTAAGACAGCGCCAATGGCTGTCATATTGCTGCGTTTTAAAGAATTAATTATATCTCGTTGAAATAATCTCAATTTGGACATTTAAATTCTCCATATTAATTTTTAACTACGCCAAAAGCTGCACTTAAAATCTGATCTTTATTAGTGCCACCCATAAATTCTCCTGATTTTTGTCCTTCATACAATACAATAATTCTATTCGAACATTTAATAATTTCTTCCATTTCGGAAGAAATTAAAATAATGCCAATTCCTTTTTCTTCAGCCAATTTTTTCATCATGCGGTAAATCTCGGTCTTGGTTCCGACGTCGATGCCCTTGGTGGGCTCGTCGAAGATCAGCGCCCGCGGCTCGCAGACCATGGCCCGGCCGATGACGATTTTTTGCTGGTTGCCGCCGCTGAGGTACTCGATGGCCTGCTCGAGGCTAGGGGTCTTGACGTCGTAGGCGGCGACGACCTCGGCGGCCAAGGCGTTTTCGCGGGCCGCCGACAGGCCCAAAAAGGCGCCCAGCCGATCGAGGGCCGAGATGGAGGCGTTTTCCCGGACGCTGAGCTGAGGCAGGATGCCGTATTTTTTTCTCTCTTCCGGGAGATAAATCAGGCCTTGGCGAACCGCGGCGCTGGGGTCGCCGAGCTTGAGCTCGGCGCCCGCCAGCCGGACCCGGCCGGCGTAGGCCGGCAGGTAGCCGAAGACGGCCTGCATCAGCTCGGTGCGGCCGGCGCCGACCAGGCCGTAGAAGCCCAAAATTTCGCCCCGGTTGAGCCGGAAGCTGACCGAGGCGAAACGCTCGCCGGTGAGGTTTTCGACCTCCAGCAAGGGCTCGTCGGTCACGGCCCCGGAGCGGAAAACTTCTTCGCGGTCGATGGGCCGGCCGGTCATCAGGGTGATGACCGCGCCGACGTCGAGACGATCGAGCTCGGAGTGGCCGACCGCCTCGCCGTTGCGCATGACGGTCAGCTCGTCGCCGAGGGCGAAGACTTCCTCGAGCTTGTGGGAGATGAAGATGACGGCCTTGCCTTCGGCCTTCAGGCGCCTGACGACGTCGAACAGCGCCGCGGCGTCGCCGTCGGTGAGGCTGGTGGTGGGCTCGTCGAGCAGCAGGGCCTCGTAGTCTTCGTTGACGGTGGCGCGGGCCACCTGGAGGAGCTGCTGGGAGGAAATGGGGATGTCCTTGACGAGCTGATCGGGCCGCACGTCGATGCGAAACCGCTCCAGCCAAGGCCAGGCCCGCTCTTCGAGGCGCCTTTGGCTCACCAGGCCCCGAAAATAGGACTGGTTGTAGGGCAGAAAAAGATTTTCGGCCGCCGACATGTGGCCGAAAAGGTCAATTTCCTGAGGCACGTAGGCCACCCGGCGGAAGGCGGTCCGGTCGGCCGGTCCGCGCCGGCGGCCGCCGACGAGCACCTCGCCGCCGTCCGGCTCGTAGACGCCGGTGAGGCATTTGATGAGCGTGCTTTTGCCCGCGCCGTTTTCGCCCACGACGCAATGGACGCGGCCCGGCTCGAAGGCGACGTCGACCGAGTCGAGGGCCGTCACGCCGGGAAAAACTTTGGTCAGGCGGCGGGCTTCCAAGACGGGCATGAAAAAAAGTCCTGACGGCCCGAAGGCGGGCGGCGGCCCGCCTCCGGGAGCTGGGGGTCCGGCCGGGGCCGGCTCGCTTATTTTGAGACCTGCTCGATCCAGGAGTCGATGTTGCTCGAGTCGATGAAGGCGATGCCGGTGTCGACGACCTTGGGGATCTCCGCGCCGAGGGAGGCCTGCCAGAGCATCAGCACGGCCATGGAGCCCTGCATCTGGGGAATGGTCGAGGAGGCGGCGGTGATGGTGCCGTTCTTGACGTACTGCAGAATCTCGATGAGGTTGTCCATGAGCACCAGCTTGACCTTGCCGGCCTTGCCGGCCTCCTCCACCGCGGCGGCCAGGCCCGAGCCGGTGGCGTCGCAGTTCAGATAGCCGGCCAGATCGGGGTTGGCGGCCAGCACGGCGGCCGCCTGGGTCTGGGCCGTTTGAATGCTGTCGTTGTCGATGCCGCCGTCGACGACCTCAATGTTGGGGTACTTGGCCAAGGCGGCCAGGTGCGCCTGATAGCGCTCGACGTGGTTGGGCGCGGTCGGGACGCCCTGCATGACGGCCACCTTGCCCTTTTCGCCGATGAGCTTGGCCAGCAGATCGGAGGCCAGGCGGGCCTGCTCGGAAAAATCGTTGCCCACGCTGGTCAGGCCGCTGCCCTCAGGGGCCGGGGCGTCGAACAGGATGACCGGAATGCCCAGCTTTTGGATCTCCTCGATGACGGCCTTGTTGCCGTCGTAATCCAGCGGATCGAGGGCGATGCCGTTGGGCCTGGTGGCCGCCGCCTGCTCGAGCACGGCGTTCTGCTCGGCCACGTCGGCCGACTGGGGCGCGCGATAATCGATCTTGACCTCCACGCCGAGCTGCTTGGAGAGCAGATCAGCCTGCTTTTGAGCGCCTTTGTTGACCTCGTCGAACCAGGCGTGGACCACCTTGGGCACGATGACGAAGGTCAAAGGTCCTTTGGCCTGGGCGGCGGCCGTGGAGGCGCCGTGACACGCCAAAGCCAAAGCCAAAACGGCCATGAGCAAGAGTTTCTTCATCTTTGTTCCTCCCAAAGGAAAATGAGAAAAAAATGGAAAAAGCGGCGCCTCCGAAAAGGCGCGGTCCGACGGGGGACCGGAAGCCTCAAGCCCTGTCGTAGCTAAGGCTTGCGCTTGCCTGGGCGGCGGCCCGACGAGGCCGGGAAGCGCCCGAAAAGCCGAGCTCGGCGGCGAACCGGACGCGGCTTTCCGAGGCCTCCAAGCGGGCGTCGGCCAGGGGCCGGCTTAGAGACCTCAAGCGGCGCTCTCCGTGACATTGCCGTATTTTGCCCGTTGTCAGCCCGAACGTCAAGCGCCCTGCACTGAAGCCCGCCGGAAGGCCGAAAATCGCCGGCCGGCCGGACAGCCCCTCGCCGCCGACAGACGACGAGCTCAAATGGACCAAGGCGGCGTCGCCAGGCCGCGTCCGTCCTCCCGCCAGCCGGCTCTCGCCAGCCGGCTCTCGCCGGCCGACAACCCGCGGCTCCTCCTCGCCGAAGCCGCCGCCCGCCCCTGACCGGCCAGAAGCCCCGCCGCCGTTTCGGCCAACTCAGGCTCGACCCCCAAAAAAAACCTTGACAACGCCTTGGAGGCCGGATATCATTCCAAGGCTAAACGTCGGCCGAATCGCGCCCGCAGTTCGGCTCAGGCGGCGGCCCGTCTTGGACCGCCATGTCGCCATTGGCCCGAACGACAGAGGCCGCGGCTCAGGAGCCCCAACATGCCCAAAATGAAGTCCAACCGCGGAGCGGCCAAGCGCTTCAAGGCCACCGGCGCCGGCAAGATCCGCCGCAACCGGGCCTACGCCAGACATATTCTGACCACCAAGACCACCAAGCAGAAGCGCGGTCTGCGCAAAGCCGCCACGGTCGACTCCGCCAACGCCAAGTCCGTCAAGAAGCTTTTGCCCTACTTGGGCATTTGACGCCGGCCCTGTCCCGCCTCGGGTTCGTTTCGGCCGTCAACTTACAAGAGTCAAGGAGCAAGCCATGCGCGTCAAAGGCGGACTGCAGGCCAAAAAACGCCACAACAAATATCTCAAGATGGCCAAAGGCTACCGGGCCGGGCGCCGCGCCCTCTACCGCAGCGCCCGCGAAGGCGTCGAGCGCGCCTTGTGCTTCGCCTTCCGGGACCGCAAGGCCCGCAAGCGCGAGATGCGCTCGCTGTGGATCGTGCGCATCAGCGCCGCGGCCAAGGAATTGGGCCTGTCGTATTCGCGGCTCATCGACGGGCTCAAGAAGGCCAACGTGGACGTCGACCGCAAAATGCTCTCCGAGCTGGCCATCAGGGATCCGCAGGGCTTCGCCAGCCTGGTCGAAGGCGTCCGGCAGCCGGCCGGGGCCTGAGCGGCCCCGCAGCGCGGCCGTTTCAGCGTCGTCCGCAGGAATATCTCCATTTTTTTCCAAAGCCGCCCTGTTCGTCGCCGGGCGGCTTTTTTTGGTCCTTGCGCCTTCATCGACGGAGCGCCCATGAGCGAGCTTTTGACGGCCATCGAAAAAACCGCGCGCGAGGGCCTTGAGGCCGCGGCGCAAGCCGGCGACGCCGCCGCCCTTGAACGCATGCGGGTGGAATACTTGGGCGCCAAGGGCCGGCTGACCGAACTCTCCCGAGCCCTGGGCGCCTTGCCCAAGGACCAGCGGCCGGCCGCCGGACAGGCGGTCAACCGGGCCAAAACCGAGCTGACCGCCGCCCACGCCAAGGCCCTGCTCGCCCTCGACCGCGGGCCCGACGTCGCCGATCTGCTGGACGTCACCCTCCCTGGCCGGCGGCCGGCGCGGGGCCGCCGGCATTTGATCAGCCGGACCATGTCCGAGATCTGCCGCATCTTCGGGCAATTGGGCTTCACCGTGGTCGAGGGCCCGGAGGTCGAAACCGACTACTACAATTTCGAGGCTTTGAACTTTCCCGCCGATCATCCCTCCCGCGACATGCAGGAAACCCTCTTCGTGGGCGACGGGCTGCTGCTGCGGACCCACACTTCGCCCATGCAGATCCGCACCATGGAAAAGACCAGACCCCCTGTGTGGGTGGTGGTTCCAGGCAAAACCTACCGCCGGGACGACGACGTCACCCATTCGCCCATGTTCCACCAAGTCGAAGGCCTGGCCGTGGACAAGGGCCTCACCATGGCCGACCTCAAGGGCGTCTTGACGGCCTTCGCCGCGGCCTTCTTTTCGCCGGAAACCAAAATCCGTCTGCGGCCCAGCTTTTTTCCCTTCACCGAGCCCTCGGCCGAAGTCGACATCGCCTGCGTCCTGTGCGGCGGCCGGGGCTGCCGGCTTTGCAAGGGCAGCGGCTGGCTGGAGCTCTTGGGCAGCGGCATGGTCGACCCGGCTTTGTACGGCTTCGTGGGCTACGACCCCGACGAGGTCAGCGGCTTCGCCTTCGGGCTGGGCGTGGATCGGGCGGCCATGCTCAAATACGGCCTGTCGAACATCCGCCACCTCTACGAAGGTGATTTGCGATTTTTGACGCAATTTTAAAATGGCAACCTTATAA
>JAISZC010000028.1 GCA_031269485.1 Deltaproteobacteria bacterium
TTATAACTTGATTATTTTTTAAAATGTTTATAACTTCTAATTCAGTAATATTTAAACATTTAGCAATAACGTCGAATGTAAATTTATTATTATACATGTTCTTAGCAACTTCTGCCTTACCTTCTGCCTTACCTTCTGCCTTACCTTCTGCCTTTGCAGCGTCTGCTTCTAATTGCATTTTTTCGGCAATGTATCTTCCTATTTCAGTCATTTCAAACCTCCTTAATAGTTGTTGTTTGTGTTCATGGTCTAAATATATTTTATCAGCCGCTACCAACATAATACTAAGTAGAACACCGTCATTTGTTTTGTCGGTATATTCAGCGGCTGAATTAAGACAATCACGAATATATTCTTGAGGATCTTTTTTTGTACTATAAAATGGAGCAATTGCAAATTCTAACATTAATTTTCTGTCTAAATTCGAAGTTAAGCTTAATTGTTTTTTGATCTTTTGATATATGTAATCTCCATTACGTTTTTTTAAAAAAATTTGATTAACTTCAAATTTAGCACAGCCAATATTATATATTTTTTTAGCGGATCTATTCCCTCCAGTATAAATTACAGTAAAATTTAAAATTGGTATCTTTTTATTTTTTTCAAAAAGATATCTTTGCAATCTATCGACGTAAGAAAAAAATCTACTAAGATAACCATAATGGGCAGAGCTCTCAAATTCATTTATATAATATTCATTACAGCCAACTTTTTCAAAAATAAAATCAGATATTTTTATATCTGCCCACACTGATGCCATTTCGGTAAACATTGGAGAATATTTAACTTTAGTTGGTGATGACCCAACATTGATATGTAAAGCTTCTATTAGAGTCGGCAAATCGATTTGACATAGTGCTTTTAATAATATATCTTGATTATGAGAGGAAATAATTGCAGTCATGGTTGGCCTTATATTAATTAAACATTGTTTAATTAATGCTGTTAGCTACGTTTAGCGAATGACGACGGCTTTGTTGGCGGCAATTTTAAGCCTCAAAAGGGCTCGCCGTAAGCGCCGACGACTGACGCCAGGGAAATGACGGCAGGCCGCGCCAACATCAAGTCTCGCCTTTCCTTCGGTGCCGTCTTTGCCTGGCGGTTGAGGGACCAAAAAACTTGCGATGTTCGGCCAAAAGGGCCGGGGCTCTGACCGAACGGCGATAGCTTTAAAGAAAAAGCTGCTCCAGCCTAGACGACGATAATCCAATGTTTATTGAAGTCAATGGATTTGAACCTGTACGTCTCTGGTACTTTCAGAGTGCTCTTCCAATTGAGCTACACCGCCACAAAACATAAATTAAAAAACGTGAATTTTGGACTCAACAGCAGACTTTAACCCCAACCCACTGAGCGCAAATCAGTTGCTCTGCCATTAAGTTGGCGCAAACCAAGCCTTAAACGCCCGCTGTCCGGCCGAAGCCGGCGGAGCCAAGGGGGGCGCCCGACGCGCCGCCAAGAACTTGTCGGCGCGTCGGGCTGTTTCGTCAAACGGGCCGCCGGACGGGACCCAAAAAGCCCGGCCCGGCCAGCCAGCTCACCGGCCTCCCTCCTCCAGAACCACCCGCCGGGAGAGACGAATCTTGCCCTGACGGTCTATGCCGATGACTTTGACGTCGATGACGTCGCCTTCCTTGACCACGTCGGAGACCCGCTGGACCCGCTCCGGGGCCAGCTGGGAAATGTGCACCAAGCCGTCCGTGCCGGGCAGGATCTCCACGAAAGCTCCAAATTCCACCACCTTGACCACGCGTCCGGTGTAGATCTTGTCAATCTCAGGCGCCTGAGTGTAGCGCCGCACGGCGTCCGCCGCGGCCTGAGCTTTTTCGGCGTTGGGGGCGTAGATGGTGATTTTGCCGCTGTCTTCGACCTCCAGGCGCGAGTCGGTCTCGGCCTGGATGCTTTTGATGATTTTGCCGCCTGGACCAATGACGTCCTTGATCTTTTCGGGGTTGATCTCGACGATGTAGGTCTTGGGCGCGTACTGGGAAATCTCGGCCCTGGGGGCCTTGAGAGCCTGGTCCATGGCGTCGAGGATGGCCAGCCGGCCGGCTCGCGCCTGTTCCAGAGCCTGGGACAAGACCTGACGGGTGACGCCGCTGATCTTGATGTCCATTTGGACCGCGGTGACCCCTTCTTTGGTTCCGGCCACCTTGAAGTCCATGTCGCCCAAATGGTCCTCGTCGCCGAGGATGTCGGTCAGCACGACCACCCGCTCCCCGTCGGCCACCAAGCCCATGGCGACGCCGGCCACCGCCCCCTTGACGGGCACGCCCGCGTCCATCAGGGCCAGGGAGCCGGAGCAGACCGTGGCCATCGAGGACGAGCCGTTTGACTCCATTATCTCAGAAACGACTCGAACTGTATAGGGAAAAAGGTCGTGGGCGGGCAGCACGGCCTTCAAGGCCCGTTCGGCCAGGGCGCCATGGCCTATCTCGCGTCGCCCCGGAGCGCCAAGGCGCTTGACTTCGCCTGTGCAGTAAGGGGGAAAATTGTAATGAAGCATGAAGGCCTTGGAGGTGTCGCCGATGACCGTGTCGAGCCGCTGATCGTCGTAGCTGGTGCCCAAGGTGACCACGCCCAGACTCTGGGTCTCGCCGCGGGTGAACAGCGCCGAGCCGTGGGCGCGGGGCAGAAAGCTCGCCTCGCAGCTGATGGGGCGCACCTCGGTGAAGGCCCGGCCGTCGATGCGTCGGCCTTCTTCGAGAATCAGGCCCCGCAGGATCTCGCCTTCCAACTGATGGAGGGCCGCCGAGACGTCAGGGCCGCCGGCGGGATGGGCTTCGGCCAACTCGGCCTTGGCCTTGGCCTTGAGCTCGCCGATCTTCTGTTGGCGCTCGAGCTTGGCCTTGATGGTCAAGGCTTGGAGCATCTCCGCCCGGTAAGTCCGCTTGACCAGGGACATGAGCTCCTCGTCGCGGACCACGACGGGCACGGCGCGCTTGTCTTTGCCGACGGCCTTTTGAAGCTCGAGCTGCAGCTGCAGCAGGGGCTGGACGGCCTCCTGACCCAGGAAAATGGCGTCCAGCAGCTCGGCCTCGCTGGCCTCCCGAGCCCCGCCTTCGACCATGACCACGGCGTCGCGGCTGGCGGCCACGATGAGGGTCAGATCGGCCTCGTTGAGCTGGGCTTGGGTGGGGGCGACCACCAGCCGCCGGTCCACGCGGGCCACCCTGGCCCCGGCGATGGGTCCGTCGAAGGGAATGTCGGAAAGCGTCAGGGCGGTCGAAGCGCCCAACATGGCCAAAATATCGGGATCATACTTGTCGTCGACGCTCAGGGCCTGGGCGATGACTTGGGTCTCATACGTCCAACTCTTGGTGATCAGAGGACGGCAAGGCCGATCGATGAAGCGCGAGGTCAACGTCTCCTTTTCGGAGGGCCGTCCGATTTCACGGCGGAAGAAGTTGCCGGGGATGCGGCCTACGGCGTAAAAACGCTCTTGGTAATCGACCGTCAAAGGCAGGAAATCGATGCCTTCCCGTTTTTCCTCCGAGGCCTGGGCGGTGGCCAAAACGACCGTCTCGCCCATGGTCACCAAGACCGAGCCGGAGGCTTGCTTGGCGAGCTTGCCCGACTCGAGGGTCAGAGCGGCGTCGCCGAATTTTGTCTTAACTTGCATTGGTTACCTTTTTCTGCCCCAATGGGGCGGGCGCGTCCGGGACCGTGGCGGCCCCCCAAAAGGCCTGGCGGGCCCCGACGGCGCCCTGCCCTGATTTTTCCGCCGCCAGGCGCCGAAAAGGCCGGGCGGGCGGCCGATCCCCCTGGACCGGCCGCGACCTAAGCGACGGGCGCGGCGCTCGTTTTCTGACGCCGCCCGCCGAGAGCGCCGCCTCGTCAGGCGCCGCCCCTGAGGACGTCTTGCGTCCCCGGTCGTCGCGGGCTACTTGCGCAACCCCAAGCGAGAGATGAGCTCGCGGTAGCGGGCGACGTCCTTGACCTTAAGATAATTCAGCAACCGACGCCGCTGGCCGACCAGCTTGAGCAGCCCGCGCCTGGAGGAATGGTCCTTGTGGTGGCGCTTGAAATGTTCGGTCAGATTGGCGATGCGCTCCGACAGCAAGGCCACCTGGACCTCGACGCTGCCGGTGTCGGACTCGTGGGCGCGGTATTGGCCGATGAGCTCGACGGTTTTTTCGGTGGTGATGGACATTTTCAGCTCCTTGCGGCTGTGTCAGTCGGCCGGCCCTCAAGCCGGCGCAAAGACCCGCAACGGCCGCAAGCAAGGCCGTTGGGGCGTCGAGGACCCGGAGGGTCCGAAAAAAATTTCGGCCAAGGCCGTCAGCTCGCCCGACGGCCCGATGATCTTCAGCGGCCCCGAGAGCCGGACGTCCGACGGCCCGCCGTCCTCCGCCAGGCCGTCGACCAGCTCCGCCGAAAGGCGGTCGGGCGGGCGCTCCAATAGCCTTTCCAGGCCGTCGGGCAACGCCACAAACCCGCCGGAGCGCAGCTTTTTGGCCGGCGCCGCCGGGAGCTCCAGCTCCTCCAAATGGGCCAAGGCCGCTCGGGGAGAGAGCAAGGCGGCCCGGAGCCGCTCGCGCGCGTCGGCGTCGCCGCGCTCGGCCGTCCGCGGCGGAAGCGGCGTCGCCGCCTCCAAGCGAAAAGGTCCGCAGGCGAGACGCCTCAGGGCGGTCAGCGCCCCGCCGCCCAAGCCGAGCCTGTGGCCCAAATCCCTGGCCAAGGAGCGGACATAGAAGCCCGACGAGACCTCCAGCCGCATCTTCAGCGTCGGCGGCCGCCAGTCCAGCAGCTCCAGACGCCTGGCCGTCACCGGCCTCGGCGGCAGATCCAGCGGCCGACCTTGCCTGGCCGAGGCGTAGGCCGGCCGGCCGGCGACCTTGACGGCCGAAAAAGCCGGCGGCCGCTGCCGCAGCGGCCCTTCAAAGCTCTTGAGGGCCTCCGTCAGCTCGGCGGTCGAGGGCCAGGGCCCTTGGCTTTCGGACAAAACCCTCCCGGCCGAGTCGTCGGTGTCGGTGATCAGGCCCAACTGCGCCGAGCCTTCGTAGCTCTTGTCGTGGCCGACCAGCCAAGGGCCGAGCTTGGTGGCCCAGCCCAGCAGCAGCACCATCAGGCCCGTGGCCAACGGATCGAGGGTGCCGACGTGTCCGACGCTCCTTTGCCCGGCCGTCCGGCGGACGACTTGGACCAAGTCGTGGCTGGTCAGGCCGCCGGGCTTGTCGAGGAGCAAAGCGCCGACCAGCTCGCCGCCGTCCGGGCCGCGACTCAACTCGACGGCTCGCTGAGGCTCTGACGCGCGTGGACCAGCAGGCGCTCGACGGCCAAGCGGGGATCGGAGCTGTCGTCGAGGTAGGCGGCGGCCTGGGTGTGGCCGCCGCCGCCTAAGCTGGCGGCCAGAGCCCGCGCGTCGACCCCGGGCCGGCTCCGCAGACTCACTCGGGTGCGCCCGGCGCCGTCAATCTTGGCCAAGACGGCCAAATCCACCCCGGCCAAATAAAGGGGCTGCTCGACCAAACCCTCGGCCTCGGTCAG
>JAISZC010000112.1 GCA_031269485.1 Deltaproteobacteria bacterium
GTTGTTTGACACAGCTGAGAGGTTTGAAATGACTGAAATAGGAAGATACATTGCCGAAAAAATGCAATTAGAAGCAGACGCTGCAGAGGCAAAAGGTAGGGCAGAAGGTAGGGCAGAAGTTGCTCAAAACATGTATAATAATAAATTTACATTCGACGTTATTGCTAAATGTTTAGATATTACTGAATTAGAAGTTATAAACATTTTAAAAAAATAATCAAGTTATAACGATGTTGCCACCAGAGCCGGACTTTCGCTCTCTCTGTAGTTAGTGGCTCAAATTTAACAATAAACACAGGTTTTGTATTTTATTTATGGTAAAATAACTGGCCGACGTAGCTCAACGGTAGAGCACCTGATTTGTAATCAGGGGGTTGCGGGTCCGAATCCCATCGTCGGCTCCATCTTTCCTTTTGACCTTTACGATGCCTCCAGGAAACCCACGCACCACGTGGGTTTCGTCATTTTGGGCTTCCCAAGAATTTCGATATTTTCGCCTGCAGCCGAGAAATTCAAGGACATAAACGGGGGCATGGATTTGGCCTGGCGACGACAGGGGGACATGACCGCAATCGGCGTGGTCTCAAGGGAGCAACTCCCTTGCAGCCCGTGAATTGCGCTGCCTCAAACTGGCGGACGACTGACTTTGGGTCCTCGGGCCGAGACCCAGGCGACGACGACTGTCCGGGCTTCCGGAATGACGACACGGCGACGGCTGGCCTCCTGGGCCGTCGGAAGGTTCGACAGCGGCGACTGGCCTCTGCGCAAGGACATGCGGTTGCTGGAGGACATATCTTCGGTTGACCTGGGGGACTGCTCCAGTCGCTGCGCTCCTTCCGCAGTTCCTCAGGCCCGCCGGAGATTCCGTTAAATTTTATGGCCTGCAAGGTTGATCGATGTGCAAAAACCCCATTTTCGGCTTGACGATTAAAATAATCCCTACATGCTGATGTCGGCCTTGGTCCGGGTTTTTGCTAAAGGGTCAGGCATGCTCGGCGGCGAACATTGACCGGTTGTTCGACGACTTGCGGGCCGGGCGCGCGTTGCGTCAGGCCGAGCGCCGCAGTCACTTCGTCGAAGCCGTCCTGATGGTCAACAGCGAGATTTCTGAAGGGTCGGCCAAACGCATGGGAAAGCCGCTCCACAGCCCCACGCCGGGCTGCACCAGCAGCTTGAGGCCGTCCACGTCGTACCAGCCGGCCAAAAAGCCCTGGTTGGCCCTTTTGACGAGGGTTTTCAGGATCGGCATCATGCCTCCGTGGGTGTGGCCGGAGACCTGCAGCAATATTTCGGCCTTTTGGGCGTTTTGCCTGGCGCGGCCCGGGCGGTGCTCCATGAGCAGCACCGGCGGGCCCTCGGGGGCGCCGGCGAGGGCCGCGGCCAGATCCGGGCCCGGCAGATTGAAGCGCCGATCCAGCGCCGTCGAGTCGGTCAGGCCCGCCACAATGAGCGGCGTTCCGCCGGGGGCGACGACCTGGTGGCCGTTGTGCAGCATGGTCAGGCCCAGTCGCTTGAAGACGGGGCTCCATTCGGCGATTTGAGAGTAGTACTCGTGGTTGCCGGGGCAGCCGAAAACGCCGTAGGGCGCCTGGAGTCCCGAGAGCGGCTCGATGTCGTCGTGGCGGGCCGAGGCCGAGCCGTCGACGATGTCGCCGGGCAGCAGTATGATGTCCGGCTTTTCGGCCATGGTCCGCTCCACCACGGACGCGACCCAAGGCCGATCAAAAAAGGGGCTGATGTGCAGATCGGCCAAAACGGCCACCTTCAGGCCGTCGAGGGCCGTCGGCCAGCCCTGGAGCCGCACCTCATGACGGTTGACCGCCGGAACCTTGGCGGCCTCGTGGAGCCCGTACCAGCCCAGGAGGGCGGCGGCGATCAGCAGGCCAAGCGAGGTTCGGCCGCTCATGACGGCCTGGCCGACCGTCAGCAGCTGAGCCTTGGCGGCCGGACCGGCCAGCGGGGCCGCCGCCCGGACCAGGCCGAAGATCAGCAGCCGAGTCGCGGCCAACGTCAGCAAGACGACCACGGTGTTTTGGGCCCAGGAGGTGGCCGTCAACAGGGCCTTGGGGGCTTCTTGGGCGGCCAGCCCGCCGAAGATTTGGCGGAGCAGATAGAGCCGGGAGCTGGCCAGCGTGGCCGCCAGCGTGACCAGCAGCCTTTTGGGCCAAGAAATGGGCAGCCAGACGACGTAGACCGCAAAAATCAGGCACGACAGCAGCAGCGAGAAATAAAAAAACATCGCTTCTCCTGGAGCTGAAAAAGCTGGGGCCAAGGGCCGAGAATTGAGGGCGGCCTCGGCGTCGCGCGCCAGCGAGACGGCCGGCCGGCGCTTGGCGCCGGCAGAGCGTCGCGGCCGGGTCTGGGGCTCGTCAGGCGCGGCGGCGAACGCTACAATTTACTCCGAAAACCTCAGCAACGATAGCAGATTCCTTTGAAAAACTTGCCCATTCCTGCAGGCCGTCAACGCCTGAGGTCGTCCGGCGCGCCTTGGCCGCGCCTTGGCCGCGTCTTGGCCGGGCGCCAGAGCCGGCGTCAGGGTCGCGCGAGTTGAGGCCGGCGCTCCCGCCGGCCGTCGCTTTGGTTCGCCCGTCAGCCTTGCCCGATTCCAATCCGCGGACAACAACGTTTTCAGGGTCCCGGCTTGGGCGCCAAGCAAGCTGGAGGGCCGCTCGGCAGCTGAAAAAAAATGGCCGGAGGACAGCACGGCTTGAGGCGGCTGGAAGGCTGGGGGCGGCCGACGGAGCTGGCTTTGGCTCGTCAGGCCGCGGTTTGGAAAAAAAATTGGCGGCGTTTTCGTCTGATTCAGCGCGGCGACGACCGCGAGCTTGAAGGCGGCCCTCCAAAGCGGCCGCGGTTTTTTTCGGCGGCGGCGGCTTCAGCTCCGCCGCGGAATTGTCTGTTCCAGCGTCACAATGTCGAGAACGCCTCCGGCCGTTTCTTTCGTTCGATTTCGGGCGGCCTGAGGCCGGGTTCGCGACAGAGGCGGGACATGGCGCGCGGTCATCATCCTGGCCGATTTTCGGGCCTGCGGGCGGCAGGTCTGCGTCGGCGGCCCTGCAGGGTCTTTGTCCGGCCGCGCCGCCGGCTCAGGACGTAAAAATTAATGATGAGCCAATTACTGCCATTACCTTCTTTTTTTTAGCAAAATTAGTATGATTGGAGAGGAATAACTTTTATATGTTCGATAAAACTAGATATATTTTTAATTTAATATTTACAAAAAAAATTCAAATATTGGTTTTGACCAGGTCACGACGTTAATATGTGGTTATGTCGATAATGAATTTAAGAATAATTGTTCTACTTTATTTAATGATTTATTAAAATAAATGATTTCCTATTGATATTTAAAATTTGATAGCGCTATAATGATTTATTATAAATAATTTTATATCAATACAATAGCTACAGCTGAAGGCTAAAGTTACTGTTTTAAATATGTTTTTGATTAATAATTTTATTATAGACAAAGAATTAAATAATTGTTGACTAGATGGTGGATATCGATTTTTATTATCAAAAATAATTACAAAAATTCAATTTGATTAATCTAATGATATATTCATATTTTACTAGCTTAATAGATGCTTATGATATTATAAATCTACAAAATATTTCTATTTTATTAAAAAAATATTTAATCATAAAAGATATTATCATTCATAATAAATTAGAAAAAAACTAAAAATATCGAAATAAGTTATAAATTAACTGTTCCTAATAATGAAATTGGATAAGTATTTGTTGGAACATTAATCAAAAAATGGCGGCCGCCGGCTACTTGACGGGCGGGCCGGTTTCCGCCCGGTCGGGCCGGAACCGCGGTTCGGCCCTGGGGTCGGCCTCCGGTCGGCCGGTCCGCGGCGCCGGTTCGGTCTTGGCCTGCGGCCCCCAGGCCGGCAGCAGCAGCTTCTTTTTTTGAACAAGGTACTCCTGCAGCGACAGCGCGCCGCGTTCCTTCAAGGCGGCCAACTTTTCCAGCTGGTCCACCACGTCGCCGGCCTCCGCCGGCCGCCGGTCGGCTTCCGCGGGCGGGCGCAGGGCTTCGGAGATGACGGCGGCGATCTGGGGGGCGTCATTTTTGCGCAAGCCCTCCAGCACGATGGCGCCGGCGCCGGTGTCGACAAACAAGTCGCCGTAAATGAGGCCGCTGTTCCAGCTGACGCTGCGGATTTTGCTCAAAGGCGTCTCCAGCTGGCGACGGCCGTAGAGCAAGCCCTTGAAGAGCAAAATCAGCCGCTGGTCGGTGACGGCCAGCAGCCAGAGGCGACGATCGGCCTTGCCCTTGGCGAGAGCCAGCACGTTTTCGTCCGTCCTGAGCGCGTCCGGCAAAAGCTTCAATTCCCGACCGACGCCGAAGGCGCCCCAGCGGCCGAAAAAAACCTTGTCCGTCGCCGAAAAATCCAAATCTGCGCTTGAAAAGCTCATCTGCTCCACCCAAGGAAAGCTGTTGGTTCAGGGCTCGCCGGCGGCCGTCGCAGGACGCCGCGGGCCGTTGGGCGCCGGAAGGGTCAGTTCGGGCGGCCCGTCGGACCCTTCGTTGGTCCGTCCTGGCCCGGGAGGGCGCCGAGGCCTGGAGGCGTCGGTTTTTTTTTAACGGACCGCGACGTCAGATCAAAGGCACGAAGCGGCAGCTCGTCAAGACGCGCTTGGCGACTCGGCCTCGCTGGTCTTTGGTCAGCAGCAGCAGCTGCTGACCCTCCGCGACGCCCACCGGCATGACGAGCCGGCCGCCCGGGGCCAGCTGCTCGACCAGCGGCGGCGGCACCTTGTCGTCGTAGGCGGCCGCCAGCACGGCCTGGAACGGGGCTTTCTCCGGCCAGCCCAGCCGGCCGTCGCCAAGCTTGACTTGGGCGTTGGCCACGCCGAGCTGCGCGAGGTTGCGCAGACATTCGGCGTGCAGCGGGGCCAGACGCTCGATGGCGCAAACCTCGCCGGCCAGGGCGGACAAGACGGCCGTCTGGTAGCCGCAGCCCGCGCCGATCTCCAGCACCCGGTCGGAGGGCGACAGGGCCAAGGCCTGGGTCATGCAGGCCACCATGTAGGGCTGCGAAATGGTCTGGCCGTAGCCGATGGGCAGCGGCCGGTCGGCATAGGCCTCCGGGGCCAGGGCTTGGTCGACGAACAGATGCCGCGGCACGTTTTCCATGACGAACAGCACCTGGGGATCGGTCACGTCGCGGCCTTTGAGGTGCTCCTCGATCATGCGCCGCCTGGGCCGCAGCCAGTCGTCCTTGTGGCCGGGCCAGTTCACGCGTCAAGCTCCCCGTGGGGGCGCCCGGATCGGCGGCCGGTCGCGCCGTTTGGCCTCGGGCGGCCGGCGACCGCCGCGGACGCCGTCAAAGCTCCAAGCATGCCGTCACCTCGCTGGCGAGCCTGAGCGCGACAGCCCCCGCCAAAGGCGACGCCATCAGGTTCGAAAAAAGCGCCCGGCCTTCGGCCCGGCGACGTCCGGCCGTCCAAACCTCCGTCCGAACCTACGGCCGAGCCGTCGTCCGAAAGCCGGCTCAGGACCGGCCGGGGGCGTGCTCCAACAGGCGACTGTCGCCGCCCCCGCCGCTGTCGCCAAGCGGGGCGTGCAGGGTCAGGGCCTGGCCGGCTTCGCGGCCGGCCTTGGCGCTGTTGGGGGCCCAGGCGGTTCGGCCGCTGCGATGCGCCGAGGTTCGGTGGGGATAGGACTCTTCGAAGAATCGGTTGAGGCCGACGTCGTCGGCCAAGATGAGCGCCGAGCTTTTGACGCGTTGCCCGTCTGAGCGGGGCTCCATTTCGGCCGTGGCGAGCTTTTCGTGAAAAGCCCGCAAAAGCTGGTCGATGAAGGCCGATTTGGCCCCCAGACCTTTTTCCCCCGCCAGCCGGGCCTTGGGCCGATAGGCCTGCCACAGCGACTCGGAGCGTTCTTTGAGAAAAAAGTGGACGTGCTCGGCCATCGACAGATTGACCGGCCGGCCGACGAGCTCCATGGTGCGGAGCGACTTGTTGATTTTGGGGTAGTATTCGTAGCCGAAAATCACCTTGGTGAAAAAATGCGCTTGAATGATCATGCCCGTCAAATGGTCGCGGCGGCTGATGCGCGTGCCGTCCAGCGAGATCTGGCGACGTTCGTAGACGGTCTCCGAGTCGACCTCGGGCAGCTCGAGGTTGTGCTTGGCCATCAGGCGGCCGGCCGCGGCCAAGGCCGTGGCGGCCTCATGGGGGCTCGGCGAGGAGGCCACGGCCAGCAGTTTTTTGACTTTGATCAGAATGGGGTGGTCCTGAATTTCGCGGCGCGGTCCGAAGACTGAAGGCGGCGTCCCCTGGTCCGTCAAGTCGATCCCGGACCGACGATAGATGGGGTCGAGCTTGAGCTGATCGCAAAGCCGCTGAAAGGTCGGGCCATGCGGCGGCTCGGCGGCGGCTCGGGGCATGAGGTCGCTGAGCAGCTGATGGGCCGTTTCGTGCAGCAGAATGCCCACGACTTGGGACCAGCCGCAGATGAGCGGCAGCCGTTCGTTGACGCCGATGAGCCTCAGCTGAGGGTCCCAAAAGCCCCAGCGGCGCTTGCTAGCGAAAAAGTCGATGGTGATCTGCAGAACGGAGGCGCAAAAAGGCATTTCTTTAGTGGCCAGCAGGCATTTTACCGCCCTATGGTGCTCCGAGCGCAGATGTTTGAGCCATTCCGATTTGTAGCGCGATTCCAACCGTTTCTGGTCGTCGTGGAAAGAATAATTAGTTTTATCCTGCGCGTCTTCCTTGTCGCGGGCTTCGGCTTGTTGCGTCGCGTTTGGGCAGTCATCCGTTTGACTTTGGGCTTCGTCAAAAAAAGAAGGTTTTGGTATCATGTTATCCTATTGTCGTTAAAAAACGTCAAAAGCGTTGAAGGAGGCCGGACTCGCCTCGTCGGCCGGCCAGGCGCGGAGAGGCGGTTGTCCCGACCGCCAGGGGCGGGGCAGGCGTCGCCGGTCGGAGATGGCGCGCCGAATCGCCGCTCGACCGAGTCGCCGGCCAAATCGCCGCCCGGCCTGGGAGGCCGCTGGAGTCGTCAATCGGCTTGGCCCGGCTCGGCTCGCCGGGGCCGGTCGAGCCGCCACCGGAAAGGGTTGAGCGAAACCTGGGCGTCCGAAGGGTTCTGGGCCTCCAGCCCCTCCGCGCGCTTGAGCCGGCGGGCCAGCCAGACGGTGACGGGCAGCAGGGCGGCTTCCAGGCCCACTTTGTACACGTAGTTGGAGACGACCAGCGTCAGCCACAGCCGGGCGTCGAGCAGGCCCAAAAAGGCCACCGAGGCGAAGATGAGCGTGTCGAAGGCCTGGCCGACCAAAGTCGAGGCCAAAAAGCGCCAGGCCGTGGCGCCGTCGGGGTTTTTGCGCTTCATCTTGATCAAGGTCATGGAGTTGGCGAACTCCCCCGCCAGATAAGCCGTCAAGCTGCCCAGCGCCAGCCGCGGAGTCGGAGACAAGGCCTGATCCCAGGCCAGGGCCGCCTCCTCCCAGCCTGGCGGGGCCGGAAAGAGGGACGCCAGCTGGAAACACAAGGCGGCCAGAAAAAGGGCCGCGAAGCCGGTCCAAATGACGCGGCGGCTGCGGGCGTAGCCGTAGACCTCGGCGAGCAGATCGCCGAAAACGTAAGTCAACGGAAACATCAGCGTGCCGGCGTCGAACTCCAGCGGGCCGACGGTCGCCAGCCGGCAGGAGGCCACGTTGGAGACGATGAGCAGGGCCGTGAAAAGCCCGGCGATCAGCTCCAAGTGGCCGGCCGGCTCGAGGGTGGAGCGGTCGTCCGCCGGTCTGCCGCCGGTTTCGCGGACGGCTGGCTTGGCTCTCGGAGGCCCGCCGGCGTTTAATGGCTTGATTTCGGGTTCGTTCTCCGACATTTTTTGCTATTTACCTCAAGCGAGGGCTGAAAAATATGATCAAACTCCAAATGTTTTTAAAGTTAAAATAAAAGTAAAGTTAAAATATTGCCGCTATTGATAGTCTAAATAGCCTGTTTAGGAGCTAAAAGGTCAAAAACTCTAGCTTTAGCTCGCAGGGCGGCTTTGGCCCTGTCCGCCTGACCCGCCTGGTCCGCCCGGTTCGTCTGACCCGTCCGGTCCGTCCGGTCCGTCCGGCTGGCCCGTCAGGTCCGCCAAGCCGGCCGGGAGGCCGGCGAGGCCGCTTTTGATCAAGGCCCGCAGCATGGCCAGCCCAGGCAGGGTCAGCGCCGCGCCCAGCAGGTAGAAGCAGGGCCAGCCCAGAAGTTGGACCAGCCAACCGGCCGGGCTGGCCATCAGGCTGCCCGGCAGGGCCATGACGCTGGTCAGCAGGGCGTATTGGGTGCCGGTGTAGCTGACGTTGGTCTGGGCGGCCAAAAAGGCCACGAAGACGGTCGAGCCGGCCCCGACGGCCAGGTGATCGAGGCTGACGAAAAAGGCCAGATAGGCCGGCTTGGCCGGCAGCAGCCACAGGGCCGTCAGGCAGGCGCTGTTGAGCAGCTGCAGCCAGCCGAAGGCCCACAGGCAGGGCGCCAGGCCTCGGAGCCGGACGGCCGTCCCGGCCAGCGCGACCCCGGCCAAGGTCGAGGCCAGTCCGAAGCCTTTGACCACCAAGCCGATTTGCGTCTTGGTGTAGCCGGCTTCCATGAAAAAGGAGGTGTTGAGGGCCGTGATCAGCTGCTCGCCGAAGCGGTAGAAAAAAACGAAGCCCAGCAGCAGCCAAGGCCGCCGTTTGCCGAAAAAGTCCTTCAAGGGCCCGATCACGCTCTCCTTGAGGGTGCGGGGACGGCCGAGGCCCGCCGCGGGCTCGGGGCTCCACAGCAGCGTCAAGGGCCCCACGATCGTCAGCAGCGCCGCGGCTTGAAAGACGGTTGGCCAGCCCAGCCGGTCGGCCAGCACCAGCCCTCCGCCGGAGACGAGCACCATGCCCAGGCGGTAGCCCCACAGGTAGGCGGCCGAGCCGGCGGCCAGCTCGTCGTCGCGCAGATCCTCGCGGCGGTAGGCGTCCACGGCCACGTCTTGGGTGGCCGAACAGAAGCTCACCGCGAAGGCCAGCAGGGCCGCCCTGGTCAGCAGGCGGGGGTCGGTCCAGGCGAGTCCCCACAGGCTCAGAAAAAGGCCGATTTGGCTCAACAAAAGCCAGCCGCCGCGTCGCCGTCCGAAGGGGGCGTAGCGGTCCAGGCACGGGGCCCAGAGAAACTTCAGGCTGTAAGGCAGACGGGCCAGCGTCAGAAAGCCGATGAGCTTGAGATCCACGCCCCCGTCCTTGAGCCAGGCCTGGAGAAGCGTCAGCACCGTCATCAGCGGCAGGCCCGAGGAAAAGCCCATGAAAAAGCTGGTGAGCAGGGGCCTCGGGCGCGGGGCCGCTAGTTTTTCAAGGCTTCTTCCTTCAGCCATAGCTCCGCCGTTATCAGCCAGTCGCCGTCCAAAAGGCCTTTTTCGAAAATTAGCGTCCTGAGGCCGGTGTCGTGGCGAAGCTTGGAGTCGTACTTGAGGTTGAACACGGCCCAAGCTCGGCCGTGGTCGCGGGGGTCGAGCATGATCAGCGGCTCGGAGACGGCCAGCTCGACTTCCCCCGAGGCGCGGGTTTCGGCCTCCAGGGCCGCCAGAAAGTTCTTGCGCGAGATCGTCAGCGGCTTGCGCCCCGGCTCGTAGAAGACGAAGCTGTCGGCGTAAAGCCTGGCCAAGTCGTCGGCCCGCTTGCGTTTTTGGGCCCCGGTCCAGGAGCTCACCTTGGCGGCCAGGATCCGGTCCAAGCCGGTCGGGACGCCCTTGGCCAGGCTGGGGGACTCGCCGGCCATCAGCGGCAGCAGGTCCTGGGGCAGCATGGTCTCCACCTGGCGCCAGAGCCGCTCGCCGGCCGACTTGGGCGTCTCCTTGGCCGGCGGATACTGGAAAATCAACGGCGTGCGGCTGCGGGGCCGGCCGACGAGGTACAGGCCCGGCGCCTTGAACTCCGGCGCGACCAGTTCGGCCTTCAGGCCCGGGGCCTCGGGTCCGCCTTGCCAGAGACGGGCCAGATTGCGGCTGTGGTCGACCACCAGCGCCAGGCTGTTTCGGGGCAGTCGCAACAGGCTCGGCGGCGGCGTCGGCAGGGCCAGGCCAGCCTCCTCCGGCAGGGCCGGACCGGCCGCCGGGGTGGTCGAGGGGCCCGGGACGGCTGGCGCCGCTTGGGCCTCCGTCGCCTGGGAGGCTGCCGGAGGCGCCTCGGCCTTGGGCCAAAGCGCCCACGTCAGCGTGGCCACCGCCAGGGCGGCCACGGCCAGCGGAAGCCAGGCCGGCCCGCGCTTTGGCCGCTCGCGGCGGCGGGCGCCGGCCGCCTTGGCGGCGCCCGCCCCGATTTGGAGGGGCCGGTCGAGGCCGGCTTTGGCCTGCTGGACGTGGGCCGCGGAGACCTCCTTGCGGCTGGCGGCCCAGGCGGTCATGAGGGCCCGCTCGGCCAAGGCGTTGACGGCGGCCGGGCGTCCGCCGGAGAGCTTGTGGAGGGCCGCCGCGGCCTCGGCCGAAAAGACGGCCCGGCTCGCTCCGGCCGCCTTGAGGCGGTGGCGGACGTAGTCCGCCGTCTGCGGCGCGTCGAGGGGTCCAAGCTCCATCTCGGCCGGCTCGTGGGCCGGCGGGGGCAAGGGAGGCCAGACGGCTTCGGTCGGGCCGGCCAAAAGCAGCGTCGTCCGTCCGACCCAGTGGGGCTCCAGGACGACCAGGGCCACCAGGTCGGCCAAAGTGTCGGGCGACAGGCGGTGAGCCTCGTCGACGGCCAGCGTCAGGCCCAGGCCCTCGGCCGTCAGCTGGTTGACGGCGTTTTGGTAGATGGCCAGCAGCGACTCCTCGGGCGCCGCGGGCAGGCACTTGAACCCCAGGCCGAGGAAGTTGAGCGTCTCGGCCAGGATGTCGTCGAGCCGGTAGGTGGAGTTGAGGATCGGCGCCACGCGGGCGGTCGTCCTCAAGGCCTGGGGCAGGCGCCGGACGACGGTGCTGACGCCGACGCCCTCGGGGCCCTTGAGCCGCAGGACGGGCGGCTGGGGGCGACCCGACAGGACGCGGCACAATTCGTTGAAGGCAGGCCCGCGCCAGAAGAATTTGGCTTCCAGCTGAGCCTTGAAAGGGCGCTCCCGGAGGGCGAAGAAATCTTCGTAATCCATGATCTCCTGTCGGCGATTGTCTGGTCGGCCGGCCGCCGGCGTCCCGTCGGCCAACGCGGCTGTCGCGGCGTCTTGGGCGAGGCCTGCGTCGTCTCGGCCCCCGGGGCAGGCTCGCCGGCCGCTCCCGGCGACGCGCCCTCTTTTGGCGTTCACGGCCGCCGAAGCGCAGCCGGGCCGCTCAAAGAGCGTCCGGCGCCTCAGCCCGGCCCGCCGGCGCTTGGCGTCGGAGAGGGGCGGTCGGGCGCCTGGCCGTCGCTCTTGATTTCGTCCGCGCGCCCGACGGGGACGAGGCGCCTCGCTGGCTGCGCCGCCTTGTCCTCGATATTGCGCCAGTCTTCGGCGGCGAGCCAGTCTCCGGGCTGGGCGCCGGCGCGCGTTTGCCCGCGCCTGGGCGGCTCTGCGTCTCCTTAGGGTCGGGGCGCGAAGGTGGCCGCTCTCAGTTTCGGCGAGCCCAGTTTTGGCGAGCCCAGTCTCGGCGCGGCCGGGGGCCGCCGCCGGGTCCCTGGCCGCCTCGGCCTGGAGCGCCGGGTCGGCAGCCTCGCGGCCCGGCCTGGCCTCGTCGCGGACGAAGGCGCCGCCGGCGATTGCGCAAGCCCGCCTTCAAGGCGCGCGGCGTCAAGACTAGGTCCTCGCTCTTGACGTCGCCCAGCCTTGTCGTGCAAGGGCGCGTACGGCAAATTTTCGCCAGGCCGCAGTTAAAGAAAGTTGCTTGCCCGGTTCCAAGTGGCGGGCCTGATGGGCGAGCTGCATTTGGCCGTGACGAAAACCTTCAAATCTTTGGAGATTTGCGTCGGCGTCTTGGGGCGTTCATTGGGCGATCTCTTTGGCCAGATCCGCAGGGACCAGAAGCTTGTCCTTTTAGCAAAAAAAACAATTTTCAGTTTGACGGCCCAAATTATCTATGGATAATAGACGTTAAAGGGTAATAGACGTCAAATCCGGCTGATTTGGGCCCTACCCTGGGTTTCCGCTAAAAGGACAAGCTACGCTAAAAGGTCAAACTTCGCCTCGGACTCGCCAAACGCTGGCGCGCCGTTTCCCCCTCGACGTTCTTGGCTCGCCCGCGGGCGAGGCTGCCGGCCGCGGAGAGATGACCGCCGGGAGACGCGTCCCGGTGCTCCTGGGGCTTGCGAGCCCGGCTGCAATCTCCGACCGGCGCCGCAGGGTCGGCCGACCCCGGCGACTCCGGCGGCTCGGGCAGGTTCTCGGCCGGCCTT
>JAISZC010000140.1 GCA_031269485.1 Deltaproteobacteria bacterium
CGCCCCCGCGCACGGGCGGCGCGCCCCACTCGCGGGGGACTCTTTGAGCTCAGAGAGAGAGAGAGAGAGAGAGAGAGAGAGAGAGAGAGAGAGAGAGCTGCCGCCTAGGCCGCCGGAGCGAACGTCGACGGCCTGGAGCTCAGGGCGCCAGCTGAACATGAATTTGGCTGAGTCGGCGTTGTGCGACATAGGCTCTCCGCGAGAAAGGAAACGGCTCGGAACTAGCTCCGGCCGTCCGTGGGGCAAGCCTTGACCGGAAGGTCAGGCCGTTTCTTGATTCACGCTATTTTCTCACCGGCTCGAGCGGGTTGTCAAGAAAGAAAAAATCCCAGCGCCGGCCGCGTCCTCAGGAGCTTTCTGCAAAAAAATGAGGACGCGCCAACGTCATCTGGGGCGGCGAAAAAAGTCGTTCCGGCCGGCGGGCTCACTCTCGCCCGCCATGCCATCGTTTGTCCGTGCGCTCCGCCTCTTTCGCCTCCGTCCGTCAGCCACGCTTTTTCGCTCCTCCGCGCCTGGGCTCTTGAGTCCCCTTCAAGGCTCCAGATCGGGCCCTGACCAAGTCTCGCAATTGAGCTCCTCAGCCCCGCGGCCCTGGACCGCATTACCTAAAAAATTTCTCGTAGTTACAGATTAAAAGCTCCAATTTTCCTCATCGGCAAGTTCCGTGATATTTAATGACTTAATATTGTATGACGCACAGATTTTATGAATTTTTTTCGAAGCATCTTTATTTTCCTCTGTGATTACAGTAAGCGAATACTTAATTGCCGTTGCTATGATAAAAGCATCGCCAGATGATTTAACGTTCTTGAAGTCAATCATATCGGGATGTTCGTTGACTATCTTTATGACGTTACGTTGAATGTCATAATCTATTCCAATAACAACGCAATTATGCTGCTTTACCCATTGTTTCATATCATCATCCTCAAGTTCGTCATTTATCTCGGAGCATATTACAATATACTTCTCTTTTACAAATTCATCAATTTTTTTCCACAGACTATTATATACTTTTCGTCTATGTGCCCTATCGGGCTTCTGCGAGAGAATTGAACAGGTATCAATTATATACTTGTACGGAAACGACAACAAAGTCTGTTTATTTACGTTTGTGTAGTTATCTACCATTTTGACACTTCAGCAATGAATTTTGGAATATGCTTCTCTTTAATTCCAAGCAGGCCAGATAAATCTTGTTGGCTGAAATACCCTTCGCCATATCCCAAGAACATAATATGACAAATTGCTGAGCTGTTTTTATCTATTGCTTCTTTTGATATATTCCTCGGAATTGATTTGTTTTTATCTTCCTGACGGGCTATCTTATTGGCCTCACGCTCCGATTCATAATTCTGGCGTATTTCGCTTAAGTGTGTATTATAATCATCTTTGGTTAAATTGTCAGTGTCATAGAGCCGTCGTATAATAACTTCTTTGCTAACGCAGAATCTATCCGCTATCTTCTTAATATCATCTAATATAAAAATATTTAGTTCATTCTGTTTTAAAATCTCGTTCAGAGCATTCAAAGGAACAAGGACTTCCCCGGCCACTGCATTACAGAAGATTTCCTCCTTTTGTTTCGAAAACGAAGAGAGCATTTCATTACATAAAGTAGATTGACGTTTGATGATATGGACAAGTTCATGAATAATCGAAAATGATTTGGCAGGTGGACTATCTTTAGCATTTATTCCGATTATTGGAACGTTATCGTCCCATATCGCAACGCCGCGAGCTACTTCAAGATCAATATCAGAAAAGCAGTGGATGAATATTCCATAACTCTCAATTTTTTGGCGAAGTTGCAGATAAAACTGACGTGAAGAGGTATATTTATTATGTTTGGCTAATTCAAGGCCAAAAAACGATCTAATAATCTCCACGACCTCAGCAGGCGTTGCATTATCAGAAATAGTAGGTAACGACATTGGCGTGTTCTCAACGCCAAGCTCTAATTTAGTTAAAAATAAAAAGTCCTTTGAGCGAATTAAATCAGCGATTTCAATATTCAAAGCACTGTTATCAGTCACTATAGGATCTGACATAGTACGCAGATTCCGTATAGACGGTAGGTGTCCAATTTTAATATTATTCTTATTCATATAAAGTCCGGCAAATGGTAATTTTAGAGCCTTTGCAATTAACTTTGCCTGATTGATACTAGGCAATGTGTTATTACCAATTGAAATCCATAACATTACCTTATCCTCAGATAAACCTATTTTTTTTGCTAAATATGATGGTGTCACACGTATTGTGGAACATATATGAGCAAGTGTTTCTTTATTTATCAGAGCATAGTCACTATTTGTCATTTAATCGTATCTCATCCTAAATATATTTCATGATTTTTTATATTTTTTGCTTATTATATTCCTTTTTTCTTCTCTTGGTCTCGTCTTTTCTTCTTCTTCGCGGCCGTCAACCTTTCTTGGCGCCGCGCCCGTCAGGGCCGTATTTGGCCGCGTAGCCCCGGGGGGTGATCAGGCGGCCCCCGTAGACGAAGGTGGTGGAGTTGCCGACAAAGATGGTGGTCTGCATGTCGACGTCGGCCTGGGCCAGGTCTTTGAGCTCGATGATTTCGGCCGACTCGCCGGACCGTCCGCAGCGTTTGGCCAAACCCACCGGAGTTTGGGGCGGCAGATGCCGCAAGAGGATGTCCGCGGCCTCGGCCAGCTGCCAGTCGCGGCCGCGGCTCTTGGGATTGTGGACGACGATGACGAAGCCGGCCTGGGCGGCCAAATCGAGGCGTCGGCGGATGAGCTCCCAGTCGGTCAGACGGTCCGAGAGCGAGACGGCGCAAAAGTCGTGCGTCAGCGGCGCGCCCAGGAGAGCCGCGCCGGCCGTCAGCGCCGGCGTGCCGGTGACGATCCTCACTTCGAGCTGGCCCGGGCCGTTTCCCAGGGCCAGGCCGCGGGCCGCGGCGGTCTCGAAGACGGCCCCGGCCATGGCGTAGACCCCCGGGTCGCCGCCGGAGACCAGAGCCGCGCGGCGGCCGGCCATCGCCAGCTCGAGAGCCTCCTCGGCCCGGCGGGTTTCGGCGGTCATGCCGCTGGGCCGCAGTTCGGCCTGCGGGCCGACGAACGGCGCGGCCTGCTCGAGGTAGAGCCGGTAGCCCAGCACCGTCTGGGCTTGGCCGAGGGCCGCCTGGGCGGCCGGGGTCACCCCTTGGGGGCCGGCCGAGCCCAGCCCGACGACGTCCAGTCGATGAGGGCCGCCGCGCAGGTCGCCCGCGGGCTTTTGATCTTGGGGGCGGCCAACGGGCCCAGACGGGCCGCCAGCCTCGCTGCCGCTTCGCATACCGAGGGCGCTCCTATTCTGCGTCGGACCACGTCCGAGGGGTTGGGGACCTCGGCCTCGGAGAGCTCCTGGGCCGTGAAGGTCAGCAGGGGCCGCCGCCAGCGGCGGGCCAGGGCCCTTAAGGCCGGCTCGTCGGCCCGGCGGTCGACGGTGGCCAAAAAGCGCACCGAGGCGGGGGCGAGGGCGCGGGAGCGCAGCAGCTCGCGGGCCAGCGCCTCGACTTCGGCCGGGTCGACGCCGCGATGACAGCCCAAGCCCAGGGCCAAGGCCGGAGGGCGCAGCGTCCAAGTCGTCGGCGGGACGGGTCCCAGGCGCCAGTCGGCCAAGACCGCCGGCCGGTCGGCCGGCGGGGCGTCGGCCGGCTCGAAGGCCTCCGGCCAGGCGGCCAGGGTCGGCAGCAGAAAGCCGCCCGGATCGACGACCGGCACTCGGCCGCCCTCGGCCAGCGTCCGGCTGACGGCCGGCAGGGCGTCCAAGTTTTCCCAGGCCAGCCCCAGATCGCGGGCCACGGTTTCCAGGGCGGGCGCGCCGGCCAGATCCGTGGCCGTGCTGATCACCGGCTGGCCGCCGGTCACGGCGGCCACGTCGCGGGCCAGCTCGTTGGCGCCGCCCAGATGGCCCGACAGCAGGCTGACGACGAAGCGCCCGTCCTGGCCCAGGCAGACCACGGCCGGATCGGCGCTCTTGCGGCCGAGGAGCGGGGCGACGAGTCTGACGACCAGCCCGGCGGCGGCCACCACGACGTGGCCGCGGCGGCGCCCGAAGCCCTCGGCCAGAGCCTCGCCGAGCTTGTCGAAGAGAGCGGTCGCGGTCGGCCGGTCCAAACGGCGCGGCAAGTGGAGCTCGGCCTCCAGAGCGAGGGCGATTTTTTCGGCCAGCCGCGCCCCCGGCGCGGTCAGGGCGTAGACGGCCAGGGGCTTGGTCGGCGAGGCCGACCCGCGCTCCGTCGGTCCGAGCTCGTCTGGCGGGGCCGCCGGCCCAGGCGTCGCCTCGGGCGCCTGCGGACCTGGCCGGGCCGCGCGAGCCTTCCGCGTCGTCGCGTCTGGCGCGGTCTCGGGCGTCCGCCCCGTCTCCTCCGGCGGGAGCTGGCGGCGCCGGGGCTCGCCCGGCTGGCCGGTCTCGTCCTTCAAGGCCGCTTGTCCCTGAAGGCGTGTCCGAAGTTGGCGCTGTAAAGCCGCGACTTGGGCGCGTCTTGGCCGGTCCTCAGGGCCGCCACGGCCGGACCGATCAGGATCAGGGCGTGGCGGTCGATTTTTTCGGCTTGGAGGGTTTCGGCCAGCTCTCCGGCCTCGGTCCAGATGGCGCGGCCTTCAGGCCAGCCGACGCGCCAGCAGATGGCCGCGGGGGCCGTCGGGCCGTAGGCCTTGACGAGGGCCTTTTGGACCTCGGGGCCCTGGCCCGCCGACAAATACAAGGCCAGCGAGGTCCGGTGGGCGGCCAGCGCCGCGAGCTCCTCGCCCTCGGGCATAGGCGTGCGGCCGGCGATCCTGGTGACGATGAGGGTCTGGGTGAGCTCGGGCAGGGTGAACTCCAGCCCCAGCGAGGCGGCCGCGGCCGTGGCCGCGGTGACGCCGGGGATCACCCGGTAGGGGACGCCGGCGGCCTTCAGCCGCGCGAACTGCTCGTGGACGGCCCCGTAGAGGCTGGGGTCGCCGGTGTGGAGCCTGACGACCTTCAGGCCGCGGCGATGGGCCTCGACGAGCCGGCCGCAGATTTGCTCCAGCGTCAGGGGGGCCGAATCGACCGTCTCGGTCCGCGGTCCGCGGATCGCCAGGACGGCCGGGCTGACGAGCGAGCCGGCCGCGACGATCAGGTCGGCCTCCTCGAGAGCTCGGCGGCCGGCCACGGTCAGCAGGTCCGGGTCGCCGGGGCCGGCGCCCACGAAAATCACCTCGTGAAGAGTCGTCGGTTGGTCGGTCAAGTTTCGTCGTCTCCCGGCGCCCGGCCTTTGACCAGCCAGACTTGGTTTTGGGGCTTGAACCACAGGCTTCCGGCCAGCTCATGTCCGCGGGCGGCCATGAGTTGGACGGCCGAGGCCGGCCGTCCGGGGCTGGAGAGCTCCTCCAAGGCCTCCGTCAGGGCGGCCAGGCGGACGACGGACGCCACGATTGTCCCGCCCGGCGCCAGGCGCCGGCGGGCGCGGGACAAAATCTCCCGCAGCCGCGCGCCGCCGCCGCCCACGAAGATCCGGTCCGGACGGGGCAGCTCGTCCATGACCTCCAGCGCGTCGCCCTCGACCAGCTCCAGGTGGGCCGTCCCGAAGCGGCTGCGGTTGGCGGCGGCCAGGTCGAGCCGCGCGCGGCTTTGGTCGACGGCCCAGAGCTCGCCGTGGGTCAAAAGCCGCCCGGCCTCCACCGACACCGCGCCCGAGCCGCAGCCCAGATCCCAAAAAGTCTCGTCGCCGCCGAGATCCAAAAGTCCCAGGGCCGCGCAGCGGACCTCGCTTTTGGTGATCAGGCCCGCCTCATGGGCGTAGCTCGCCTCGGGGGCCCCCACCAGGGTCGGGCGGATTTCGCCGTCGCGCTCCAAAACCGCGAGATTGAGCGGCGAGAAGGTCCGCCGGGCCGCCTCCTTGAGGCTGCCGCGCCACCAGTTTTCGCGGCTGCCGCCCAAATCCTCGAAGACGTGCAGCCGCCAGCCCAGCTGGCCCCTGGCCGTCAGCCGCTCCGCCACGAGGTTGGGGGAGTTGGTCGGGTCGGTGTACAAGGCCAGGCGGCCGGGGCTGGCCGGCTGCCCCGCGCGGTAGAGGGCGGCCCAAAAATCGCGCCAGCTGCCGCGGCCGTGGAGGCTCTGGACCTCCGTTCCGGCCCAGGTGACCTTGAGCCGGGCGAAGGCTTTTTGGACGGTGGTCACGGCCGGGACGACCGCCGCGCGCTCCGGCGGGACGACTTCCAAGATGCGCTTGGCCAGCCCGAAGTAGTTGGGATCGCCGGTGGCCAAGACCACGGTCGAGGCTCGGCGCGAGACTTGCTCGAGCTCGGTCAGCCAGCCTGTCAGCGGGCCGTCGAGGGGGAGAAGCTCGGCCGTCAGTTCGGGGCGGACGGCCAGCAGCTCGTCGAGCTTGCGGCGGGGGGCGGCCACCACCTCGGCCTGGGCCAGCAGCCGCAGCGAGGACGGCGGCAGATCGGCCGGATCGTCGAGCCCCAAAATGGTCAGCGGCGGCGAGGCCTCGTGCATGCGTGGGGCTCCCTTCGGCCCAGGTTTCCGGCGTCTTGTCAGGCCTGCTCGGGCGGTCCAGGCGGACGGCTTGGCCGCGGGGCGCCGGTCCGCGAGCGCGCGGCTCGGCGAGCCTCAGTCCTCGACGAGGGCCAGAGTCGTCCCGTCGAAATCGAAGACTCGGAGCCACAGCGCCGGGCCGGGCCCCAAAAAGGCGCGGGCGGCCGCATGGGCGCGGGCGGCCACGGCGTCCGCCGCCGCGAGGGCCCCGCCGGCCTTCAAGACCTCCAGGGCGGCCAAGGCGGTGGGGGCCGTCGAGACGGCCCGCCTCAGCGGCGGCGCCAGCCCCGGCAGCCAGTCGGCCAAAAGGCTCAGATCCAGGTCGGCGCGATGGGCGTGCGTGCAGTCCAGCCCGGCGGCCTGCTTGACGGCCTTGCCGAAAAAGTCGGCGACTCCCACGGCGGCGAAGCCGTGCCGCGCGGCCAGCCGCAGGGCGGCCCGAAAAAAATCGGCCATCTGCACGAAGGACGCCTCCGGCAGCTCCGGCCGGACGGCTTGCGCGAAGGCCTCGCTGCGCCCGCCGGTGGACAGCACGATTTCCCGCAGGCGCGCGGCTTGGGCCACCGACATGGCGCTGTCGATGGCCGCGACGTAGGCCCCGTGCGAATAAGGCTTGACCAGCCCGGTGGTGCCCAGGATGGAGAGGCCGCCCACCACGCCCAGCCGGGGGTTGAGGGTCTTGAGGGCCAGCTCCTCGCCGCGGGCCACCTCCAGGCTGACCGCCAGCCCGGGGCCGTCAGGCGGCAAATGGGGCGCCAAGTTGTCTCGCATGATGGCCCGGGGTCCTGGATTGATGGCCCATTGGCCCACCGGCAGCGTCAGGCCAGGCTTGGTCACCCGGCCTACCCCCGGGCCGCCGGACAAATCCAGCCCCGGCGTCCGGACGAGCCTGACCACGGCGCTGATTCTGGCCCCATGGGTGACGTCGGGATCGTCGCCGGCGTCCTTGATCACCATGACCCGCCGATCGCCGCCGCCGTCCCGTCCGGCCTCGGCCAACTCCACGGTCAGCCGCCGGCCGGCCGGCAGAGCCAGCTCGACCCGGTCGGGCGGACGGCCCTCGGCGAGCCACCTGGCCGCTCCCAGGGCCGCGGCCGCGGCCGCGGCGCCGGTGGAAAAGCCCGTGCGCAGCCGACGACGCTCCTCGGGTCCGGGCGTCTCCGGCTCGAAGGCCGGCGGGGGAGGGTAGGTCATGGAGGTTTCCTGGGCGCTCCCGGGCCGGGCTGACGGCGAAGCGGCGCGGTCATGAGCCGGGCCAAGCGGACGAAGTCGAGTTGGGCCAAGACGGCCCCAAAGCCTGGCGCATGAGCTTGAGGGGCTTGAGGCCGCCGCCGGCGACGCCGAGAGTCGACCGCGTCATGAGATCCCCTGAATTGTATGTGTTTTGGTCCCCGCGATCAAGGCCCGCCGCGGTTTCGCGGTTTCGACGCGCGCGGTCCTGGCCCGGCGCGGCCTTTGGAGGCGGCGTGAAAAAGACCAACGCCGGCCTGTTTTTTGTGCTAAGCTCGGGCGAGAGGACCTCGGCCCGGAGGCGACGCCGCAGCCGACGCCGCGGCCGACGCAGGCGGTCAAGGTTTTCAGGGCGGCGATCGACGGCCGGCTCTCCCTGTCTTCCTCCGGTTCGCGACGGGCGGCGTCTTGGCCCGCGTCGTCGGCCACGAGAAAGGCGGCGGCGCGGATGGCTTGGACGGCGACGCTTGCGACGGTCGTCTGACCGCAGTTCGGGGCCGGTCGCCAGTTTTAGGCAATCAACAAAAAGCGAAGGCGCAATGCAGTGCGGACCGGTCGGCCGGAGGTCGGCGTGACCTTCAGTTTTTCGAAAAAGCGCGCCGCGGCGGCCGTCCTCGACGAGCTGCCCGGGCCTTGGGACGCGAGGATCGGCTGCGACGAATCGGGCAAGGGGGACTACTTCGGGCCTCTGGTCACGGCCGCGGTCCGCGTCGACGAGAGCTTGGCCCGTCAATTCGCGGCTCTGGGGGTCAGAGACAGCAAGAAAAACTCCGACGCGGCCAACGCCGCGCTGGCCGACCGGATCAAGGCGTTGGCGGGGCCGGAGCGGCATTGCCTGACGGTCGTCGAGCCGGCCGAGTACAACGTCCTGCACGCCCGCACGGGCAACCTCAACAAAATGTTGGCCTGGGCCCACGTCGAGACCCTGGGCCGCCTGCTGGAGCACGGCGATTGCCCGCTGGCCGTCGTCGACAAGTTCGGGGCCGATCATTTCGTCGAAGAAGCGCTGGCGGCGTACGGCCGCCGCCTCGGCCGGCGTCCGGACCTGGCGCTGAGACAGATTGTCCGCGGCGAGCGCGACCTGGCCGTGGCCGCCGCCTCGATTTTGGCTCGCGCCGGCTTCGTCGGCGGCCTGAAGGCCATTTCCGTCTCTTTGGGCTACGAGCTGCGCAAGGGCGCCTCGGCCGAGGTCGACGCCTTGGCCGCCCGCATCTGGCGGGAGCAAGGCCGCGAGACGCTGGCTTCGGCGGCCAAGATGCATTTCGCGAACACCAAAAAGGCTCAGGCGCGGCTTTAGCCGTTCCGCGGCGGCCGGACCGCCGGCTCGGCCGTCCGGCCGCAGTCCGGTCTGGACCTCAGGCCGCGGCGCTTGTCGCGCTTTCGGGCGGGCTCGCCCGCCTACCGCAAGCCCGCGCCGAACCCGTCAATCCGTGGACCCCGCCTGCCGTCAGGCCGTCCCAGTCTCCACCCGGCCGCCTTCGCGGCGGCGGCCGCCTCAATCGCAGCCGCCGAATCCGCCCGGCCGCAAGCCTGGTCCGATTTCCTCCAACCTCGCCCAACCTAGCCTTTCGTCCAACCTAGCCTTAATTCGCCTGAACTCGCCCAACCACGTCAGCCATCGTCAACCGCCCGGTCGGCGGCGGGTCCGCCTCACGGCGTCGCCTGAGCTTGCGGCGGCCGCAGGGCCACGCCTGTGGCCAAGGCGTCGAGGGCCGTCCGCAGCCGCGGCGTGGCCGCCAAAGGCGAGCCGGGCCCGCCGGCCAGAGCTTTGAGCGCGGCGGCCTCCGTCCCGGCGATGTTCGAGGCCAAGGCCAAAGCTCCGAGCTCGAAGGCGGTCGGGTCGGCCGGCCGGCCCATGTTGGCCGCGTCGTCGAGACTCAGGGCCGTTTCGATCAGGCCCGCGCCTTGGGGCGACAGCAGCAGCTCGACGAGCTCGCCGCGCCAGCCCGGCCGGCCGGTCAGCTCGGCGGCGTCCGGGCCGTCGAAGAGCTTCGTCGGCTCCAGCCCGCGCTCCCTGAGTCTGGCGAAGACGTTGCGGTCGACGCTCAGCCCGTTTTGCTTGGCCAAGGCTTCCGTGACGGCCTCGCGAACGGCCTCGGCGACGAGCTGACCGATCTTCGAGTGGCCGCCGACGTAGTCGATTGGCGCGCCCTGGCCGGCGGCCGCCACGATCACGTCGTCGGTGCCGGTGCCGGTGGCCGGGTTGAGCAGCGGGGTCTGGGAGCTGCGGACGTCGAGATCCCACAGGGCGGCCGTCTTGGCCTCGGTGGCCACGATCACCGCCGCCGTCGCCGCCGCGGGCGTCAGCCGGCGGCTCGACAAGACGATGACGTTGATGGTGCCGGGCTCGTAGTAGGCCCCGACGTCCCTGGAGGCCCGCCAGGCGTTGCTCTCGGCGCCGGCGGTGACCAGGGCGGTCACCGTGGCGTCCTGGTGGCGGACGGTCTTGACGACGAGGTTGCCGATGTCGGCGCCGGTGAAAATTAGGCTCGTCCGCTCCTTTTCCAGCCCCAAAAGCGCGAGCCTTTTGGCCACGTCGCCCTCCCAGCCGCCTTCATGCTGGATGGACCAGACCATGGGGGGCGAGGCGGAGTTGCCGACGGCCGTCAGGCCCTCCCGCTGGCCGTCGGAGGTGGACACGACGGTTTGGGGGCTGGAAAACTCGATCACGAGGGTTTTTTGGATGAAGTCGGCTTGCCGGAGGCTGACCGTCCGCGCCCGAGACACGAAGGGCAGGTCGAGCTCGACGAGCCGTTCGTCGACGACGCCCTCGGGATGGATCAGGGCTTCACGTCGGCCGTAGAGGACCGGGTGGAGGCTCGTCGAGAGCCAGGCGGTCAGGTAGCCGGCGTGGGCGGCGGCGCGGTTGGTCAGCGAGCAGGGAAAATAGGCCGCGCGGCCGTCCTTGATCGCCTCGACCGCCGTCAGCTCGGGGGCGGCCAAAAAGGCCTCGACCGCGGCCCGGTCGGCGCCGCAGGCGTAGACGAACTGCGGATTGAAGGCCAAAAAGGCGGCCGTCGTCAGCTCGGTCTCGTCGTCGCCCAGCTCCGGCGGCCGGCCGCCGGCCGCCTCGATGATCTCGGCCTGAAAGGAAGTTCGGCCGGGGACGAAGAGCCGACCGTCCCTGGCCGCCAGACGCATGGTTCTGGGGCGGGCTTCCGGGGGCAGCCCGGCCGTCTTGGCGGTCGCCGTTTCCAGAAAGTCCCGCTCCTTGGCCCGCGTCGCGTCGGCCTGGGCGGTTTTTTGAAAAACTTGCCCCAGCGCCTCAATCTTGCGGTCGGCCTCCGCGAGAGACGACCGGCCGTCCCAGACCATCAGCGCCGGCCCGGTCCGGCCGGCCCACGCCTGCCGCGCCGGCTCGAACAGCTCCGGAGGGACGATGACCAAATCGGGCCGCAGCTCGGCCAGGCGGCCGAAGTCGGTCCAGTCGGCCGAGCCGACCCGCGGCACGCCGATGAGGCCCTCGAAATGGTCGTCGTCGACCGTCGCGGCGATCAAGGCCTCGTGGGCCTCGAGGACGCAGACGACTTCGGTGGCCGCCGGCGACAGGGAGGCCACCCGGCGCGGGGGCGCGGGAAAATCGAGACGGCGGCCGGCGTCGTCGACGAATTCGGCCGCCTGGGCCGGCCGGCTCCAGGCCAAGCCGGTCCAAGCCAGGCCGCACAAGGCCAGACCGAACAAGGCCAGGCCGATCATGGTCGGGATTGTCCAGGCCGTCAAGGCCGACGGAAGGAAAAGCCGCAAGGCCGGGCGAAGCGGCATGGCCATTCTCCTTGAGGTTTGGGGTTGGAGGAAAGCGGCGGCGCCAGGCGGCTGGCCCTGAAAACATGGTCCAGGCCAGCGGGGCTCGCCGGCCGCGCGCGTCGCGAAAATTTTTTTGAAAAAACTTTTTTGGCGGCCTTCGCTGGCGACAGTTGGCCGCAAGCCCTTGATTTTGGCCTCGGCCAGCCGGCCAGCCGGTCAGCCGCCCGGCCGCCTCGGCCAGCCGCCCGGCAGCCTCGGCCAGCCGCCCGGCAGCCTCGGCCGGCCCGGGGCGCCCCGCGCCGCTCCGGGCCCGCAGGGCGCCGTCATCGTCCGACGCAGGCCGGCGGGCGCGTCAACTGCCCGTCAGCCTTGATTGCTTGGCCGAGAGGAACAAGCTGGCCCCAAAATCAACTCGCCCGAGTTGAGCGTTTTGGCGTTCTGCGGCGTTTTTTTATAATTTTTTACGTTTCAAGCCGCCGACTGGCGCCGCGGCGCCACACGGCGGACCAGATGGCGGCCGCAACCTTTGGCGGCTGGCCGGCGCCCGCTCGCGCCCAGACCGAATCGGCCCCGGCGCCGCGCCGAAACCCTCCGGCTACGGCCTCCGGCGGCTTGATGCGAGTCCGTCGTCCGCAACAGGGCCAGCCAAGGACTGAATTCGACTGCGGGACGTCGTGATTATCGATTTATTTTTTTATTCGTTTATTACCTCACTTGTGTCTTAGAGAGATATTTTAGCCATAATATTTATAAATTTTAAGGTTCAGGACGGCCGCGCCGGGCCAGATCGCCAGCTAAGCGCGGAATGCCGCGGTTTCAGCGGTTCAGTCCGATCCGCCAGTTCGGCTACCTGGCCTGGCGGCTGAAAAAAAATGGGCCATTTGGTCGAGCTGGCGGTTTTTTTTGGCCAGCTTGAGGCGGTTGGGTTAAAAGGGCCTGCAACCAAATTTATCGTTTGGGTCGTTTTTCGTTTAGCCGCGGGCGGGGCCGTCGCCGCGCTTGGGACGCGTTCCGGGGCTTTCGGCCTGGCCGCCGTCAAGCCGCCGGCGTCCCAAGCCCTTGGCCGTCGCCGGTGAAATGGCGCGCCGAACCGGGCGACGCGCGCGCTTTCGTCTTTCTAATTGTTTTCTTGGGCCTTCCCGGCCGTTTGACGTAACTGTTTTTTGGCCTGAGTCTCAGGCGTTTCATGGAGTGACAATCATGCCTAAGCCTTTTAAAGTTTTTATTTGCATCTTTTGGTCGGTAATTGTATTTTGTGGTCTTTCATCCGGCGTAAGTTCGGCCGATGATATTTTTTGGGACGGCTTGGACGACTCAATTCTGACAAGTTATCCGTGGAACCAATATTGTCTGGTTCTTATGCCCGACGGGTCGACCAGCGGCAACCGCATTGAAATTTCCCTCGGGGCCGACAAGCTCGTCAACGCCATCGGCGGGTTAGGCTGGTCAAATCAGCCAG